>NZ_JAUSPP010000067.1:0-132061 GCF_030656585.1 Rhodonellum sp.
CGTCATCTTCGTCCAAAACCAAGGCAAATAAATGCCCATAATCCCGGAGGCTCCGTCCAACTATGTTTTAACCGCAATTTTGGATTATCGAATAAAATAGTTATTTTTTTGCCTGAATTGCGTTTAAAACACTTTACGTTATAGGCAGGCGTAAAGACCGACACAACAACCATTAAACTGACAGAAATTATCGAAACGACAGGACAACATATAAACTTAACAGCGGACTTTTTTCCGACACGACAGCCCAACGCTTCGTGTTTTATTTTTTTTCCAACCGCACAAAATATTTTTGGAATTCTGCCAGACGCACATTGGCACATTTGGTTTTGCCCCAAACGCAAAAGCCGATACAAAGGCAAAACCAAAAGAGCCAATTTTGCCAACGCATTTATTAACTTTGTGAATTAGATGAGCAAACAAGACTACATAGAAATAGAATGTGAAAAAATAGAACATTTACTAAAGGAGGACTTAATTCTTTTAGTAACTGCAACTGATTTAGAGACAGAGTTTACACATACCAATTTAAAACCAATAGACGGCTATTCTAATATAATTCAAGTATTTGAAGGCAATCAAACGTACTATTTTGGAATGTTTGGTCTTTACAAAGTTGCACACGTGCAGTGTGCGATGGGCTCAATTTCAAGAGCAAGTTCAATAATGACAGTCTCAACAGCTCTAGGTAAACTGAAATCTAAAATTGTTATAATGGTCGGCATTGCATTTGGGGTAGACGAAAAAAAACAAAAAATTGGAGACGTATTTGTTGCTGAATCTGTAATCCCTTACAATATTAAAAGAGTCAGTAAGGACAAAGATATTTCTAGAGGAATTGAAACCCAATCAAGCCAAATTTTACTTAATAGATTTAAAAACATAAAGAATTGGGAGCATACAACTATACAAGATAAAAAGTCAGAACTAATTTTTACTAGACTTCTTTCAGGCGAAGAGCTAGTAGATAATTTGGAGCATAGAAATAGTCTTGTAGCACAATACCCTGATTCAAAGGGTGGAGAAATGGAAGGAGCAGGTGTATATTCTGCTTGTGGTAGCAAAATTGATTGCATTTTAGTTAAAGGTATTTGTGATTTTGCAGATGGAGAAAAAGGTAAAAATAAAAGGCAAAATCAAGAAATTGCGATAACTGCAGCTTTAAATTTATGCTCAATACTATTTAGTTCTGAAACAGTTTTTAAAGAGTTGCAAGTTTTACCATTTAAAACTAAATTAACTGAATCACTTTCTGAGAACAAGAATATTAATGAAGTCCTTTTTGATTTTTATGATGGTACTAAAGAACCTTACTATATAGAAAGAGAGAGTGATACTACTTTTAATCAAGTACTAAATCAATATGGAATATGGGTATTTGGGCCATCGGGGTGTGGAAAATCAAATTTAATTATCCGAAATATTCTAAAAACAAAAAAGGAGTTTATTCAAATCAATTTAGCGCCTTGTATCGGACAAGATGTTGAAAGCTTTTTTAAAGAAATTCTTTATGAAATTTCATCAAAAGTTGGAGGAGTACATTCGCAATTTCAGCCGTCTAATTTTTCTGAATGCAGTAGGGAATTAATTTCATTTTTAAATAAAAATTACGAAAACAAGGAATTAATAATTTTCATAGAAGAAATTCCAATAAATTCAGAAAAAGAACAAAAGGAGTTCGCTGAAAAAATATTCTCGATAATAATTTCAAAAAACTTTATCAATGGATTGAGCAAAATTAAATTTGTCCTCTCTTCAATTGAGAACCCCTCCAAAAACATCCCAATTGTTCAACAAAAGATTCATCAACAAATAAGTTTTATCCAACTTGAATATTGGAAAGAAGACGATATTATCAATTTAATAGAATTGATATTGAAGGAATTTAAATTGATTTTAAAACCAGAATTGAAAAAAGAATTAATTGCAAGTGCAAAAGGATCACCTCGTTTTATAAAGAAATTTTTCCGGAGTATTTACACTTTGAATAAAGTTGATGATAAAACTTTAAGAATTATTCTAAAAGAAACGGAAAGAGAATTAAGCTAAGAAGAAATGGAGAAAATACTTAAACCATATACGATAATACCCGAAGGACTTTATGTTCAAAGAGATGCGGATAAACAAGTAAGAAATATTATTTCTGATATGGGTAGGCCTGGATATGTTCTGGTGTCAAGACAAATGGGAAAAACAAATTTATTGCTTAATGCTAAACGTAAATTCGAAACTTCTGGTGATGCATTTATTTACATAGATTTATCCAATACTTTTCCAACAGCAAAAAGTTGCTTTGAAAACATTATTGATAACGCAATAGAAGCATACCCTGAAAAGTTTAGTGAAGTAGCTAAAGTTATTTTTGATAGACGAACTGAGTTAAAAGACACTCCGCCCCATAAACAGCATACCAATGAACTGCGTTTCCTCCTTCAAACATTGAAAGGTGGTAAAATGGTTATTATTTTGGATGAAATAGATGCATTAACAAAAACAGACTATTCAGACCAAATATTTTCACAAATTAGAAGCACTTATTTTGGAGCAAGAGTAAATTATAAAGAATTTTATAATTTGACTTATTTGTTATCTGGCGTTGTAGAGCCTAGTGAAATTATTAAAGATCCCAAAGTGTCGCCTTTTAATATTGGACAAAAGATATATCTAAATGATTTTTCGAGAGAGGAATTTGATGAGTTTATCAAAACAGCAAACTTACTTATTAATCAAGAATCAGCTGATAGAATTTTCTATTGGACAAATGGTAATCCAAGGATTTCTTGGGATGTTTGTTCTGAAGTTGAAAATAAATTAAAAAGTAGGGAATGCAACGCCCAACTTATCGATAAAATAGTTCAAGATTTATATTTGACTTCATTTGACAAAGCACCTATTGATAATATTAGAGAAATTGTAACCAACGACAGAGAAATACGCAATTCCATAGTAGAGATTGAATACAAAAAGGGCAAATTGGTATCTGATAAAATAAAGAGTAAACTATACCTAGCTGGAATAATAAATTATGACGAAGACGATATTCATATTAAAAACGAAGTTATTAGAAAAAGTCTAAGTTATGAATGGATAAGATCATTAGAAGAAGCAGATAAAGGATTGATTGATTTGGCAATGGAAGATTATGGGAATCAAAGATATAATGATGCATTATTAACATTTGAAAGATACCTAGAACATAATGATTTCCCTGAAAACTCATCTAAATCACATTATCTTTACGCAATTGGCTATTCTGCATATGCTTTAACTCAATACAATAAATCTATTGAGTTTTTTGAAAGAGTAATCTTTGATCAAGATGATGAACCAAAATATTATTTCGAACTTCATTATCGTAAAGGGGTTATATACTATTATCTAAACAGAATTGAAGAGAGTCTTGAAAGTTTCAAGAATGTAATAAGCAATGGGAAAAAATCTAGCGTTTATGCTTTAGCACTATTGAATTATGGTACTGTTTCTTTAAAGTCAGATAAAACTAATCATAAGGAAGATGCAATAAGAATATTCAAAGAAATAATAAATGAAACTGCGTTCCATAAGGAAAAACAATCACAAGAATTCGTTTCACGTCTAAAATCAATTGCATATTACAATTTGGCGGAAATTGATCGAGTAGATAATCATCACGACCAAGCATTGGCTAATTATTTTGAAGCTATTAAACTAAGTAATAATAATTCAAGGCCAAAATTTACATTGGCATATATTAAATTAAATAAAAATGAAAATGAAAATTTCGAACTATTAAGCAATCTAGTTGAAAATATATGTGATGGTAGCACGGTTCCAACTAACATAGAAAATGAAAGTCAAATCGTATTTAGCCTAGATGAATTCAAACAGATTGCCTTATTATCGTTTATTAATTACAGAGATATATTATTTGAAAAACTAATACCAAAATTTTCATTGTTAGATGAAAATAACTTATCAAAGCAACTTTATGATTTAGCAATATTTTCAATAAACACAGAAGGTTCTTGGGATAATGGCTTGAAAATTCTAAACTACATCTATAATTCTATAAAAACTGAAAGCTTAATATTTGATGATGTAACTCAATATAACACATTAAAGTTACTAGCCTATGGTTCAGGTAGAAATGAAACCAAAGGTTTTGATATTGAGTATATAAATATTTTTAAGAAAAATAGGATTACGCCAATAGACTATTTTGATATGGAAATATTTATTAATTTAATATTTTCATTAACAGAAAAAGGGAAATTAGACGAAGCACTTAAATATGCAGAATTTATAGTTTTACAAAAAGAATCTGCACCAGACCAGAATTTGATAAATTATTTAATTGTCTATCATTTGCAACTAAACATCTATGCAGCACTTAATGATAAAATAAATTCTAAAATAAAAGCAGAACAAATAATTGAACTTGCCAATAATGAAAAGGTTAAAAATCAAAAGAGCAATCTATTGGGAGAGACAGGAATGGATATCATTATTCAAAATGCAGAATCAAAATTACGTACAAAAGAAAAAAATATTTTACCAGTAAAAAGTGCCAAAGTCTATGGTAGAAATCAAATTCTAAAAGTTAGATATAAGGATGGAACTATTTTGGAAACGAAGTTTAAAAAAGTTGAAAGCGATCTCTCAAAAGGTGAATGTATGGTTTTAGATTAGCCACACCACAGGTGTAAGCACATTTGCAATTCGCACAAGCCAACCCACAAACCAAAAATTGCAAAAGAGCTTCCACCTCACCGACCCAAGAAAGAATTTCAAAATATTTTTTCCAACGCTTCAAAAAAAAATAAAAACACCCGTCTCACAAGCCAGACAAAAAAGCACTCGACAAATGAGACAAACAGACGACATAAAAATGGTTGTAACCCACGACAGACAAGAACGCCAGCCTATAATTGAGTAGACGGCCCCGCCAGATCTCTTTGACGAGGTGCGCCTCTCACACCACTGCCGATAGCCATCGGCTTACGGGTCTCGTATCTCCCCTGCATTCCGGCCTCTTGCTAAAATGATCCAATGGGATCATTTCCTAACGCTCGATCCCAGTTCACTGGATTGTAGGTTGCGTCTTGAGGGAATAGGAAAGCATGGATTCATAGCCCTTTCTTCTCCCGCGTGACAAAGTTATTGTAGTAATCAGAATCGGGTTTTGAGCGACTGCCCATCCTCCTTTTCCACCTTCCCTGCATCCTGGTCCCTCGCTAAATTGACCTAAATAGGTCATTTTTTAACGCTCAGTCCTTCCATGCATAAGCAGGGTCTTGATCCACTCCCAATCTGATCAGGTTTTTGCGTTTACGCTCAGGTTTCTTCTCCCGGTCGACCGGGACCAGATACAGTATCGAAGTCGTTTTAGCCCCGCACGTAAGGGATGCCGAAAAATCGGCACAGGCATTTCACCCGTTGGAACGTTCATTTAAATGAACTATATTCACCATTCAAGGCACACACACCGTATTTATGCCAGCTGCGGGTGAAGTGTTGCTATGAAGTTTAGTTTTCTTAAATTCGTTTCGGCCTCGTGGGACAAAAACACGCTTCGAAAGCCGCAGCCGTCATAAACACAAAACGTTAGCGGTAATTAACCAAAACTGAAAATAGAAAATTATGAATACACACGCTGACAAAACACAAGAAAATAAAAGTCAATCGGTTGCGAATGCTGTTTCTCAAAAGCGGAATAGTGGTGAATCTACTTTTCAGTTTGAAGACAATCGACCTGAGGCTGTTGTGCAAAGAAAACTGCAAGAGATGGCAAATAATAGTCCGCAAGCCATACAGTTGAAAGCTTGTAAGGAAATGATTAACGATAGCGCTCAGTCGGCACCGATTCAAATGAGTGGAGGTTCAACTCAAGCAAATGAGGAATTAGTAAAAGCAATGGGTAAAAGTGCTGACTTAGTTGACAATCTACCCAAGGCAAAGCCGCATTCTAAAAAAGGAACTGGAAGTAGTGGAACTGATCATCAAGGGAGAAACGCAATGGTGATTAATAAAGCCAAACGAGATACTGCAAAGGCCCATGATGACCCTACAATGTTTTCTTCAAGTAGAATGAGAGGAGATGCTCGTGGTAAAGAAAAAAGTGCTGCTGCTGCTGAAAAGAGACGAGAAAAAGCTGAAGCGACTGACACGAGCATGGGCGATTTTGATAAGGCCATGGAGCAGGCGACCAAAACATATAAAGGCGATCAAGAAAAATTTGACGAATACTTGGAAAATCGGAACTTTGAATTCTCAGAAGATCAAATGGATAATTTATATAAGGCACTTTATAAAGAATAGTTAGAAAAATAAATAATTGAAAGGCTTTGAAATGAGAAAGCCTATAACAAAAAATAAACGCCATTAAAACGGTAGACAAAACTACCTATAACATCGGTTTAGCAATATAGCGACTGACGTGCTTCTATGGAACATTTGTGCAAGGTTAAACAGCAGTAATTCTATTGAACTTTCGTGCTAAAAATCCGCCCGAACGCCAAGCCCGAAACCGTCAGCGGGGATTGTAAAACGACTAAACAGAAAATGATCATAAAACAAAATATAACAAGCGAAATTTCCAATTGGAGAACACGGTTTTTGCCCTATTGTGATGGATACGGAAGGCAATACTATTGGATTTCATTCGGACAAGTAAAACATTATGCTTAGACTTGGTGGATACCTGAATATCCTAATCGCAATATTACATATTGTCGGAATATTTTGGGCAGACAAAATGTTTGAAGTAACAGGAATAGCAGATGGAATGGCTCTTGCTGCACAAAACATTCATCCTATGTATCCGTATTTTATTACGGTTGTTGTGGCTATTTTCTTTTTTATATTTGGTATGTATGGACTTTCCGCAGATGGTAAAATCCGAAAATTACCCTTTTTAAAGCCTGTTATTTTTCTTATAGCGGGAATTTATTTATTGCGTGGAATTGGAGAACTCATTTTTGATATGGAAATGCAACAAACGAACCAAATATTAGAAACATCATATTCGTTAATTTCAGTTTTAATTGGACTTTTATTTTTGATTGGAGGAATAAGAAAATGGAGAAAATAAGTGGACAAAATATATTTCTATTAGATACAGTTGGAGCCTTCGTTTCAATTATTTTACTATCCTTTTTGTACTCTTTTGACGATTTTTTTGGTATGCCCAAAAGCGTTATTAAAATCTTTCTTGGTATTGCGACAGCCTTTTTTGTTTATTCAACGACAACATATTTTATAAAACCAATAAATTGGCAGTATTACTTAAAAATTATTGCTACACTTAACATCTGCTACTGTCTATTTACATTTTACCATTTACTTCAAAATTTAGACACTTTAACACTATATGGACATACTTACTTTATAGCGGAAATTTTAGTAATACTCATACTTTCAACATATGAACTCAAAAATGCAAGAAAAACAACGACCCGCTAACAGCCGTTTTGCAAAAGCGGGGGTTTCATGCTTCTATGACAGTGAAGTGCTAAATTCAAGCTTTGTCTCTAATGAAACTTTGTGCTCCAAAACCCGCCAGAACGCAAAGCCCGAAAACGTTGGCGGTTATGTAAAAAATCTTCCAAAAAATAAATCATGAGAATATTCATTTGCTTATTTCTAATCTCAAGCTCTTTATTTGCACAAAAACCTTCAAAAACCTCTTTACCTTCATCTTTGAAGCCGCGTCTGGTGGTATTATCAGACATATCGACTTGGGAGCCAGACGACCATGAATCACTCATTAGACTCTTGGTTCATGCAGACATGTATGAAATTGAGGGAATTATCATTACGACTGGCTGGAGTATGGATGATGTTAATAAAGTAAAACATTTTAAAGATATTGCAACAGGCGTTATAGATGCCTATCAAAAGGATTTGCCCAATCTGCTTAAACGCTCCAACCAAACTGGTTTTGCACAAGATGAGGAAAAACAAAAGATTGGATACTGGCCAAGTGCCAACTATTTAAGAGAGCGGACAATGTTCGGTAGCATGCTAATGGGAATGGATAAAATTGGAGTTGACAATGATTCAGATGGTAGTAATCTTATTATCCAATTGGCTGACGAAGATGGTAATCGTCCAATCTGGGTGACATTTTGGGGAGGTGGCAATACTCTCGCTCAATCTATTTGGCAGGTACAGCAAACTCGAAGCAAATCAGAATTAAAAACTTTTTTGAATAAACTTCGGGTGTATGCCATAACCGACCAGGATAGGCCTCAAAAATCAAGTTTTGAAATCAGTTCACATGCGTGGATGCGTCGTGATTTTTCAGAGGACCTTCTATTCATATGGGATGAATGTGCATGGAAATATCAGAATGGCACTGGTAAAAACAAATGGTCAGAATATGAAAAAAATATTCAAAATCATGGAAATCTGGGAAGTCAATATCCAAAATACAAGTATGGCGTGGAAGGTGATACACCAGCATTTTTACATGTTCTACCAAACGGCCTCAACAATCCTGATAATCCGACTCAATCGAGTTGGGGTGGATTTTCTAAATGGGGTTTGGGAGAAGATAACATTGGCTCATACGTCAATTATCAAAGAAATGAATACAATACTTGCAGGGAGTATATGGACTACTTTTACCCGGCTATATTTAATAATTTTGCTGCAAGAATGGATTGGGCAAAAGAAGGCAAAGGCAATAGAAATCCAATTGTTGCAATTGATGGGGACTTCAGTCTAGATATTATTACAAAAAACACTCCTCAGGGAACCAAAATTGTACTTGATGCATCAGCTTCGTCTGACCCTGATGGAGATACTTTAAATTATAAATGGTGGACCCAACCCGAAGCAGGTACCTATAATGGCACTGTCAACCTATTAAACAGTAATTCAAATAAGGTTACCATAGAGATACCAGCAAATTCTGCTGGGAAAAATTTTCATGTAGTTTGCGAGGTTACAGATAACGGAACACCCAAATTAACCAGTTATAGAAGAATAATTGTTGAACCAACTAAATGAAACCATTTAAAATTAACACTTCCGCCAAAAATGTATATAAAAAATAGGTGAAATAGCAGTAAATTCAAGGATTTTGACTCGTATCAAACTTTGTGATTAACCGAAGGTTTCATCCTTCGAAATCGACTACTTTTCATATACTAACCGTTAGCGCCTATTAAGGCGGGATACATTAACAAAAAAATAATTAGAAATAAACTGAGACCAAATTTTATATGAAAAAAAAACTTAAAGACAAGAAGATATTACTTCCTTTAATTGCTCTTTTATTCATTTTCTTTAGTTGCGAGAATAACGAATTGGATAATAATATCAGACCACTGCTCAATGAAAAGTTCAATGGGAAATACGAAATACTATCCTCTATATCAAAGGCAGCTGTAGACTTAAATAATGATGGAATTGAATCAACCAATCTTCTTGATGAAAATTCGATGATTTTATTTTCAACCATTGAAATTAGGATACCTTATAAAGATGAACGTTTTTTCACCGAGAAGGAATTTGTTTTCTTAGAATTTTGGCCTACAGAGAATGAACAAAGATTGAAAACCAATGAAATTATAACAGTGTATAACACACGCTTCTATAACTTTTATTATGATCTATACGGCAATACACTTATTGGTGAATTTAAAGATGATTTATCTTCAGCTACATTTAGAAAAAATATTACAGATGATGGTAAAAATACACTAATTGAGCTTAAATCAATTGAAATATTGGAAGATGAGACTATCAAAGTAACTGTAGTCAGAAAATTATACACGATGAACGGCTGGATAACAGCAGAAATTGAATCCTTGTATAAAAGATTCACTCCCACAACATAAGAATAACAGGCGCTAGTCGAGGTACTGTCTTAATTAGCAAGTGATTCATAGCCCTTTCTTCTCCGGCGTGACAATTTATTGTAGAAATCAGAATCGGGCTCTGAGCGACTTCCCATCCTCCTCTTCCACCTCCCCTGCATCCTGGCCCCTCGCTAAAATGACCTAAACAGGTCATTTTTTAACACTCAGCCCTTCCATGCGTAGGCATGGTCTTGATCCACTCCCAATCTGATCAGGTTTTTGCGTTTCCGCTCGGGTTAAAAAAATAAAACAACAACTTTTGCCAACATCACTTTGGATACAGCGGGGGTTTAGTGAAAATAGAATATTCACTGTCTTTAAAAAGTTAAGAGTAAGATGGAAGGATATGGATCCGAATGCAGTCGTCTCCAAGCTCAATCACGTTTCCCGACAGCTTAAAAAAAGACGCAGGAAAGAGAATGGGGAAAAACAGTAACGAAGGAAATGATGTTAGAAAATTGATATAACTGGTAAATATGACCGACTTTATAAATAGCCTCATCGTAATCATTTCACGGTTAAAAAATCACAATGATCAAATACGTCTTCATTTCACTCCTACTCAGCTTATCCACTAAATCAAACATGGAAAAGATTTATACTTTCTCAACCCAAACGAACATCAATGAATGGCGTATTGTCAACGATGGTGTGATGGGTGGTGTATCCAAAAGTTCATTGGTCCTTACCGATGCAGGACAGGGACAGTTTTCAGGTCAGGTTTCATTGGCGAACAACGGAGGATTTGCCTCGATACAATTGAACACAATGATAGCACTGGCGGCGGAAAATAAGTATATTATTTTGCGCGTAAAAGGAGATGGCAAGCATTATGAATTTCGATTAAAGGGCGATATTTCGCAGTCTGAGTCTTACGTGCACAAATTTGCCACTTCAGGAGAATGGGAAACCATCAAGTTAGCAATCAGTGAATTTTACCCCCAGTTTCGAGGACGCCAATTGAACAGCCCTCATTTCAATTTTAAAAGCATCAAACAATTGAGTTTTTTGATTGCCAACAAGCAAGAAGAAGACTTCGAATTGTTGATTGATTGGATAGGATTGGAATAAATTAAAAAATTAACATCGACTATTTGCCGCCCCACACTAAAAATTTGCAACAAAAGTATTCTTTAGCTCTGCCCCTTTCTCTGGATTGTAGGTGTTTTTGAACGAAGGGCCTATTCTTAAGCATGGACTTGATCCACGCCCAATCTGATCAGGTTTATAGGTT
This sequence comes from Rhodonellum sp., assembly GCF_030656585.1. Classification (NCBI taxonomy): domain Bacteria; kingdom Pseudomonadati; phylum Bacteroidota; class Cytophagia; order Cytophagales; family Cytophagaceae; genus Rhodonellum; species Rhodonellum sp. The sequence continues at coordinate 11,080 of NZ_JAUSPP010000067.1, forward strand.
TCCGCTCGGACATTCTCTCCCGGTCAACCGGGACCATACACAGAAACGGAGTCGGTTTATTCACTATCTTTAAGAAGTTAAGAGTAAGATGAAGGAGAACGGTTCCGAATGCCGTCGTCTCAAAGCTGAATCACGCTATCGGACAGCTTAAAAAAAGACACCGAAATACAATACCGACTTAAACCATGACAACAGAAAGCACATTGACAACAATAAATTCATTTCATAGCGGCCTAAAAGTCGCAATAGAATTGGTTTATGAGAAGTGTGGTTTTGACTTGACAGACCCAAAGTTGAATTCCGAAAGTTTAGAATATGGAGCTTGTTCATTCGGACTAAACGGAAATAAAGTTCAATATCGTGACTCTAGGATAACACCGACAAAAATGGGGCAGTTTGTCACATTATGGAAAAGAAACAAAGATGGAATAACAGAACCGTTTGACATTTCTGACGACTTAGATTTTATTATAATTACTTCAAAAAGTGGTGACAACTTTGGACAATTTATTTTCCCAAAATCTGTTTTGGCAGACAATGGAATAATAACCAGAAACGGCCAAGGGGGAAAACGTGGCATTCGGGTTTATCCACCTTGGGACATTGCGACAAATAAACAAGCAGAGAGAACTCAAAATTGGCAGACAAAATATTTTTTGACAATAAAAAAGGATGACACAACCGATCTCAATTTTGTAAAGGAATTACTTACAAAATCATAACAAATTGACTCACGAAGAAAACACCGAACCAATGACACCGTTCGGCAAAAGTGGTCGTTCAGTACTCCGCCGGCACACTTGTGGTAAACCAAAATTGCACAAACCAAGGCACGCTAGGGAAAGGAATGCGTACACAGAATCAACCAGGATCCGATAGCAAGACAACCTTTCCAAAAAAAATAACCCCTAGCCTTCGACTATAATCTTCGCCAAAAAATACGGCAAATAAATCCCCATCATCCAAGAAGCTCCGTCCAACTAAGTTTTAATCTCAATTTTGGATTGTCGAATAAAATAGTTATTTTTTTGCCGGAATTGCGGTTAAAAACACTTTACGATAGTCGGAAGCGTAAAAGACAAGGGTAAAAAAACCAACTGTCTCAATTTGCCTGACAATTATACAAGCCACATTCGGACAGATCAGTACCGAGACAAATATGACTGAAAAAGAAAATTCCTTGCAGGCGGTTCTAGACAAAACCGTTGACGGAAAGAAAATATTCGGGACTTCGTTCGCGATAAAGAAAGAAGGTTTTACTTGGTTTGGAGCTTCGGGCAATATCTCAATTGAACAACCCTACTTCATTGCCAGCACGACAAAACTCTTTACGACTGCCATTATTCTACACTTGAAGTCAAAAGGTAAATTAACCCTTGACGACCAAATCAGTAAATACTTGGACAAATCCGTGATGAAAGGGTTACACATTTACAATGGGAAGGACTATTCTGAGGAGATAACGATCAAACATCTATTGGCGCATACATCCGGACTTGCCGATTATTTTCAAGGAAAGGGAGCAAACGGGAATAGTTTGGAAGATGACATTAAAAATGGGAACGACGAATTTTGGACTTTTGAACAAGCTATTGAAAGAACAAAAGCATTGAAACCACTTTTTCTTCCGGGAACAAAAAACAAAGCAAATTATGCCGATACTCATTTTCAGTTGCTCGGCAAAATCATTGCCGTCGTTACAGACAAATCCTATTCGGACAACTGCGATCAACTGATAATCAAACCTATAAACCTATCTAAAACCTACTTGTATAAAGACACAACCGACAAGACTCCAAAAACGCTTTATCATAAAGCGAAAGCACTGGACATTCCAAAAGCGATGACCTCATTTGGTTCTGATGGTGGAATGGTTTCTACATCAACCGATATGCTTACATTTATAGTCGCCTTTTTTTCAGGTAAATTATTTCCTAAAGAATACATCAACGACTTGCAAGAATGGAATAAAATATTTTTCCCAATGAAATCGGGGATAGGCATTCACTTATTTAAACTTCCTTGGATTTTTAACCCGACAGGCGGTGTGCCCTATTTCATCGGGCATTCAGGACTTTCGGGTGCATTGGCTTATTACAGCCCAAAAAAAAATATATTTGTAGTTGGGACAGTAAATCAAGTTGCACATCCCGACATCTCATTTAGGACGATGATAAAATTAACTCAAATAGTAACGAAGAAATGAGCAGCATTCCTGGTGAAATCACCAATACGCAAGTATAAAATCGGAGGTTTCGTTCTTCATAGGACAGGTAAGGGCTAAAAATCCGGTCTGCATATGGCGGCAAACTGTTAGCAAACATTTTAGAAATGAAAAAACCGAACATACCCTTCAATGAACAAGACAGGCTCAAGGAGCTAAACGCTTACCAAATAATCGGGGTGGATGAAAATAAGGAATATGATTTTATCACCTCCTTGGCCGCACAAATCTGCGGCACCAATTCTTCCTTGATTAGTTTGGTGACGGAAGACAAACAATGGTTTCTTTCTCACCATGGAATGAAGATGAGGGAAACTTCAAAAGATTATTCTTTCTGTGCCCATGCCATTAACACTCCTGATCAAGCCTTGGTCGTAAATGACGCAAGGGAAGATGAGCGTTTTTCGGATAATCCCTTTACTATAGGCGATCCTCATATCCTCTTTTATGCGGGCATTCCTTTGATAAGTTTAAATGGTTTTCCTCTGGGCACTCTTTGTGTCATTGATGATTCTCCCAAGCAGTTGAGTGATACACAAATTGATTTGTTGAAGAAACTGGCAATGCAAACCACAAGTCTTCTGGAATTGAGAAGATCTCAAAGGGAAATCAAAGCGTTAAATAGTGAATTAATAAAGAAGAACCTTTTATTTACAATTACTGAAGAGGCAAATCAAATCGGGACTTGGGAGTTGGATTTGATCACTGGAAAAACATTTTGGAGTAGGGTCGTCTATCAGATTCATGAGGTTGCTTTAGATTATGATCACTACAGGGCAAATGCAATCGAATTTTACCATCCTGACTACAGACACCTCATTGCCAATGCGCTTGAAAGGGCCATAAAAAATGACGAGCCCATTGATGTGGAATGTATTCTGATCACAGCCAAAGGCAATCACAAATGGGTGAGAAGTACGGGTAGAAAAATAGAAAACAAACTTATTGGCAGTTTTCAGGACATCACAAAAATCAAGGAGAACGAACTTAAGTTCAAGGGGATTTTCAATTCAACTTTTTCTTTTATCGGCTTTTTAAATAGAGAAGGCATCCTATTGGAAGCCAATGATACTGCCTTGAATATGGCAGCTTTAAAGCATGAAGATGTGATTGGCAAATATTTTTGGGATTGCTACTGGTGGCAAATATCAGCGCAAACCCAAGAGGAGCTTAAAAAGAATTTTCAGAAAGCTCTTTCCGGAGAGGTGGCTGCATATGAAGTTGTCGTTTGGGTTGCTAACCAAACACCAATCACCATTTTATTTAGCCTGAAACCCATTTTTGATGATCAGGGAAAGGTTATTTATGTAGTCCCAGAAGGACGACCGGTGCAAGAAATAGTTGACGCCAGGCGGAAACATAAATCTGTAATAGACGGCACCAATGTAGGCACCTGGGAGTGGAATGTACAAACAGGAGAAACGGTGTTTAATGAGCGTTGGGCGGAGATTGCGGGCTACACGCTGGAAGAACTGGCGCCAATCAGTATAGAGACGTGGATGATGTTGGCTCACCCGGATGACCTGGAGGAATCTGGCAGAAAGCTCAATGAATGCTTTGAGAAAAAATCAGAATTCTATGATTTTGAAGCACGAATGAAGCACAAGGACGGCCATTGGGTATGGGTGTATGATAGAGGAAAAGTATTCGAGTGGACGGAAGATCACAAACCATTGATGATGTACGGCACTCATCAGGATATTTCTGAGAGAAAGCAAAAAGAAGAATCCCTAAGAATTAGTGAAGAGGCCTTCAGAGGGAATTTTGAGAATGCAGCTGTGGGCATGGCTTTATTGGATAAAAATGGAAAATGGCTGGAAGTCAACACCAAACTCTGTGAGACGGTGGGATATACAGAGGAGGAATTAAAACAACTTACATTTCAGGACATTACCCACCCGGACGATCTTGACGCAGATCTGGCATTGTTAGGGGAATTGGTTAGAGGTGAGCGGAATCATTACCAAATGGAGAAAAGATATTACCATAAGGATGGTCAAATCGTTTACATCCTTTTGGCAGTTTCCATGGTAAAAGACGGAGATGGAAAAGTACTTTACTTTATTTCACAGATTATTGATATATCAAAACTAAAGCATACAGAAATACAATTAAAGAAACTTTTGGCAGAGAATGAAGCGCTTATGGATGCCACTACCGAAGTGGCATTTGTATCAACTACCACTGATGGAAAAATAATAAATACGAATACCGGAGTCAGGAAAATCTTAGGGTATAAAAATGAAGAAGTCAAAGGCAAAAGTATTCAGCATCTTCTTTTTTTAGAAAATGAATGGAAGGAATTCGCAAAAGAAATCCTCATTGGCCTGCCCGAAGAAGGCGAAAAACTGGATTTGGTTCATGCCCTAGCCAATGATAAAAAACAAAGGACTCGTGAATGGACATTTAAAAAGAAAAATGGCAAAGTGCTTTTGATTTTATTGTCAGTAACTGAAATAGTATTGGATAACAAAATCAACGGGTATCTATTTGCCGCAACGGACATCAGCCACATCAAATCCATACAGGGGCAGCTGGAACAAAAAAATGAAGAATTGGAACAGTTCGCATATGTTGCTGCGCATGACTTAAAAGAACCCTTAAGAGGTATTACTACCTACCTTTCTATTCTGCAAAAAAGATATAGCAAACAGCTGGATGAGAAAGCAAACAGTTATATTGACAATGCGTACAATAACGCTGGAAGAATGAAGAACTTGATAACTGATATTCTTGACTTTTCTAAGACTGGGGATGTGGGGAAAGAGCAGGTGAATCTGGATGAACTTTTAGATATGATATTTGCCAATTACCACAATGATGATAAATTCAAAAAATCGATCCTCTCTAAGTCCAAATTACCAACGATTAAAGGAGACACCAGTTCATTTGTCCAACTGTTCACCAACTTAGTTGACAATGGAATTAAATATCAACCGGAGGACAATGTGCCTGAAATAACTATTCATGCTACTGAAGATGAAAAATCCTGGGCATTTAGTATCACTGACAATGGCATTGGCATCAATCCGGAACATCAGGATAAAGTATTTGAAATTTTTAAACGCTTACACACTGACTCCGAGTATAGCGGCACAGGTATAGGTCTGGCAAGTTGTAAAAAAATAGTTTCCGCTTACGGGGGGAAAATATCGTTTGAACCAAATGAATCAAAAGGAACTATATTCAAATTTACAATACCAAAACTTTAGCTTATGAAAAAACTAATTATACTTTTAGTAGAAGACAACAAAGAAGATGCCTTTCTAATCAGAGAAGCAATGGAAGAACAAGCATTTTTAAAAGAGCTATATCATGTTGTGAATGGTGCAGAAGCCATCAATTTTTTAAAGAAAGAAACCCCCTTTGAAAAAGTCAAAATGCCGGACTTGATTTTGATGGATATCAACATGCCAATAATGGATGGTCATGAAGCTCTCCAAAAAATAAAATCAATGTCTGAGTTAAAACACATCCCCATTTTAATGCTCACAACATCCTCTAGAAAGGAAGATATTATGAAGGCATATAAGGAGCAATCCAGTTCTTATATTGTGAAGCCTGATGACATTTATGGATTAGATAGCTTAGCTGAGACTTTAAAAAACTATTGGAACAATACAGTAAGACTGCCAGGCAAAGAAACCTAATAACATCATTACAACCCTATTTTTGAAGAATGGGGGCCCATTCATATGTAAACGCTTGCTCATCGTAGGGGTCCTTGATCCATACCCCTCACGCCCACGCCGGCCCCCAGATGTATATCTCCGGCATACGGGTCTTCCCAAAAAAAACCGAAACCGGTTCACTGGATTGGAGGATGCATTTTGAGGGAATTGGGTAAGCATCGATTCTTGCCCTTTTCATCCCAGGCCTGACAAGGGGATAGCCGTCCAAACAATGCATTCGCAGCGACTGCCCGTACCACTTTTCTTCTTCCTCTGTATCGCATTGGAAGAAAACTGATGCTTAAAATCAAATAGCGGAGAAAAGGAAAAATCATACCTCAATCCATGGCTCCTTTTGATGTTGGAAGAAAAACAACAAACTGAAAACCAGCAATTTTTGTAAAATCGAGGATATCGAACTTGTATTTTGCGTGAAATACCAATCCCCTAGATTGGGCTTTCCAATGGAGCTTCATAAACAAAACCCACAACTAATTGCTCGTGGAACACGTTTTATCAGTATGTAGTATTGGTTAAAAAGCCAATTCACCCCACTTTTCAAAGAGCGCAATCGGAAGAATCGGGAATTTTAGAAAACTAAAAAGAAAAAATCATTATGACATTAAAAGAACAATTACAAAAATTGGCCACAGAGAAAAATTCCCCATGTGTGACCATCTCGTTGAAAACCCACCGTACCCATCCTGACAATGCAAAAGATGGAATATTACTTAAAAACCTGTTGAAAGAGGCCGAAGAAAGGGTGATAAATGATTTTGGCAAAAGACCCGCAGCACAACTGCTGGAAAAAATTGAAGCCGTGGGCAATGAAATTGACACCAACTACAATTTGGATAGTTTGCACATTTTTCTCTCCAATGACACGCAGGAAATTGTGAAATCTTCATGGGAAACCAGTAATGGTGGTGTTCATATTTCCGATAGTTTTGCCATTCGTTCACTGATTAAAGATTACAATCGCAGTGAAAATTATTTACTGATGCTCCTTTCTCAAAGTGGTGTTCAGCTTTTTGAAGTCATCAATGACGACATCATCAAAGAAGTGAGAAATGATGATTTTCCTTTATCGGAAAACAGCCATTACAACACACATTCCGATAGAGGAAGCGACTCCAAACATCTGGATGATTTGGTTCGAGAATTTTTGAATAAGGTGGATAAAGCTCTGGTAAAAGTGCACAATGAAACTGAATTGAAATGCGTCGTGGTAGCAACGGAAGATAATTACAGTCGCTTGCAACAAGTGGCTGACAAGCCGAGTGCTTATATAGGATATGCAACGATTGATTACAACAATGTTGCAACACACCATATTGCAAAACAATCTTGGGAGCTTGTGAAAGCACAACAAAAACAACTCAGAACTGATGCCATTGGTGAAATGCAGGAAGCTGTATCGCAGGGAAAAGTACTGACCGATTTGCAAGAGATATATGAAGCATCAATAGACGGACGTGGAGAATTATTAATCGTTCATCAAGACTTCGCACAAGCAGTCATCATGAAAAACGAGCGGACTTTTGATTTGGTGGATGATATCACCGCACCTCATGCAATTGATGACATCACCAGCATGATCGCATGGGAAGTAATTTCTAAAAAAGGAAGGGTAATATTTACGCTTCAGGACGAAATTAAAGACCTCGGGGAAATCGTGCTTAAAACGAGATACTAAACAACCGGCCTTATCCTTTGGCAATAACCGAAATCCCCTACCCCGGCAATGATCGGCAAGCCCTGATAGATGTAAAAGTCTATCAGGGCTTTTATTTTCTGGATTCTGGCGAACATCCGAAGAAAAATGGACCTGCTAAAGGCATCAAAATTGGGCTTTTATTAAAACCCGAAATATGCGATAGGTTTCCAAATGGGATTGAAACTGAAAGAAAATCAGTCTATTGGAAGAATAATTCCTGACACCAATAGGGTGAAGTCAAAAATAGCCAGCATCCAATTGATTATCAGTAAATTAAAATATTAAAAAGCGTTCGTAATGCATAAAACGGGTTAAAACCCTTGACATGCAATGCCAATCCCATTTCAAACGATAGTCCATTAATGACCAGTCGGTTGATTTCATCTTTAACCCCCATTCCAAAACTCATTGTATATTACCTGTCAAAATTTCTTTGGAAGTTTGTTTTTTATCTATGGAAAATTTAAATATCAAAAAAGTAACCATTGCCGACCTTGACCAATTACAGCAAATTGGCAAACAGACCTTTTTTGAAACTTTCGCCTTCGGCAACACCGAAGAGAATATGAAAGCGTATCTTGAAGAAGGTTTTTCAGTAGCCAAACTGACGACTGAACTCAGCGACAACAACGCGGAAATTTATTTCGCAACACTTGACAACGAAGTAATCGGTTACTTGAAAATCAACTTTGGACAATCGCAAACCGAACTGAAAGACGACAAAGCCCTTGAAATTGAACGCATCTATGTTTTAAAGAATTTTCAGGGAAAAAGCGTTGGACAATTACTATACGACAAGGCGATTCAAATTGCCCAACATAAAAATGCTGACTATGTTTGGTTGGGCGTTTGGGAAGAGAATCCGAGAGCAATAAAATTTTACAAGAAAAACGGATTCTTTGAGTTTGACAAACACGTTTTCAAATTGGGCAATGCCGAACAGACCGACTTAATGATGAAACTGAAACTTAGAAATAGCGAATGACCTGACCCATCGTCATTAAGATTGGGCTGGAAGAAATCCAACTCAATCAGCTAGATTTAACTGAAGAAAATGATGGAAAAGCAGGGTTTCAATCGTATTCCGACGCAAACGAAGATTCAGAATTGAAATGATAAGAAATCTTCCCAAAAGAGTAGACCTATCAAAAGAGCTTAGCATAAATGATTATCAATCCATAAAATAAACACTGTTCATGACAATACACTACAAAAAAAATGAAGTAGCCATGAGTTTGTTCTTTGCAATATTTTGGTTGGCAATTGGAATCTTAAATTTTTGGTTGTTTGAAAGATTGCTGCTTGGCATCACCTGGATTGTTCTTTCCGGACTTTACTTTGTTTTTTATACGAATCAGGTTAAAAACCAATATTTGACCATAGAAGAGGGAATGATCAAGCAGAACTGGCCTTGGGGAAAGAAAATAAAATTGGAAGAGATCAATTCCATCCAACACGCCAAAGAAAAGTATATCCTCAAAACTGAACAGCAAGTGATGAAGATTAAGGTTAATCTAATTGAAGGCAAATCTCTTGCTGAATTAAATCAGGTATTGGATAAGCTTGATGTGGAATGGAACGATCGGCCATGATCGACAAAGTCATCATTTACCTTTCAAAAACGATTCTCATCCCAATTCTCCTAGACAATAAAAATTGGCTTAATCCAGCACATTTGAAAAATAAATAAAATGGTTAGAAATATTCAGCACCTAAAATTGGCTGATTTTGAGGGTATAAATTTTTCGTTGGTCAGAAGTTTTAATGCAAAAAACATCTTCATTCGCCACAAGATGCCACCTTATTCACTACCGATTGACCTTTCAATAAATTTGCGCAGGTGAATTTTACAATAAAGGGTGCCCAATCACTATGGTGCTACTTACCACTATCAGAACCATGGCGCAAGAGCAAACGCCGAAAGAAAACATGGGGATTGAAACTTCAAAAAAATCAGACTGTTTGAAGAACAAGACGGAGCCATGATAATATGAAATCAAAAATCACAAACAATCCACTGAATATTAGGCGAATTCAGCATAGAATAAAATCAGCGATTTATCGAACGGGTTAAATGAACTATATTTACCATTCAAGCCGAAATAGGCAATAGGTTTCCAAATGGGATTGAAAGGGAAAGAAAATCAGCCTATTGAGAGAATATTTCCTAACACCAATAAAGTGAAATCAAAAATAGTCAATATACAATTGATTGTCAGTCAATTACAATATTGAGCGGAGTCCGTAATACATAAAACGGGTTCAAAGCATCCACAGCCGATATGCAAATTTAAGTTTATGTAATGAAAAACGTTTTAAGAGATATTGATGGCTTTATCACACTTTTTTTGAAGTTGATTTTTGTATATGACATTGTTTATTATGTGTTGATGAAACCAATCGAATTATCAGGGTATAAAAGGTATTCTGATGCGCTCATTGCTTCAAAGGAAAAGGATCCTAAATTACACATGAGTGTAAATGGAACATTATTGAAATCTATACGGGAAAAGGATTTCTTAAAAGACGATACAGCAATACTCCTCGCGCTAAAAAATGGCTTTATTAAAGGTTTATTGAAATTAGAATTTAACAAGAATACTGTCTACAAAACCGAAGTAAATGAAGCGTTTTACAGACTCATTAAAAAAGATTTGGCTGGGCTTCATCAATATTTACAAGTCGAAATAGTAGCAGAAGTAAGAAGAAGGCAAATGGTCGCTAAATTATTATTGATTAGCAGTTCATATCTTTGGAATTGCTTAATCGATAGAAGGATGAAAGACCTTTTATTGAAAGTCAATAGAGAAGAAATTGTCAAAATTATTGAAATAAGAAATTGAAACCTGACTCGCCCCACACAAAATCACTGTCGGTTTATCAAAGAAGGTCTCTTACTGATATTTTCTAAATGCTTGTAATGCACACATGGTCCCTTGATCCCATAACAATTCCTTGCTGTCGAGCATTTGTTGAAATTCGGTTTGGTCTACCCATTTGGCATCCGTGATATAATCCTCATCGGGATTTTCCGGTGGATTTTCCATAACAATCGGATTCTCTGCAATAAAGTAATGCATAGGTCTATTGCCAAAAACACGTTCTGATGAGTACAAATGGCAAACTACGGCAGACTGCATTGCTACTTCTTCTGCGAGTTCCTCTATGGCGTGTGTCAGTATATCTTTGTCCACTTTGTCAACCCCTCCACTCACAAATTTCCAGAATTTTCTATCATAGCTGTGAATGTATTCTTGAATTAAAAAAATTTCTTTGGTTTCGGTGTTAAAAGGATACACAATCACAACCTCACGTTCTTTTCTGCTCGGTTTCTCTTTTAATTTTGTTTGGAGTGTTTCTAACATGGATAAAAATAAAATACTAAATAAATAGTCAATTAATTCGCTGGATCGCAAAAATAAGGATAATATTTCCGGAAAAAAATTTGACGCCTTCAAATACTTCCTTAAACATAAAAGATTAAATAATACAGCGCTAAACTTTGCTTAAAATTTGAAATTCTGTTTGATAGGAGAAAAATCCTGAAATTCTTTGACTTAAAATCCAGCCTCAAAACCATCATTAAAATAATAGTGGGAAAACCCGGTATTCCATGATGATGAAATTCCAAAAATCGGGGTTTTGAGAGGGGAAAGCGCTATACATAATCAATATTCCATTAAAAATGAATTCAACTAAAAAATCAACTTTACTTTTATAGATGCTGTTAAGCTACTTTATTCAATATTTAAAAGACCAATAATGATGTCGTTTGTATGGATAGCTATCCTATTGTTACTTTTGACCATTTCCAATTTCTCCATTCCTTTCAATCTTATAGAATCACTTATATATCAATATACCACGTTGGCTTAAATTACCGCAGTACAAACCATTCTCATTTACACCACAATTCATAGGGTTTCTTATTCATGCAATCCTCTCTGCGATCCATTGGAAATGGAAATATGAAGTCGAATACAGGAAACAAAGACTGATAATCGAGCCATTCCAAGTTGAAATGGAATTGGCAATGCATAAAACGGGTCCAAAATAGTTTCTCCGCGAAAATTCTTCCAAAATAAAGAATGGAATGCATGTGTAAAAAGGGATTGCTGGGAGATTTTAAAAGGAGTAAATCCACCAGTAATTCAATGGGTTGGGAAACACTTTGCCTCGCAATCCCTTAATCTAGCTCAAGGCTTTTTACCCAAGCCTCAGCCTCTTCTTCATTTTCGAAAACCTGATAGGGCACGGGTTGCTTCTGGAATGAAAAAATCATCTTCAAAATAGCGCGAATCGCTACATTGGGGATAACATAAGCTGTTCCAACACAGTAGTCCTGCATCAGCTCCTTATTTTCTTTCAACCAATTGGCTTGCATTTTTTGATGGGACATGGATGGAATGCCTGCATTCGAGGCATCAAAAATTAAAGCGAGACGTTTGCCAAACCGATAACAGGCTTTTGTTTGATCAAGGTAAGATTGAAAGTTCTGATCGTTGCTTTTGTTCCCGGTAAAACGAATCCGAACAATGGGAAAACTGGATTCATCGATGATTGCGTAAGGTTCCATGCCTGTATCAACCCATTTGAGGAAAAAGAGTTTGAAAGGCGCACCATTCCAAAGATTATTCTGGATTCAATTTTAAACCCCTGGTATGCAATGTCTATTTCATTCAGACCAACTTCATAATCAGTCAGCTGCTCCCTATTTTTGGCTCACCCTGTGGTGTGGCAGCAAATTCTCCATATGGTGTGATTTTCCTGCCGTTTCAATCCTTATTGTGAAACCTAATGCCTATATCGGGTTAAATTGGCTTCATCATAAATCAAGAAAAGCCAATTTCATTCGCTGGCACACTGCCAATATCGACTGGGAGGCCATGTAACGGATCATTTATTCAGGTGTTAAAGGTGAATCAAAGCAATAAGCCATTGTCCTTCACAAAAAAGTACATCAATTTCCCTACATTTATAATCAATTATTGGAAGCTGACCTTGCGCCTATAGCGTACACATGCGCTACGAGGAAAAAATCAAAATCATTATCAAATCAAAAACCATGACCAAAATGCGAATATTCTTTACCGGTGGATCGGGAAAGGCTGGAAAGCACGTGATCCCTTACCTTCTCAATCAGGGACATCGTGTGATGAATGTTGACCTGGTACCCTTGGATTGTCCGGGTGTGGATAATCTGGTTGCGGACATTACGGATTCCGGACAGATGTTCAATGCCATGAGTTCCTATGCCGGATTGGATGAGTTGGAATCAGGCAATGGCATTCCAAAGTTTGATGCAGTCGTTCATTTTGCCGCGGTGCCCAGGATCCTGATCAACCCTGACAATGAGACTTTTCGCGTCAATACGATCGGCACGTACAATGTGATCGAAGCAGCGGTGAAGCTTGGCATCAAGAAAATAATCATTGCTTCCTCAGAGACCACATACGGTGTCTGTTTTTCAGACGGCCAAACCAACCCGAATGTCTTGCCTTTGGAGGAAGACTATGATGTAGACCCCATGGACAGTTATGGATTATCGAAGGTGGTGAATGAAAAAACTGCACGGAGCTTTCAGCGACGGTCAGGGGTTGATATTTATGCCCTGCGTATCGGAAATGTGATTGAGCCGCACGAATATGCTGAGCTGTTTCCGAAATATTTCGAAAACCCTGAAGTCCGCCGCAGAAATGCCTTCTGCTACATTGATGCGCGTGACCTGGGACAGATTGTAGATTTATGTTTGCAAAAAAATGACCTTGGGTTTCAGATTTTCAATGCTGGAAACGACCACAATGGTGCGATCATCCCCAGCAAGGAATTGGCTGAGCGGTTTTTCCCTGGTGTTCCGATTTCCCGTGAATTGGAAGAACATGAAGCCTTGTTTTCCAATCTAAAAATCAGGGAAATGCTGGGGTTCAAAGAACAGCATCACTGGAGTAAATATGTGGAAAGGACGGAATTGTAATGTCCCGTCCTTAAATCCAAAACAGACTTGAGATTTCCTATTGGAGTTGAAACGGCGAGAAAATCAGATTGGAAAATCAAATGCATATTTCGGGCTTGACCAACATTCATTATTCTAAGCACAATCAATGCCCGTCACCAGTGGAAGGAAAATTATAAATTAAAAACTCCGTCCATTTGAGTAAGTTTGTTGGGAAGGCAAACACCATCAGTTCTCTCCAGCATGCTGGGAATCACTTGGGAAATCGCAAGCGTTAAATGTGCAAAACGTGCTGTACAACATTCATATAAATGGTTATTCCGACAATAAAACACTTTCTAAGGTTTATACCTCAGGAGAATTTTGAATCAATCGACCGAAGCAACTCATAAAACTATCCGATGACAATTAAAAATAAAACAATTACACAAGGATTTATCATTTCAGGCTTGATGAATTTGACAGTTTTGGTTTTTTCAAGAGGATTTACCAATTCAACTATCCCTGAATTTGACCCCGTTGTGATGTCAAATTTTGGCCTATTGATGATTGTCATCTGGGGCTTGGCCTATATGTCCATTGCAAAAAATTATCACAAAGTGAAATGGCTTGTTGGCGTCTTTGCAGTTGAAAAATTCATATATGGCTATATTTGGATTCAATGGATACTGAATAACAATCTTTCGGATGTGTATGAAAAAGATACCATGGCAGGGCTCTTCTACTCCATTTATGGAATTAATGATTGGATATTTTTTGTATTCTTCCTATTGGTCTTTATTAAAATATTGAAGGAAAACAGGGTTTAAAACTGCAATAACCGCTCAAAGCGCATCTGGATTTGCAGATTTCCTTTAAATCCAAAAAGCCTTGTCATGTGTTTTCAAACAAAAATAAATTCCTTACCCAATTTGGGGATTAAGAATTAACTTTTGGTGCCTATTTCAACTTAATCTTACTACCTGATGAAACTGCGTCTGATTGTTTTATACCTCATTATTCTTCCTGTTTGGGTTCAGGGACAAACGGTTTGCTCATTGGAAGACCGTGAGCGGCTTGAATCGGTCATGGCTGAACTTTCTCAAAAAGACCTTTCTGATCAATCCATTCAGGAATTGACGGTAGAAATTGGCAGCACCTTTCTGAAAACACCTTATGTAGAGAAGACCTTGGACCTTCCCGGTGGAGAAAAACTCGTGATTAATCTGACAGGTTTGGATTGTACCACGTACCTAGAAACAGTTGTCACCTTGGCCAGACTTGCCAAAAGAGGAATGCTAACCTATCAAACCTATGAGAAAGAACTCGAGTGGCTTAGGTATCAGGAGGGAATCAGAAAGGATTATTCATCAAGGCTGCATTATTTTTCGGACTGGATTTATCAAAACCAGCAAAAAGGGATCATAAAAGATGTTACTCAAGAAATTGGAGGAACAGTTTATGTCAACCAACCGTCTTTTATGTCCGAAAACCCCAAGTTTTATCCCCAGTTGAGCAATCCTGAGTTTTTGGATCAGATCAAACGCTCTGAGGAAACGATCAAGTCCAGGACCTATTATTTTTTACCAAAGGCAGAGATCGAAAAATATGAGGAAAACATCATGCCAGGCGATCTGATTGCGATCACCACTTCGATAAAAAATCTGGATATTGTCCATGTAGGTTTTGCTGTGGAGCGCGATGGAAGAATTCATTTGATGCATGCGAGTTCAAATTCTATGGAGGTTGAAATTTCCCAAAAAACGCTACACGATTATCTCAAGGCCAATACTTCCCAAACAGGGATTATGGTTTGCCGATTGGTGATGTAAACTTCCTGCCGCCAGGCCCAATTTGTTAATCCCCATTTCTACAACTTAAACTTTGTAATCCATTCACTTTTCGCCAGAAAAGCAGCATCTGCCCTTAGGAATATTCAGAATGACACAGAGAATAATACCAGCAGTATTGCCATTTAAAACAACAACATTCTCCAACGTAACTGCTTGACTATTGCGTCCAATAACCCCACGCTATCGCTGATCGAGACTTCCTTTTGAAGCGTCTTATCCTGCCAAGCTGCCCGCAAAAGGTTTTCCGCCTGTGTATTTGGATGAAACAGTCAATCTTCCCTTCCAGCTTCAAAAAAGAACTTTTTTATTAGCTTTACAGGGTGAATTAAATCCAACATCTCGATGGAAGTATGTCAAAGTTAAAAAAATCATTTTCTGGAAGATTCAGCAAGACTTCAAAATTTTTGATGATGGTAGCGGTAGGGACGTTGGCTTTAATCATTTCTTACCATTCTTCCAATGCCAATTTAGACCCAATCGAACCTGAACCCATACAAGAAAAAAGTATGGAGATATCCGCCCCCCAAACAAAAGCAGATTCCCTGGTCACATTCGCGATGTCATTACAAGGGATTCCTTACCAATACGCCGGCAAATCCTTGGAAGGATTTGATTGCTCGGGATTTCTGTATTTTGTCTTTAATAAGTTTGGGATTGCTATTCCTGCCGGATCAGCCAACCAATATTTACTTGGAGAACCTGTTGATGAGGCCGAAATGCAAAAAGGTGATCTGATATTTTTTGTGGGCTATGAAGATGCTGAAGACGTTGGCCATTCAGGAATAGTGATTTCAGAAAAAGGAGAAGAAATAAAATTCATCCACAGTTCATCAGGAGGTGATGGACGAGGTGTGACGATCAACAGGCTGGACGAACCCCATTATCGAAATAGGTTTTTGGGACTCAGACGCATCTTGTTTTAAAACCCAATTGCTGCAAGAAAACAGTAGCACATGCCGGATAAAAAAACCAGCACGAACGAAAATTAATGCAACAATGTTGAATTTTAAAATCAGGGTTTGTTACTTTTGCGCAGAGAAGAAAAAACCGATTGAAAAAGGCATTTTCCATATTGATGCTGCTCACCCTCCTACTCCCGTCATTCTTTAGGGTAGGTATTTTTGTCCATTTTAAAGCCAACCAGGATTTTATTGCAGAAGTACTCTGTATCAACAAGGACGAACCCTTGTCGGAATGTAATGGCAAATGTTATTTGGGCAAACAGCTCCAAAAAGTGGAACAGAATGATGGGGAAACCAACGATTTCCAACCCAATCCCAAGACCGAAGAGGTAAGGTTTACCCTTTTTACAAGTATCCAACCGAAGCTGACCTTCTGGCTTCTAAAAATGGAAAAACCACAAAATCCATTCCTTCAAAACCCCACTTATAACTTTTTGCATTCTGGGGGAATCTTTAAGCCTCCGCAATTCCTTGTTGTTTAACCCGAAACATGCATTTCCATTTTCTGATGTTGTCGAAACTGCAAGAAAATCAGCCTATTTGGATAATTAGGCTTGTCGCCGATATGGTGAAGTCAATAACAGCAAACAAAGACTGATCACAAATCAATTTCCGGCTGGAATAGAATTGGGAATGCACATCACGGGTTTGATTTAATTAAGAAAGTCACGGCTTTCGTGCTTCCAACTCCGGCAAACAAGCTTTTCCGGTAAGACCAGCCATGCATATCTGCATCGCTTGATAGGCAGCACCTGATTATTTTTAAAATTTCAAACAGCAAAAAATGAATATAAAAAATATATTGCTTGTTGCACTTCTGTTGCTGACAAGTGAAATTCATGGGCAAAGGGCCGAACAAAACATTCGGCTTCTCGATGCAGACAATGCCATGCCCATTATCGGTGCCACCTTTGAATATGAGCAGCAAAAGGGTGTTTCGGACGAGAACGGAACCATTGCCTTTGTTTTCAAATCAGGTCAATCCATGCGGCTTTCGCATATCATCTATGGTGTATGGACCTTGGATGATGCACAGGTACAAAAAGCAGTTGAAAACCAGGTTTATTACCGAAAAAGCCGGACGGTAAATTTACACCCCGTCACGATTATCGCGATGAAGACGCGGCTGCACTCGGAAGAGTTGGTTTCGCTTGAATACGAAGAGCGCATGGCTCATGATGCAGCTACGATTCTCAACCAGATCCCGGCCTTCAATAGCATTCGAAAGAGTGGCAATTATGGATTTGACCCGGTATTCCGAGGGTTCAAATACGATCAGCTCAACGTGGTTTTGAATGGCGCCCAAAGTGCCACCACAGCTTGTCCCAACAGAATGGATCCTCCCACCAGTCAAATGGCCCCGAACATGATGGATAGAATAGAGATTTTGAAAGGTCCCTATTCCTTGCGTTATGGAACTGGCTTCGGCGCAACGATCAATTTTATACCGGCCAAACTTCGATTTACCGCTACTCCAGAGATGTATGGAAGAGTATCTTTGGGCTATGAAAGCAATGGAAATATTCCTCGCGGAGAAGCCCAAATAGGCTTTAGCGGGGATCAATTTGACCTTAGCCTGTTTGGTTCCTGGTCACAGGGTGATGATTACAAGGCTGGAAACGGCGAAACGGTACAGGCGGATTTTAAAAGAGGAAGCTTTGGCGCCAACCTTGGCATCAAGCTCAGCAGCAATCAGCAACTTCGCCTTTCGGCCATTAACAACCAAGCCAGGGATGCGGATTTTCCGGCATTGCCCATGGATCTTCGTATCGATGACACCTGGATGTTCAATGCCCGTCATGACATCCAATTCGATAAAGCCAAGCTAAAATCCTGGAATACCACGGTGTTCGGTTCCTTTGTAGACCATCTTATGGACAACCAATTGAAGCCCATAAACCCACGGACAATCAACACCAGTACAAGAGCTGAAACCTATAATTATGGTGGCAGAACCGAAGGAATCTGGAAGTTTGCCAACGGGGATTTGTACGCAGGAGCTGACCTGAGAGTGGAAGGCGCCGAAGGTATCCGAATACGGGAATTCTTAACGGGCCCGATGGCTGGAAAAACATTTGAGGACAATGCCTGGCAACAAGGTCGAATCAGCAAAACTGGCATATTTGGTGAATATCAATTGATGTCGGACAATTTCAGTTACGTATTCAGTGCGCGCCTTGAGATGAATCAATCCAATATCAATGATCCATCTGTCGAATTCACCAATGTTTATGCTAAAACCCAAGAAATCCAAATCAACCCCAATTTCAGTCTTGGCATCCTCAAGCCCATTGGTGAATCCATCCAAACAGGCCTTTGGCTCGGCAGGGCCCAGAGGAGTGGCAGCCTGACCGAGCGGTTCATCAACTATTTCCCGGTGGGTCAAGACCCCTACGAAATGATTGGAAATCCACAGTTGAATCCCGAGGTAAACAATCAGGTGGACCTGACCTTTGTCTGGAGCAAAGGGAAAAGTGCGATCAATGTTGACCTGTTTGCGGCCTATCTACAAGACTATATTTCTTCGGTGATTGACAGCACACTTAGCCCGCGACTTCCAGCCAGTCCAGGAGTCCGAAGGTTTATCAATATTAAGGACGCTTATAAAACCGGCTTTGAAGTGCGCTGGACGCAGCAATTGCCGATTGGTTTGCAGCAGACCCTAGCATTGGCTTATACTTATGCGCAGGATTTGGACCGCAACGAGCCGTTGCCTGAGATTGCGCCATTGGACTTGCGCTATGTCTTGTCTGGAAGCTATCTTCAAAACAAGCTAAAGCCAGAAGCCTCACTTCGCTATGTGACCAGACAGGGCAGGATCTCTCAGGAGTTTGGAGAGACGAAAACCCCATCCTTTTCCCTTTTGGATGTAAAAATAGGCTATTCCTTTACCGACCAATTCATTGGAAAAGTAGGGATCAACAATCTCTTTAACGAAAATTATTACGAGCACCTGAACCGTTCCGTGCGTGGAACCAACAGCCCCATTTTTGCTCCCGGACGTAATTTCTTGGTCAACGTAAGTTTTCTTTTCTAATAACCATTTGGGCCGGGGCAGTCAAAATACTCCGGCCTATTTATTTCAAAAATCGCATTTTCATCTCCCTCGTTTGGAATACAAATATTCTTGTTGGCCTGTAATCCCTAAGAAAAACTGATCGAATTGGAGGCTCAGCGATCTGATTAGGAAAACCTTAGATTTGAATTAATACCCCAGGAATTGAAAGGGTGAACCCAAAATATGCATTCCGTTTTCTAAATGGGTCAAAACTGCATGAAAACCAGACTCTTAAGAGAATAAGACGCAGCAGCGATAAGATGAAGTCAAACACAGGTACCAAAGACCGATTCTTAAGCAATTTCAAGCTGGAATGGGTTGAGAATGCACAAAACGGGTTTAAGTGGCACAATTCCGCTGAGGGCTTTCAGGAAAATAAAATGGAGATGACCTATTTCTTGTCGATTTTGCAACTCATGAATCGCAAGATTGCTCCATCCATTGCAGCCGAAAGGACTGGACTGAATTCACAAGGCAAAACCAAAAAAGGACTAACTAAAATGGAAAAAAAGGGCGTACACAACAATGCTTTTGGAAATAGGGTGACCTAAATACGAAAAGATTCAGAAAATCTCTCTGCTGCTGATGGAAAACCCATAAGTGAGACGCAATCGAACTGAGAAAAACCTTTTGAAAGAGCCCAAAATAAAAATTATGGAGAACAAAGCGCATCGTCTATCTTTGCGGGAGAAGGTCCCGACTGACCAAAACATTGCGCATGAAATAAGCCGATTTTGAAAGGCTTCTTCCTGTAATGGTTAGAAAAATAAGAGGGAAATGAGAAAACACGAGCCATGAAAAAAAACTGGATATTTTTAATAAACGGAACCTTATTGTTGATTATCATTTATCTGAAATTTTTTAACCATACAAGCTCAAAGGTTATTTACGAATACTATCAATTGCAATCCATTTTGGCATTTATGATTTTTTATATCACTGTCAATCTTTTCTCCAATACGGCAAAATATCTGTATTCAAAAAAAAACCATATTGAAAAGGACAAAAAAAACAATGTTCATTTTGGGATAGAAAACATTGCCAATTTCACCATAGGGATAGGGATATTGGTGACATTTTTAAGTGTATTTGGGGTGAATCCCTATGAAATCATCACTTCCTTGACCATCGTCGCGGCGGCTATTGCAATCCTAACCAAGGAGTTTATCATTGACTTTTTGAGCGGAATTTATTTGAGTTTCTCGAATACCTTTGAAATAAATGATTATGTCAAAATAGACAACCAAAAAGGGAAAATTGTAGAGATCAGCATGTTGAAGGTCAAAATCCTCAATGATGACGATGACAGTGTGAGCATTCCAAATTCCAAGGTGCATTTACAGGAAATCATCAATTATACCAAAAGAGATGTCAGGTTGATGAATGTTGACTTTCAAATATCGCTTGTATACTTAAATAGCATTGAACAACTTGAAAAAGAGATCATCCTGTCCCTGAGAAGTTTCAACGAATATATTGAGCCAAAATCTTATAATTTGAAAGTCATAGAAATGAAAAAGGATTATTTGGAGCTCAAATTCCAATACACCTTGAACCTGGTGGACATGGACTTGCAGCGAAAAATCAGAAAAAAAACCATCCGTGAGGTTTTTAATTTTATTTCAAGTCAAAAAGAACATACAAAAGCCAATCATGTAGACGGGCCTGAGCAATAAAGTCCAAGGATATCGGCAAGTTTCACGCGCACAAAATCCACAACATCACCGATATTTGGAATACCGGCTCACATCTGCAAAAGACTCCTTAGTTCCCCCATATACGTTTGGCAATACCCGTCATGCCTACTTTTCTTCAAGTATTTTTCTGGTTGCCCCAAGTATTCTCTAAGTAATACATAATAAAAACACAAATTTAGATAAATTGCCAAACAAAATAGGCCGAGACGATCCCCCTTCTGCAGAACTTCAGTATCACCAACTGTGGTTATCCGCAAAATGTCCACCTCCATTATCAAGTTTAATGAACCCGATGAAAAAACCAGATGCTGCGTTTAACGAATCCAAAAGGATAACGAATGTGGACACCTACCATAATTTGGATGCTGCTGACCAACAAGATTTTGATTTTTTGACAGCTATGGCAGTACAAATCTGCGGCACCAAGATTTCTTTGATAAGCATGGTGACTTCAGACAAGCCTTGGATTCTATCACATCACGGGTGGTCAATCCAGGAAACCTCAAATGCCTTTTCTTTTTCCGTGCAGGCCCTCAAAAAACCCAATGAAGTTTTCGTGGTGGAAGATGCCAGAAAGGACGAACGCTTCCAAGACAATCATGGAGTCGCAAGAGATTCTCAGGTGATTTTCTATGCAAGTGTGCCCATGGTCAATAAAAACGGTATTGCCTTGGGGTCTTTTTGTTTGGTCGATCACGAACCTAAAACATTAACCGAAGAACAACTTAAACTTCTCCAAAACCTCTCTCGACAAGCGCTCAATCTTTTGGAATTCAGAAAGAAGAGAATCGAATATGAATCAGTAAACAAGAAATCAGAACAGAATCTGATATTACTGGAAGAAACCCAGAAAACAAATAAAATCGGAGCATGGGAGCTCGATATCACCACCGAGAAAACTTATTGGACTGAGGAAGTCTATGCCATTCATGATGTGTCGATGGACTTTGACCACAACAAGGTCAATGCCATTGAATTTTACCATCCCAATGATAAGGCATTGATATTCGATGCCATTACCAATGCTATCGAAAATAACCAAAGATTCGATGTAACGTGCCGCCTAATTACTGCCAAAGGCAATCTCAAATGGGTAAGAAGTACTGGTCGAAAATCGGGAGAAAAACTGATCGGTAGCTTTCAGGATATTTCGGAATTCAAAAAGAATGAGTTGAAGTTTCAAGGCATTTTTAACTCCAGTGTTTCGTTCATTGGTTTTTTAAATCCAGATGGCATCCTGCTGGAAGTCAATGAAACGGCTCTAAATATGGCTGGATTAAAAACCAATGATGTGCTCGGTAAATATTTTTGGGACTGCTATTGGTGGCAGATATCCGAGCAGACCAAAGCAGAACTAAAAACCAATTTCCAAAAAGTCCTTGCCGGACAAGTGGTAATGTATGAAGTGGCAATCTGGTCGGTAAATCAAACGCCTATCACATTTTTATTCAGTTTAAAGCCACTCTTTGATGACTTGGGGAACGTGATCTATGTTATCCCAGAAGGCTGGCCTATCCAAGAAATAGTGGACACGAGGTGGCGGAATAAGGCGGTCATCGAAGGCACCAATGTCGGCACTTGGGAGTGGAATGTACAAACAGGGGAGACCGTTTTTAACAAACGATGGGCAGAAATAATAGGCTATTCCTTGGAAGAATTGGAACCCATCTCCATCGATACATGGATGAAATTCGCCCATCCTGATGATCTGATAGAATCCAGTCGAAAACTGAACCTCTGCTTTGATAAAAAAGCTGAATTCTACGAGATGGAAGCCCGTATGCGGCACAAAGACGGGAGATGGATATGGGTATTTGACAGGGGAAAAGTATTTGAATGGATGGAGGACGGAAAACCTCTAAAAATGTACGGAACGCATCAGGACATTACCTTAAGAAAAGAAAAAGAGCTTGAAACCAAATACCAAAAGAACATATTGGATGCGCTCTATGAACTTTCCCCAATAGGCATATCCCTCAATGATTACGAGACAGGAAAATACCTGAATGTAAATCAGAAACTATTGGAACCTTCAGGATATACAAAAGAAGAGTTTCTGAGCTTGAGCTATTGGGATGTGACACCTAAAGAGTATGAAGCGAAGGAGCAGACAGCACTTCTTCAAATGGAAAATTCCGGCCAATACGAGCCCTTTGAGAAAGAATATATCAGAAAAAACGGCACACGCTATCCGGTGCTGTTAAGAGGCATGCTGATAGAGGACTTGTATGGCAAAAAACTGATTTGGTCATTTATCCAAGACATCAGCAAGGAAAAAGAGACAGAAAGAAATCTTCATGAAGCCATCAACCGATTGCATGCGATATTAAAAGCAAGCACACAAGTATCGATAATTGCTACAGATATCAATGGAACAATAACACTTTTTAATTCGGGCTCAGAAAGAATGTTGGGTTACAAGTCTGATGAATTGGTGGGTAAACATACACTTCAAATTCTACACCCAAAAGAGGAAATAGAAGGGCAAGAACTATGGGCTGATGAAGGTGAAAAAGCAACCGGTTTTCAGGCCTTGGTACATAACGCCCGCCAAGGAATCTCAACGACCAAAGAGTGGAGTTATAAAAGAAAAGACGGTAGTATTTTCCCTGTTTTGCATTCGGTGACCGCCATCCGGCAAGATGAAAAAATCATTGGCTACCTGGGAGTCGCTGCCGACATTACCGAATTGAAAACAGCCGAATCAAAAATAAAATCCTTGTTGGCAGAAAAACTAGAACAAAATAATCGACTGCAAAACTTTGCTTTTATCGTATCACACAACTTGAGGTCACACAGTTCAGGTATTTCAGGGCTTTTGGACTTATTAAACGATGAGTCCCCGGAGCTATTTCAAAATGAAATGATGCAATTATTGGTAAGAGGTGGGGATAATTTGAAGCAAACCGTGGAAGATTTAACAGAGGTCGTCAAGGTAAATCTAAACAACAGTGAAAAAAAATCATTTATTGGCTTAAGGAACGTAATAGACAAGAATTTGGAAAGCCTTTCTGCCCAAATAAAAGATTCCGAAACCATAGTTGAAAATTTGGTGGAAAAATCAATAACTGTAATAGGCATAGCTGCTTATCTAAACAGTATTGTACTCAATTTAATCACAAATGCCATCAAATATTGCTCAAAAGAACGCAGCAGTCACCTTAAAATTTATACCCAAATAGAAAATAAATATGTGATCTTGAATTTCGATGACAATGGTTTGGGTATTGATTTGAATAAACATGGTGACAAGCTATTTGGGATGTACAAAACCTTCCATAAGCACCACGATTCCCGTGGTATCGGTTTATTTATTACCAAAAACCAGATCGAAAGCATGGGAGGAAAAATTGAGGTGGAAAGTAAAGTTAATGAAGGAACTACCTTTAGAATCTATTTACCAAGTGAATAGGCATGACTTGGACTATATTTTTAAAGATAGAAAATCGGGGATACAACACATTCCCGGCATAAGTGTATGGTCCTACCCTATTATTATCCCCAACAAAAAACAGCAAAGGAAAGTGAGCGATTTGAAGATTTCGGAGAGAATTGATGCTTAACCCATCGTCAATATGAATTTGGCCCTGTAAAGGACAGCGACAAAAAACCTTCAGATGAATAAGCAATTTCAGGCGGGAATGAAATTGGCAATGCATATCACAGGCTCAACCCGAAATATGCATTAGGTTTCCAAATGAGATCGAAACTACAAGAAAATGAGACGATTGGGAGACCAATTCCTGATACCATTAGGGTGACTTCAAAAACAATCAACAACTAATTGAACATCAGTTAGATATAATATTGAATTGAGTTCGTAATGCATAAAACGGGTTCAAGCGTTGCCATCGAAAACGAGGAAGTAGAATAGATAGTGAATAGACTATAAAAAAAGGTGGCCCGTTACCAGACCACCTTTCCAAATTGATATATTTAAGGATTAGGATTTGACCAAATCAAAGCGATCCAGGTTCATCACCTTGTTCCAAGCTGCGACAAAATCATGGACAAACTTTTCCTGACCATCCCCACATCCATAGACTTCCGCCAAAGCACGAAGTTCTGAATTGGAACCAAAGATCAGATCAACTCTTGTTCCAGTCCATTTTAGTTCTCCAGTCATCCGGTTTCGACCCTCAAAGATATCTTCGGATTGCGAAGATGCCTTCCATGTCGTCCCCATATCGAGTAAGTTGACAAAGAAATCATTGGTGAGCGTTTCTGTGCGATTGGTGAAAACACCATGTTTGGAATGTCCAAAATTGGTATTCAATACACGCATGCCACCCACAAGTACCGTCATCTCAGGAGCAGTCAAAGTCATCAGTTGCGCTTTGTCCACCAACATTTCCTCTGCAGATACCGAATATTTGGTCTTGGAATAATTGCGGAAACCATCTGCTTCAGGCTCTAGCACCGCGAAGGATTCCACGTCAGTTTGTGCTTGTGAAGCATCTGTACGTCCCGGAGTAAAGGGTACAGTAATCTCCTGACCGGCTTTCTTGGCTGCAAGCGCTACGCCTACACATCCTCCCAAAACGATCAAATCAGCAAGTGACACCTGCTTCCCTCCTATCTGCGCATCATTAAATTCTTTTTGAATTCCTTCAAGTGTTTCCAACACATTCGCCAAAAGACCAGGATGATTTACTTCCCAATCCTTCTGGGGTGCGAGCGCAATTCTGGCACCATTGGCACCTCCACGCTTATCCGAACCACGGAATGTCGAGGCAGAAGCCCAAGCCGTTGAAACCAATTGGGAAATCGGGATTCTTGAATCGGATATTTTGGCCTTCAAGAACTCGATATCCTGTTCGTTGACCAATTCATGCGCAACAGCTGGTACTGGATCTTGCCAGATGAGCTCTTCAGAAGGTACTTCTGGACCAAGATAACGAGATATTGGCCCCATGTCACGATGGGTCAACTTGAACCATGCACGGGAAAAGGCTGTAGCCAATTCTTCTGGGTTCTCGAAAAAGTGTCTTGAAATTGGCTCATATATAGGATCAACTCTCAAGGCAAGGTCAGTCGTAAACATCATCGGTGCGTGGCTCCTGGATGAGTCATGTGCATCAGGAACTGTACCGGCACCTGCTCCGTTCTTCGGCGTCCACTGATGAGCACCTGCTGGACTTTTGGTCAATTCCCACTCATATCCAAACAGGTTCTCGAAGTAGTTGTTGTCCCACTTCACTGGATTAGTGGTCCACGCCCCTTCAAGTCCGCTACCAATTGTATCGCTTCCATTACCGGTACCGAAGGTGTTTTTCCAGCCTTGGCCTTGCTCCTCGATGGCTGCACCCGCTGGTTCCGGACCAACATATACGCTTGGGTCGGCTGCACCATGGGTTTTGCCGAAGGTATGTCCACCTGCGATGAGGGCAACAGTTTCGTAGTCATTCATGGCCATCCGGCCAAAAGTCTCGCGAATGTCGCGAGCAGATGCCAGCGGATCTGGTTTTGCATTGGGACCTTCCGGATTCACATAGATCAATCCCATCTGAACGGCAGCAAGGGGGTTTTCCAAATCCCGATCTTCTGTATACCGTTTGTCCTCCAGCCATTTCCCTTCCGAACCCCAGTAAATGTCCTGTTCAGGTTCCCAAATATCTTCTCGTCCACCACCGAAACCGGAAGTTTCCAATCCCATGGACTCAAGTGCACAGTTTCCGGTGAGGATCATCAAATCTGCCCATGAGATTTTCCTGCCATATTTTTGTTTGATCGGCCAAAGCAGCAAACGTGCCTTGTCAAGGTTCACATTGTCCGGCCAGCTATTGAGCGGTGCAAAACGCTGACTGCCGGAACCTCCACCGCCACGGCCGTCGGAGATTCGATAGGTACCCGCGCTATGCCAAGCCATCCGAATGAAAAATGGACCGTAATGGCCGTAATCGGCTGGCCACCAATCCTGAGAAGTAGTCATCAATTCGAAGATATCCTTTTTAACTTCGGCCAAATCGAGGCTTTTGAACGCTTCGGCATAATTGAAGTCATCTCCCATTGGGTTGGAAAGGGAAGAATGCTGGCGAAGGATGTTGAGATTCAACTGATTTGGCCACCAGTCACGGTTGGAAAGCGCAGTAGTCACACTTTTCTTCATGGCTGTGCCAGAAAAAGGACATTTGCTTTCACCACTATCCTTGTTTACTTCTGATAATGTAGAACCGTCATTTTTGTTGTTATCCATATTGGGTTTGATTTTTATTTTCAACTTGAAGTCTCAATTTACTAAATTTATTAAGGAATAAAATTTTTTTTCCATAGATAAAATCTATGACTATTGACATATTTCGATCTTCAACCTCAATACAAAAATCCCACCGGTGCCAATAAAAAAACAGGGCCACGCTACAACTTCAGTCCAAAATTCATTTTTTAGATCAATAAACTTAAATTGGTTGTCCAAAAACATCCACCTCAAAATCAAGGATGAAATTTTGGGATGTAACCTGGTTTTCCGGAAAATTCCCTTGTCGAATTCAGTTCAGACTATAAGGCCTGCTGGGATTGCCGAACTTGGTCAGCAAGGGAATGATCCTCCTGCGGGAGACCGATTTAAAAACATGGATTTGAGCCAAACTAATGAAACCAGGTGCATACCTTTGTTGAAACAATCTTTCACCGAAGGCAATGCATCCCAAGGATCAAGTTTATCTTTCACCCGAATTCTAAGAACTCGAAAAAGTAACGTAGAGAATCTAACTTGATTAAGTTAGATGGAATATACAATAGGCTTCCTAAAGAGGTTTGAAACGATAAGGAAAATCAGATTATTTGGAATACAAGGACTCTCACCAAGATGGTGAAATCAAAAACAGCAAAAAACTTAAGTTTATAAGAAAATTTTAGACTTGAATTAAATTAATGATGCATAAAACGGGTTTAACAAATCAAGAAAAATAGAGTTCTTTACATAGGCTTCTTGGTTTGATTTCAGTGATCATTGTCACCATTTGACCTCCCATAAATCCTCACCTTTGCAAAATGGAAAAATATATCAAAGCGATTTCGGATGGCTATTACGGTTATGCGAATTACTTGATCAATGAAATCCTCAACCCCGGTTGGCACAACTATTTCTATACATTGGTGGCTGCATCCTTGGCGATCTACTTGCTGGAGATTGCTTTCCCTTGGCGCAAGGACCAATCCCTGATCCGGGAGAACTTCTGGATTGACATCTTTTACCTTTTCTGGAATTACTTTCTCTTTGCCTTGGTGGCCTACAATGCCATTTCGATGGTCGCCGTGGAGCTCTTCAATGATTTTCTGGGCCTTTTTGGCGTTGTCAATCTGGTAGCGGTTCAGGTTGGGAATTTGCCAGGCTGGGTTCAATTGCTTCTGATATTTGTCTTGCGCGATTTTATGCAATGGAATATTCACCGCATGTACCACCACGTCGGTTGGATGTGGGAATTTCACAAGGTCCATCACAGCACCCAAGAGATGGGTTTTGGGGGATTACTGCGCTTTCACTTTATGGAAAACATCCTTTATCGCTCCTTGGAATACATTCCTTTGGCGATGATTGGCTTTGGGATCACAGACTTCTTTATCGTCCACATCTTCACATTGGTGACTGGTCAGCTGGGCCATGCCAATCTTAAAATTCCTTTGGGGCCCTTTAAGTACCTGTTCAATGGCCCACAGATGCACCTCTGGCACCATGCCAAAGACATGCCCGAAAGTCATCCAAATGGCTTCAATTATGGGATCACGCTGAGTATTTGGGATTTTATCTTCCGGACAAATTATTGGCCCTCCGATGATGAGCATCTTCCCATCGGACTCCCCGATCAGGAAAATTTCCCCAAGGATTTTGTGGGACAAAACATCCAACCCTTTCAGAATATCTTCCGGAAGAAAGACGCAAAGTAGGATCATAGAAATTTAAACGGGAAGATTGACTTACTGAAATGCAAGTCGATCCGATTCAGTGGCCTTTTGGGAACCTGTTTTTGAATTCTCGGAGCAATCCTATTTTTTAAACCCAAAGGATTGGAGGCCGAAAAAATGAAATGCGGGTCAAATAAGGTTTACCCCAAAACATGCATTAGGTTCCAAATGGGTTAAAGGGCAAGAAAACCAGCCAATTGGAAGAACAAGGCATGACAACGATTTAATGAAGATAAAAACGGTCAATAAGGACTGATTGTTAAGCAATTTCAGGTCAGAACGGAACTGGTAAAGCATCACGCGGCTTTAATTCTATAATTACATTACAAAGGATGAAATTTTTTTGACTTTGGATGGTTAGACTTTATAAATTATATTCAGCCATAGGGCACAACCTTTAACGTTAAACCCGAAATATGCAATAGGTTTCCAAATGGGATTGAAACTGAAAGAAAATCAGCTTATTGGGAGAATAATTCCTGACACCAATAGAGCGTAATCAAAAATAGCCAATACCCAATTGATTGTCAGTGAAATCCAATATTGAGTTGAGTCCGTAATGCACAAAACGGGTTAAATATGCATTTCATTTTCTTGTGGGGTGGAAACTGCAAGAGAATCAGTTAATTTGGAAAACAACGCGGTTAATGGATAAGGCAAAGTCAGAAACCATCATCAACTGACTGATTATTAAGCAATTTTTAGCCTAGAATGGAATTGGTAAGGCGCAACACAGGTTTTACCATCATTCGCTAAAAAGCACAAAGTGTATAAATAAAAAATTCTCGATAATAATTTAAACCACACCAAAAAAACCAAAAACATGAAACTAGGTGCATTTTCAGTAAGTCTCAATGTAAAGGAGCTCAAGACCTCCAAAGAATTTTATGAAAAACTCGGCTTCGAGGCATTTGGCGGGAGCATGGACCACAACTACCTCATCATGAAAAACGGAAATGCGCTCATCGGCCTGTTTCAAGGAATGTTTGAAAACAATATCCTGACTTTCAACCCTGGTTGGGATGAAAATGCCAATGGGGTTGGTCAATTCGATGATATCAGAAAAATCCAGCAGGACTTAAAAGAAAAAGGAATCAGTTTACAAACCGAAGCAGATGAAACCACAACAGGTCCTGCCAGCTTTGTCTTGTCAGATCCAGATGGAAATACAATCCTGGTGGACCAACACCTGTAAATATTTTTGTGGAATGCCCAAATTAAAGAGACAAACCTGCAATCAAACTTTTGAAGATATAAAGCTCGGGATTGGTCATTAAAAGTTACACCCGAAATATGCAATAGGTTTCCAAATGGGATTGAAACTGAAAGAAAATCAGCGTAATGGGAGAATAATTCCTGAAGGCAATAGAGCGTAATCAAAAATAGCCAATACCCAATTGATTGTCAGTGAATTCCAATATTGAGTTGGGTCCGAATTGCATAAAATCGGTTAAAACTAGGGAAGTCCATCCCAAAAAAATCAGTAAAGGATGAAAACAAAAAAACCTGCCAATGGCAGGTTTTTTTGTTTTCTGGATAGATTATCCAAATTATTTTGGCATCAAAACAGCATCAATAACGTGAACAACGCCATTGGTTCCAGCTAGATCGGCAGCAGTTACATTAGCACCATTGATCATCACTTTACCATCCTTGATAGATACTTTCAATTCCTGGCCGTTCAAAGTTGTTACAACTTGTCCGTCAGATAAATCTGCCGCCATCACATTACCAGCAACAACGTGGTAAGTCAAGATTCCAGTCAATTTTTCTTTGCTTTCAGGCTTCAACAAAGTCTCAACCGTTCCAGCAGGCAATGCATTGAATGCAGCATTGGTAGGTGCAAAAACCGTGAATGGACCTGTTCCGTTCAATGTTTCAACAAGACCTGCAGCAGCTACTGCAGTCACCAAAGTAGTGTGGTCCGTAGAACCCATAGCGATATCCACAACAGTGTTGGGCGCTTCTACTGGAGCTACTTCTTCAACTACTACGATTTCTTCCGTAGCTTCTTCTTTTGGAGCATTGTTACAACTTACTGCGAATGAGGAAGCGATAACTGCAGCTGCCAAGGATAAAATTCTTAAGTTTTTCATTTGTTTGTTTGTTTTTGTTTGTTTTTGGTACAACCCTTTACCTTTTGTTAAGTTTAGTTTTTTGAAAAATAAATTACTAAAGGCAAAAATAATACCTTCAAAGGTAATAAGAATTTAACTTTTAATGCAAGTTCGCCTAAGAAAATTTTGGTTATAACCATATTCCTCGTCAAAACATCCACAATCTTCGGAAAAAGCAGGAAACCACAGGGTACTATATAAACTAAAATCTAATTCGATCGATATTTTTAAAAGGCTTCATTCCATACTTTAAAAAAAATATTCAAAAATATCTTGGTGATTGTGATTTTTCAGCAAATTCAGACACTAATTGTTTGATTTATATTTTCATGGACGACAAAAACGCATTTATCGACATCATCAAAGGAAACGAAGGCTTGATCTTTAAGATCACTACCCTATACACCAACACTGCCGATGACCGCGATGACCTGTATCAAGAAATCGTGTATCAACTTTGGAAATCATTTTCAAGCTTTAAAGAAGCTTCCAAAATCAGTACTTGGATGTATCGAGTCGCCCTCAATACCGCAATATTCCACCTGAAAAAAAGCAAAAGGAATGTGGCCACCATTCCAATGGATCTGGAAATACTGAAGCTTGCTGAAGTCAGGGACAGCGTTGAGGAAGAAAAAATCCAAAAACTGTATGCCCATATCCAGCAACTGAATTTGCTCGAAAAAGGAATCGTTTTGCTCTATTTGGAAGGAAAAAATCATGAAGAAATTGCCTCTGTAGTAGGACTTTCCACCTCCAATGTCGGAACCAAACTTTCCCGTATCCGGGAAAAATTAAAAACACAAATCATCAAAACCAAACACACATGGAACTAGAGGAAATGAAAGCCACTTGGGAGGCTTTGAGTCAGAAAGTAGCACAGCAAGAAAAATTAACCCACAAAATGATCGAAAACATGACCCATCAAAAGTACAAGTCCAGATTGAACAACATCCTTTACCCCGAAATACTCGGGAGCATCATCTGTTTCCTTGGAGCGATTTTCATGATCCTGAATTTTCAGGCCATTGAGCGTCCGATCATGCAGGTTTTTGGCATTCTTTCCATCCTCTTGCTCTTCGGATTGCCCATCATTTCACTTGCTTCCCTCAGTGGACTTCGGAAAGTAAATGTTTCTTTGATGACCTACGCAGAGGCCATAAGGAATTATTCCCTTCAAAAGATCCGGTTTCAAAAGCTCCAAAAATTAAATGTTTCCATGGCTTTGTTATTTTTGTTGATCGCAACCCCGGTTTTCATGGAAATGAATGGAAAGGACATCTCAAATATCCCCTATTTTTGGAAATTGATATTTCCATTGGGCGTCATTCTCTTCCTGGGATTCTCAGTTTGGGTACTGAAAAATTACAACAGTGCATTGAAAAAAGCGGAAGACACACTTTCGGAAATCCAGAAATAAGCGAAACAAACCCTGGACATCAACCTGGAAGAAAAATTCAACAAAATATCCAACTATTGGCATCCCTATATTATCGGAGAACTCAATGATAACTTTGTCAAACTGGCAAAATTGAATGGAGAACTTGTTTGGCACAGCCACGAAGAGGAGGATGAAATGTTTGTGGTCGTGTCAGGAACGCTGATGATGGACTTTATCGACAAAACCGTCACCACCAAACCGGGCGAAATCCTCATCGTCCCGAAAGGTGTCCAACACCGCCCTTGGACCAATGGGGAGGAAGTGAAAGTGATGCTCATCGAACCCAAAACCACTCAACATACCGGAACAAATAAGGTGGCACAGACGGTAGAAAACCTGGAGTGGATTTAAAATACCACACATGGATTGGTATTTCAATCAAAACCAAAGCATCTCCACAGGCAAATCCCTCTCAACTTGGGCTTGTCTGTGAAGATGCTTCTTCATGAATGGCAAATACAACGAGAAACAATGGATCTTGGAAAAATATAAACCTTTCCCTGTATTTAATCAGGTTGCAGTTTCGAACCAGCAGTCTCCGGACACCAATTATTTCTGATGGAAGGTATCGGAAACAAAGCCGAGCACTTTGGGCAAGGATTCCCTCCAATAGGTCCAAGTATGTCCTCCTACACGGATCCTGTTTCTGACTTCAGGATATCGTTACCACGAATTATTCTCCCAATGATCTGATTTTCTTGCAGTTTCAACCCAATTGGAAAAGCTTTTGCATTTGTCGGGTTGAATCCTTTATCTTACCTTTTCATTAAACCCAATCCGATGAAAAGAAGAAAATTCATCATGTCCTCTGTCTTGGCCGCTGCGGCCGCCACTACCCTACCCTTTGGCGCTTTGCATGCCGGACAGCTTGCCGAACGCAAATTTAGGATTTCCCTGAATCCAGGGATCATTGGCGTGAAGGCCAATTTGGCGGAAACACTCGATTATGCAATCCAATATGGATATGAGGCCATCAGTCCGTTTACGCAAGAAGTAATGGCAGACTATTCCGATGGAAAGCTAAACGAGCTTTTGTCCAAAATGAAAGCCCACCAAATCAGTTTCGGGTCAAACAATATCCCGGTGGAATACCGTCTTGATCGCACGCGATTCGACGAAGATTTCAGAGGGCTGAAAAAGTTTTGTCAAACCATGGAAAAACAGGGTGCCTCGCTGATGAACACCTGGATCATTTCCTCCCACAATGAACTCACCTACAATGAAAACATGAAACAACATGCGGACCGCTTGGGTGAATGTGCCAAAGTGATGGAGGATCATGGGATTCGGTTGGGCTTGGAATACCTGGGCATGCGGACTTTGTTGACGATGAACCGCTACCCCTTTATTTCATCCATGAAGGAGGGAAAAGAGCTGATTGCGACTATCGGGAGGGGCAATGTGGGATTTATCTTGGACAGTTTCCACTGGTATTGTGCCAATGACACCTTGGACGATATCCGTACCCTCAGGCCAAAGGACATCGTGGTCGTGGATCTCAATGATGCCCGCGCAGGATTTACCCGCGAGACCCAGATGGATGGCAAGCGGGAGTTGCCCTTGGCTACGGGAGTGATCAAGCTCAAGGATTTTATGCAGGGATTGGTCGATATCGGTTATGACGGCCCTATCCGCACCGAACCTTTCAACCAAGCGCTCAACGACCTCAAAAACGATGAAGCCTTGAAGGTAAATATGGCCGCAATCAAAAAGACATTGGCCTTAGTTGATTTGACTTGATGGAAATATTGACGGGAAAAACAAAATTGCAGTGAATAATGGTAATTTTGTTCCGCAAATGAAAATTGAAACCTTCGAGTACACCGAAAATTATTGTGAGGAAAATATCTGGCATTTATGCCAGCATCCCGATTTGACAGACTTTTCAAAAAAGGTGTTGATCGTTTCCAATAAGAGTAAAAACTGTCCTTTTTTGCATCAAAAATCCTCCATCGACCAACAGGCAGTTTGGTGGGATTACCATGTCATCCTCTTGGCTTCCAAGGGGGGCGTCAATTTGGTGTATGATTTTGACTCCACGCTCTCACTTCCAAGCACTCTAAATGATTACCTGCGTCTGACCTTTGGCGAAAAATCAAATTGGCGAGCAAGTGATTTCCCCGCTTTCAAATGGATTGATGCCCTCGTGTATACCCAAACTTTTTTTTCTGACCGAAGCCACATGAAGGATTTGGAAGGCAACTGGATATTTTCTCCTCCACATTGGCCGCATATTGAAAGTGCGGAAAAGCTTCCCCTTTCAGCATTGATGGATTTCACCGAGACCAGCCAACAGCGGATTTATAGCCTAGAGGAAATGGAGAATTTTGACAATGTCATTTGATTCGAAAGCATTGACCCAATGAAAACCATTACCAATTCCAGCTTGAAATCACTTTAACCCGAAGTATATGATAGATGCTGAGACGGCAAGAAAATCAGACCATTTGGAGAATAAAGTAAAGTGCCAAAATGGAAGAGATATTAAATATAAATAATCGCTTGATTATGAAGCGATTTTAGGATAGAATGGAATTGGATAGCATAAAACGGGTTAAAAATCAATCGGTTTTTTGACATGTGGTATGCGTGAAGCATCCAGCCATTCTTCCTGGAGAAATCGGATGTCACAAAGAACAGTTCTGAAGATTAAATTTTGGGCTTTGGAATTTGTGCGAGATTGAAAATATTATTAACTTGAGTGAGCTTTTTTTTAAACAGTGTAAGTGAAATTATTTTACGCATGGGGGTATTGAAAACCTAATGTTTTTTTGGATTTAGGCCTTTTGATTTTTGAAATTTTGATGAAATCCATCAAACCCGATTTCAATCTCCTGCACCAGTTCATTCAACCCGAAGTATGAATTAGGCTTTTATAAGGGTTTTAAAATTTCGAGAAAATCAGATTGTTGGGAGACTAATTTCTGAAACCAACAGAGTAACGTCAAAAATAATCAACAACTTATTGATTATCATTTAATTGAAATCCTGAAATGAGTTTGTAATGCACAAGACGGGTTCGATGGATATCTAATTACAATTGAAGCTTTTTTGATTATTAAAATCAGGTACATTCCTGTCATTTTTGAGAAAACCCAGAACCTATGGAAAACTCTAAAAATCCTTTCCCCCTTTTTTCCAATCCTCTTCTGGAAAAATTTTCACGCACCAATGCTTGGCTTGTCATCATTTCCCTGACACTCCTATCGCTATCGGTTTTCGCTTATGGCTTCATTCAAGTGGTTATCCCTATCCAGACGAAAGCGGCCACATTCCTAATGGGCTTTTTGTTTTTTACCTTGGCAGAATACCTGATCCACCGGTTTGTTTTTCATGCCCCCGGATACAGCAACAAAAAAAATTGGATCGCGCAGCTGCATGGGATCCATCATGCACACCCGACGGACAAAAAACGGCTAACCTTACCTTTAAGTGTTGCCATCGGAGTTTCCTCCATTGTGTTTTTCTTTTTATGGGCTTTGCTCGGCCAATATGCCTGGTTTTTCTTCCCCGGTTTTATCCTCGGCTATGCTTTCTACCTTTTTGTCCATTACTTGATCCATACCAGAAGACCACCAAAAGGAGCATTCGAGATCCTCTGGAAAAACCACTATATCCATCATTATCGGGATGCCAACAAGGCCTTTGGGGTAACCACCCCCTTTTGGGATCATGTTTTCAGAACGATGCCTGAAAATCCAAATCGATATTGACCCAACAAAAAAAGAGGTCAACCTTAGCTGATAGGAACTTGAATTGTTCCCGTTTTTTGAAAACCGAAATTGCATACCTACTTCCACAACACTTTTTTAAACAATTGACTATGAGCAAATTGAACGGAATCGCAATCGCAATCGCTTGGCCCGACTTTATGGGCAAACAACCGGGATCCTGGTACGATGGTGCTATGTCTTTTTTGGGATTCAACAAAAATTTCCACTACAAAGTAGGCCATGCCGCACTGATCCTGGTGAATACCGCTACAGGTTCCTGCTACCATTTTGATTGTGGCAGGTACCACGCGCCATTCCAACATGGTCGTATTCGGGATGCGAGCACAGACGAAAACCTCTACATCCACACAAAGGCTATCATTTCAAGCAACCGAATAGAAAATGTGGGAGAGATTCTTCAAGAGGTCCAAGCCAACAAATTTAGCTTTGGCATGGGACCAATGCATGGTGCCTATTGTCCGGTGGATTTTGGACTTACCTGGTCGATGGCGAAAAACATGCAATCAAGGGGAGCCATTCCATTTGGCCCCTTTGTCCCCACCGGAACCAATTGCTGTCGGTTTGTAAGATCAGGAATAATCGCTGGCATGCCGAATTTGGGCCAAAAAATAAAACTCAAGTATTTTTGGCCACTAATGCCCACACCCATGGGCAATATCCTTTGTCTGAAGCATGAAATCATTATTCCCGAAGTAAAAGGGATTTCTTCCCCAAAAGATCTCCACCAAAGGACCGGGCATTCCCTAAATTCCTATTCCAAAGAAACAATAAAAGGCACTTTGCCCGCACCACCCAGACCAGAGATTCTTTCCCCAAAATGCCAATGGCTCAGCGGGGAGGTTGCCGGTTCTTGGTTTTTGCTGGAATCAGGAAATGGAAACAATAATTTTACCATTTCAAGATTTTCCCCCGATGGCCAGGAGGAGTGCTGTGGGAAATTTTCACTTTTCCACAGCACTCAAGATTTCGATCCTGAAAAACCCTATACTTTTACCCATTTGTGCCATTGCAGCATGGTCAATGTCATTCAAGGGGATGAAAAATTCACTTTTTATAAGACGAGTTGATTGTCAATAAAATGACAAAAGATGTATCATAGGAATGCAGTGTATACAGATTTTTCGGACCAGAATTTAGTTTTACCAAACAAAAATGAAAATCACCATCCTTATCCCTATTTCATGGAGGACTCCTCCCCTAAAATACGAACCTTGAGAACAGGTTGCATACAACCTTGCCGAAAGTTTGATGGAGAAGGGGATTGATCTCAGGCTGTTTGCAACTAGAGATTCCACTACATCCGGAAAATCGGTTTTTCCATCTGAAATGAGCTCTTCAGAAACCCCGAAATTGGATCCAAAGGTGGAAGAGTACCTGTATATCTGTCTCTTGATGGGCAGGCCTGTCGGTTTGACTTTCTTCTACTTTCAACCCCATCTAGAAACAAAACTCCTATTTCTGGTTAAAATGCTACAATTTTTTCTTGCATTTCTGTAAACCCAACAGTAAAAATCAACCTACCTTGAGGCTTCATTCTTGCAAAACCCATGTGCCAATAATTCTTCAGAAATACTCTTTTTTACCGGTTTTCTTTTGATATTTGGTAAGAGATGAAATGAAAGCGAATGCACAGCCTTTTTACTCCGCTAGCCTATAAAATATTTTTAAGATGAAGATAAAATCAAGTGAGCCATTTTGGCTGGTGAAAAATGGAATTCTGCATTCCTATCCCTCACTCCGAGAAGATGTCAAAACAGAAATTCTGATCGTTGGCGGTGGGATCACGGGAAGTTTGATCGCACACCGATGCATGGAGGAGGGATACAAGACCATACTCATCGACAGAAGGGAAATCGGGCATGGAAGTACTTCTGCCACGACGTCCATGCTGCAATACGAAATAGACCTGCCCCTCTTTGAACTTGCCAAGATGATAGGGGAAAAAGGTGCTGCAGAGAATTATTGGGCTTGCTTCAAGTCCATTGACGATTTGAAAAAAATAGCCAAAGCGGTGAAATCCACTTGTGGGTTCCAAAAAAAGGAATCCCTCTATTTTGCCGCTTTCAAAAAAGACGTGCCCTGGTTGAAGAAGGAATTTGAGGCAAGAAAAGAAAATGGTTTTCCCGTAAAATGGTTGGAAGCAGAAGAAATAGAAAAAAAATACCAGCTGAAAAATGCCTTTGGAGGAATACTTTCCGATCAGGGAGGAAGCATTGATGCCTTCCAATTGGCGCACGATATCTTGGCATTCAACCATAAGAAAGGCTTGGAAATCTACGACAAAAAGGATATCAAAAAAGTGGATTACAAGCGGAATGGCGTCAGCGTATTGACCGAATATGGCGATACCATCACCGCAAAACACATGATCTATTGCAATGGATTTGAAAGCACGGAAATCATCAAAGACGATTTTGTGAAATTACTCTCCACCTATGCCACCGTTGGTGAAATCATGGAGGACGATCAAAGGCATTTGAATGACACCTTGTTTTGGAACACGGCCGAACCCTACATTTACATGCGGACCACAGATGATAACCGCCTCCTCATTGGTGGGGAAGATGAGGATTTTGTGAACCCCCAAAAAAGGGATGCCTTGCTGGGTGAAAAATCCGACAAACTTTCCAAGTACCTGAAAAAAGTGTTGCCCGATTATGATTTCCGGTCAGATTTTGTCTGGGCGGGCACCTTTGGGGAAACCAAGGACGGCTTGCCCTATATCGGCCAGCACCCGGATTTTCCCAGCACCTATTTTGTCTTGGGTTTTGGTGGCAATGGGATCACTTTTTCGGTGATCGGGATGGACGTCATTTCCGACATGCTCAAAGGAAAAAAACATCCACTTGAAGAGTTTTATAGATTTGGGAGATAGATTTTGACGGTCACGCCAAGTAGAAAATCTCAAGCCTCAATTTCGAAGCTTAAGCCGTTTCGATTTTTTACCTGGAGATTGGGTAAAACAACAAATCGCCAACCCCCTAAAAAGTCATGCATTCAATGATCGAAGGATCAAATAAACTGCAACATGGACATGATTTGGATTTTTCTGCTAAAATTGCAAGATCAAAAATAAATTGTCCAAGATGAAAACCCACTTTGCTTCCATAATTTTCACCCTTCGATTCCAGCTTTTATTGGTCTCAGTAATTTTCTTTTCAGGATTGAATTTGACCGCCCAGGAAATGGGGTTTGAGGAATACAATCCCCCCTCCACTTTGGTCGTTTCCGAAAACCCCGTAAAAAGGGCGAAATTCCCCTTTATCGATATCCACAGTCACCAATGGAACGTCAGCCAAGAAATCGTGGACAGGTTGGTCAAGGAAATGGACGAATTGAACATGGGGGTAATGGTCAATTTGAGTGGCAGGGGATTTCAGCGCGGGTCCACAGATATCGACCGACAGGAATACATGTATTCCATGATCCGAAGATTCAATGGCGTCGCTCCGGGAAGGTTTATCGTCTTCACCAATCTCTCCTTTTCCGATTTCGGTTCGGATCAATGGGTAAAAAAGGCAGTGGCAGATCTTGAATTGGATGTCAAAAACGGTGCAAATGGCCTCAAAATCTACAAAAGCCTAGGCCTAACCGACAAGGACATCCATGGCAATCGCATTCCGGTGGACCATCCCGACTTGGATCCGGTCTGGCAAAAAGCCGGTGAGCTGGGTATTCCCGTCATCATCCACTCTGCGGATCCTGCACAGTTTTGGCAAGAAATGGACGGCAACAACGAACGCTGGCTGGAACTGAAGACCAATCCAAACCGAAAGCGTTCGGATACTAACCCTGTTCCCTTTGATCAAATCATCGCCGAGCAGCACCATGTGTTCCAAAAAAACCCAGGTACCAAATTCATCAATGCACACATGGGCTGGATGGCCAACGACTTGGCGAAGGCAGGCGCACATCTGGACCTGTATCCAAACGTCTATTTTGGCATCGGTGCTGTGATCGCCGAATTTGGGAGACAACCCCGAAGTGCCAAGGCTTTTTTCGACAAGTACCAGGACCGGGTGCTTTTCGGAAAAGACGCATACAACAAAGAGGAGTTTTACACCTACTTCCGCATATTGGAGACAGAAGATGAATATTTCCCTTACTATAAAAAATACCATGCCTTTTGGTCCATGTACGGTTTGGGATTATCTGACGAGATTCTGAAAAAATTGTATTACAAAAATGCAATTGCCATCATCCCCAACATCGACACAAGAATTTTCCCGGATTAAGGCTGAACCCTTCTCTAAAATACACGGAAAATCATAAACATTGAATTGGGTTTACTGATTTCTCCCTAAACCCGACCCAAATGAGATTGATTTTACCCATCATCGTACTTTCCCAATTCCTTTGTACTTCCCTATGGTTTGCGGGAAATTCCATCGTCGCCGACATTGCACGGGATCTCGGTTTGGGTCAGGATTTTTTGGCCCACCAAACCAGCATGATCCAATTTGGGTTTATCTCAGGCACTTTGGTTTTTGCCATTCTTGCCGTTTCGGACCGCTTCTCCCCTTCTTTGGTTTTCTTTGCCAGTGCGCTGCTTGCCGGATTTTTCAACCTTGGCATCAGCATCAATGACATTACTTCTCTCCAAATTCTTTTGTTTCGATTTTTGACCGGGTTTTTCTTGGCAGGAATTTATCCAGTGGGCATGAAAATCGCCTCGGACCATTACGAAAAAGGTCTGGGAAAATCCCTGGGATTCTTGGTTGGCGCATTGGTTTTGGGGACCGCATTTCCGCATTTGTTGAAGGATCTGCTTCAGGGTTTCCCTTGGAAATACGTCATTTACATCACCACCAGCCTTTCGGTTTTGGGCGGTTTATCGATATTCCTATTTGTCCCCGACGGCCCATTCCGAAAAGTAGGCCAAAAAATCAAGTTGACCGCATTTCTTTCAGGCTTCAAAAACCCTGACTTTCGTGCAGCATCTTTTGGGTATTTTGGTCACATGTGGGAACTGTATACCTTCTGGGCATTTGTCCCGATCATTCTCGCGAGCTACAATGCACTTTACCCAGCAGCGAATCTCAATGTCCCCTTGTATTCCTTTGCCATCATCGCCTCCGGCGGACTGGCCTGCATGATAAGCGGATGGATTTCCCAATGGTATGGAGTAAAAAAAATAGCCACATTGTCCCTGCTTTTCTCTTGTTTGTGTTGCCTGGCTTCACCGAT
Source organism: Rhodonellum sp. (assembly GCF_030656585.1). NCBI lineage: Bacteria > Pseudomonadati > Bacteroidota > Cytophagia > Cytophagales > Cytophagaceae > Rhodonellum > Rhodonellum sp. The sequence goes on from NZ_JAUSPP010000067.1 coordinate 52,575, forward strand.
TTTTCTGTTCTCCAGTTTCCCGATGCTGTTGGTGGCATTCCTTTTCCTGTGGGGAATTGTGGTCGTGGCAGATTCGCCCCTGTTTTCAACTTTGGTGGCCCAAAATGCACCTGCATCGACCAGAGGAACCGCACTCACCGTGGTCAATTGCATTGGCTTTTCCATCACCATCCTGAGCATCCAGTTGGTCAATTCCCTGACGGGAATGTTCAATAGTCAGTATATTTATATGATTTTGGCCATCGGCCCACTCTTGGGACTTGCCGCCTTGCTCAAAAAAAACCCGGGCAAAAAAACGCTCATGGTGGTTTCCTAGGCCAATAAAAATGGAATTGAAGACCAGGACTGAAACCGCTACCGACCAACAGAATGTTTTTCTCCTCTACAAAAAGACCTTGGGGCATAAGGATTGGTTAAACCCGTGTTTTGCATTACGAACTCCATTTAATATTTTAATTAACTGATAATCAATTAGGTGTTGACTATCAGTTAATTGCTCACTGTTTTGTCTTCACCATACCGGTTAGACCTCTTATCCTCCCACTAGTCTGGTTTTCTTGCAGTTTCAGCCTCATTGGGAAACGGAATGCCTATTTCGGATTAAGTCTTGTTGGTAGTCTGAGAAAAAATGAGGCTTTTGTCCCGGAGCTCCACTTGAAGGGGTTTTGGGAATGAAATAAAAACGGGATTGTGGAAAAAATCACAAAAGCTATCAGGAACACTTGAAAAGCGATGGCTTATCCATTCCAACTAAAATAACTTGTTCAGTTCGACTAGTGGTGAGCGCACTATTAAAAATAAATACAGGAACATGTATTCATTCTTTGAAAACAGAGGTAAATTTGGCACAAGCCTTGAGAATGGGTTTCAAAGTTGAAAACCGAATCAAACTTTCATTAGCACACAATAAAAATTGGTTTATGAAAATCTATATTAAAAACATGGCCTGCGAAAGCTGCAAAATCGTGGTAAAGGATGCTTTGGAGGAGCTAGACATTTCTACGGTGAAAATTGATTTGGGCGAAATCGAAACGAAGGAAGAACTTAGTGATGAGGATAAAAAGCAACTGAACAGTAAGATCAAAAAAGCCGGCTTGGAGCTGTTGGAAAAAAAACAGGGGATTCTCATTGAGAAAATAAGAAACGTGATGGTAGAATATGTCTACAACTCAGAAGAGCGGCCCAACACTACCTTTTCTGTTCTGTTGAGCGAAAAATTAAACCACAGTTACAGCTATTTATCCAATTTTTTCTCGGAAGTAGAAGCCACTACCATCGAACAATATTTGATTTCCCTTAAAATTGAAAGAATCAAGGAATTGATTGTCCTGGAGGAACATACCTTTTCTGAAATCGCACACAAACTCCACTACAGCAGCGTCGCCCATCTGTCCAACCAATTCAAAAAAGTTACTGGATTGACCCCTTCACACTTCAAGAAATTAAAGGAAAAAAGGAGAATCACCATTCAGGATTTATAAATCCTGCAACTATCCATCCCGAAGGATTTCAAAACTCCTTTTTTGCCCCCCCTTATGAAACATTCTTTTGTATTTGGATAATTTTTTCGATCCAAATCCCTTATGAAATCCCCAAAAAGCACACTATTTTCTTTCCATAGGACCAGCCAATACGGATTATTGTAGGATTCTCGAGAAAATCAACAAACAGATAATGCATTTTATCTTTTTAATACCGAAATTAAGTTGTTGAAATTCTTTCCTTCAAGGTAGCGGACACATGCTTTTTCGGATTGGCACTTTGTTATGGGAAGAGAAATCCAAGGGAGATATTGTTTTGGGTTTGACATTTTAGAATCCCAGCATTGTCTTAACAATACTATTTTTATCTCAATTTGAAAAGCACTAAAATTCAAGGAAATGGAAAATCAAAATACAATTTCGCAATTGCACAAAGAGCACAAAGAATGGTTGAACAAACTTTTGTTTTATAGAGACGAACTTTCCATTATGGATGGTCGGATATTGGAAGTCGCCAAAAAAAAACCAGAAAAGGAAGTAATGGTTATGGTGGAACACTTCCAAAACCAAGTGATCATCCAAAACGAGCAGATCGATATCTTAAACCATGATATCAAAAGCCACGAAGCGTACCTCCATACAGCAGTCGAAAAAAAAGGAGCCGATATTGGTACCGAAAATTTTTCTGACCATCAGAAACACCGGGAAAGTATTGCCGTTTTTGAGAAAATTTTTAGGGAATTGAGAGAAGAATTCATCGGATTTCTAGCAAAATCGATGTAAAAAACAACCGCCAAATCCCAATAAAAACATCTTCCCCAACCTCATTCCTTTTCGATCTCCGCGAAAACCTTGGCGACCTTTGCACGAAAAACTTAACACAAGGACTTTTCCCAAATAATTTTATAAACTTCAAATAAAACTACCCTCCCCAACCTCATTCCTTTGCGGTCACCGCGAAAACCTTTGCGATCTTTGCGTGAAAAACTTAACACAAAGACTTTTTCCAAATCATTTTATAAACCTCAAATAAAACCACCCTCCCCAACCTCATTCCTTTGCGATCTCCGGGAAAACCTCGGCGACCTTTGCGCGAAAAATTCAACGCAAACACTTTTTCCAAATCAATTTCAAAATCTCAAATAAAACCACCCTCCCCAACCTCCTCCATTTGCGATCTCCGCGAAAACCTCGTCGACCATGGCGCGAAAAATTCAACGCAAAACTCCACACAAAACGCAACAAGGACTTCGCCAATACCCGGAAGGTTTTCTTATGATTGATTTAATTTTAGGGTCCGAATAAAAAAGATTAAATTGGTTTGTAGAGAGAAAATAATTAGAAGAAACCTTGATTTAATTCTTAAACCCGACAAATACTTTATTTTTCCTTATGGGATTGAAACCAAAAAAAAACCAGCCTATTCTGAGAAGAAGCCGTTGTCCCGATCGAGTGAAGTCAAAAACAGCAACCACCTAACCGATTATTTAGCAATTTCAGGCTGAAATGCAATTGGTAATGCATAACGAGTTGAATTTTTAATCATCAACATCAAAGGCAAGCAACAACATGAAATTCCACTCCCAGTCGCCAGAAGAAGCCCTAAAAAATCTTCAAAGTTCCATCAATGGGCTAGATCAGGAGACGGTGGAAAAAATCCGGAAAAAACATGGTTGGAATGAAATCCCCGAAAAAGGCAGAACTCATTGGATTTGGATCTTATTGAGACAACTCAAAAGCCTTTTGGTTTTCATTCTATTGATAGCAGCCACCATCAGTTGGTTTATCGGTGACATGTTGGATGTTTATGTGATCCTGGGGATCGTGATTTTGAATGCAGCCATTGGTTTTTTTCTGGAACAGAAAGCCGAGAAAGCCATATCCGCATTGAAAAAAATGATGGTGGTCAAGGCAAGGGTACTCCGCAACGGGAAATCCATAATTGTAATGGCTCGGGAGTTGGTGCCCGGTGACATTGTTGTGTTGGAGGAAGGCGACAGTATCCCGGCGGATTGCAGGGTCATCGAGTCAAAAAACTTGCGCTGCATCGAGGCATCCCTAACGGGGGAGTCGGTTCCTGTGGGAAAACAAACGGAGGCCCTTCCCGAAAACACGGTACTTGCCGATCAAATAAACATGCTCTTCAAAGGCACATTTGTGGCAAGTGGCTTTGCTAAGGCGCTGGTGTCGGGAACAGGGACCAACACCGCAATCGGTGATATTGCAGACACCCTGAGCTCCATCAAGAACGAGAAAACCAATTTTCAGAAAAAGACAGACATTCTTGCTACCCAGATGAGCGTACTCGCCATTGTCAGCGCAATAATCCTATATGTACTGGGTAGTTATTTCAGTGATTTGTCGAATGAAGAGTTGATGCTCATTTCGATTGCTGCATTGGTAGCTGCCATTCCAGAAGGGATGCCCGCCATCCTTTCGCTGGTTTTGGCCATAGGCTCTCACAGGATGGCCAAACGAAATGTCATCATCAGACAATTGAATTCTGTGGAAACCTTGGGGGCCGTGACCGTCATCATCACCGACAAAACCGGGACCCTTACCCAAAACAGACTCATCGTAGAAAAAATAATGCAACTGGATAAACAGGAATTCAAGGTTGGTGAGGAAGGCATTACCCAAGTTGAAAATTCGGAACAAAATCCCACAAAAATCGATCTCCAAAAAAATCCAGCCCTTGACAAGCTCCTACAAATTGCGGCCATCTCCAACAATTCAGAGATCAAATACAACCAGGAAAAAAAGACGGATGAAATCGTTGGCGATCCCACAGAAGGAGCCCTTAAAGTGATGGCAAAAATCGGTGGGATTATTTTGGCCGATACGGATAAATCCAAAAAAATTGATGATTTGCCCTTCAATTCAAAGTTGAAATACAGGGCCACCCTTTTTGAGGACAACAATAGAAGGGAATTATTTGTCATCGGCGCTCCGGAAAAAATCCTGGAAATCTCCAGCAGATTCCTTGACAAGGAAGGGGAAAAAACCAAAACCGAAGATATCCAAAAACACATCGAGGGCAAGATTGAAGAGTGGTCCAACGATGCCATGCGGGTCATCGGATTGGCCTATAAAACCACGGATACCACCACCGAAAAAATCTCGGAAAAGGACGTCTCCAATCTGGTTTTTGCTGGCATCGTAAGCATGTTCGATCCGCCTCGGCCAGATGTCAAGCAGTCGATAGAGAAATGCCGAAATGCAGGAATCCGGGTCATCATGGCCACTGGTGATCATGTAAACACAGCAAAGGCCATTGCCAGGGAAACAGGCATCATTTCCACTCAAAAAGAAAACGAAACCCTAGCCTTGACTGAAGCGGATTTGCTGGACTTGGATGAAAACGGATTTGCCGAAGCCATCCAAAAGATTGATGTTTTTGCAAGGCTAAGCCCACGCATGAAATTGAAGATTGCAGATCATTTACAAGCCAAAGGCGAACTCATCGCCATGACCGGGGACGGTGTAAATGATGCCCCAGCCTTAAAAAAAGCTGATGTGGGTGTATCGATGGGAATCATGGGTACGGATGTGGCGAGAGACGCCTCAGATGTGGTCTTGGCCGATGATAATTTCTCCACCATCGTCAACGCGGTGGAAGAAGGCCGAATTGTGTTTACCAATGTCCGGCAAACCAGTTTTTTCCTTATCACCACCAACTTTGCCTCTCTCTCCATCTTGATTGTGCTTGTCGCAATGGGATACCCCATTGCGCTTACCGCTACGCAAATCCTATGGCTGAATTTGGTGACAGATGGGGTGGCCGATTTGGCATTGGCGGCAGAAAAAGGACATGGAGACGAACTTTCAGAAAAGCCTGTTCACAAAAACGAGAATATTCTGACCCGAAAAGCATTGCCCATCTTGTTGTTGATTGCCTTGTTTATGATGGGCATGTCCTTGGTGACCTACTTTTATTATTTGCCCCAGGGCATCGAGACCGCCAGGACCATGGTGTTTATTGTCATGGCCTCCAGCCAGCTTTTCAACCTCTACAACATGCGTGCTTTAAAAAAATCTGTGTTCAAGATCGGCTTTTTTTCAAATCCATATATCAATGTTTCCATGTTATTTTCCTTTGCGATTTTGATCGGAATCATTGAAATCCCATTCTTTTCAAGCCTTTTTAAATTTGTTCTTGTCGATCCTTGGGAATTTGCTGTTCTCATTTCCATTTCTTCAATAGTCCTATGGATGGGTGAATTATTCAAATGGGTCAAGAAAAAATCAAATCCAAAGCAACCTTGAGTTCTCAAAATACAGAAGGGTCCCATTTCCCAAAAGATTAAACATTAAATATGCATTCCGTTTCCAAATGAGATTGAAACCGCAAGAAAATCAGGCTTTTAGGAGGCCAATTCCTCGCACCAATAAGGCAAAGCCAAAACAACCCACACCTAGCTGATCCTCAGTTAATCACAACCTTGAATTGTGTTCGTAATGGATTAAAGGGTTTAAAGCTGAAATATAAATGGCAGAACATATCACGTGTTAAAATCATCAAAAACTAATTTTCTTTAAAATCCAATTTTGCAAAAGACAAATCTCAAAAAGATTCATTCAGAGGGATAAGCTTTTGAAATCTTTTGTTGGCCCGAAATATTTATTGGACAAAGATTGTTTCACTTTACCAATTTCGAGTAATTCGCCTTCCCTCCAAGTGATGCATAAATTGTCTTTTCTATTTTGATCCTTTTGGCAGACTCGAAAATACCTTGATCATAGGCAAAACCAAGTTTTAGGAATTCATTAAAAAATGAACTAAATTAAATGCTCAGTACCATTCGCCATAAAATTCGATGGAAGGTGAACTGAAAATTACCCGCATAGTTGAATTCAAATTCCCCAAAGCAACCTAAACCAAAAATCAACACACTGCTCTTATCCTACAATTTTCAAATGGATAAAACAAAACCATTTCCAAATGATCAATAACAAAACCGATATTCGGGACAAGACCCTGTTGATGCAAACTGAAGCATTGGCTAAAACGGGCTGTTGGGAATTGGACCTATTAAGTAATGAAGTCTACTGGTCTGATGGTGTATTTCATATTTTAGAGTATGCCCCGCAATCTTTCAAGGTTGATTTTACGATCGGGACAAAAGTCATCCATCCGGAAGACAGGGAAAAAGCACTCGCACACATGCAAGAGGTGTTGGAAACAGGAGCCGATTACAACATCGAAAAACGATTTGTCACAAAAAACGGCAATATCAAGCATATCCGGTCCTCTGCCATCCAAATGAAGGATGAAAATGGGAAAACCGTCAAGTTGACAGGTGTTTTTCAGGATATCACGGTAATGGTGGATCAACAATGGAAACTGAATCAATCCAATGCTGCCCTGGAAAGAATTATGGATTCCTCTCTGGATGTGATCTGTACACTGGATGAACATGGGAAGTTTTTAAAAGTAAGTGCGGCGGCTGAAAATATCTGGGGATACAGCCCTGAAGAGTTAAAAAACAAAAGTCATGTGGATTTTGTGCTCGAGGAAGACTATGAACTCACACAAAAATCCACGGAGCAAATTAAATCAGGTGTACCGGTGACCAACTTTGAAAACCGGTACATCAGAAAAGATGGCGGTATCATCACAGTCATTTGGTCTGCCCGATGGGACAGCGCTGATAGAATCATGTATTGCGTGGCAAGAAATGCCACAGAAAAGAAGATCGAGGAAGAAAAGCTTTTGAGGAGTGAAAAGCGCTTTAAAGCTTTGGTGGAGAATGGCGCAGATGCGATGATCATCTTGGAGAAAAATGGAAATGTGAATTATGTTTCACCTTCTATCACCAAGGTTTTGGGTTATACGGAGGAGGAAGCGATGCAGCTGAATTTATTCGCTTCTATCCATCCCGAAGATGTCGCAGGTATTGTAGACAAAATGGAAGAAGTATTGGCAAATCCTGGAATCCCCATTCAAGGGCACACGGCAAGGACGCTTCACAAGGATGGTTCTTGGCGTTGGCTGGAATCTACAATCACCAATTTATTGAATGACCCATTTATCAATGGCATTGTGGATAATTTTAGAGATGTTACAGAAAAAATAACTTCGGAAAGAAACCTCAAAGCATCTGAAGAAAAATATCGGCGGCTTTTCAATACCAGTCCTCTTCCCAAATGGATTTATGATTTGAATACATTTCAGATTTTGGATGTAAACCCCACTGCATTGGACCATTATGGGTACAAGCGGGAAGAATTTCTATCCCTGACCATGACATCCATAAAACCCCTCGAGGAAGTCCCAAGGCTCATCCAATTGCATGAAAAAACCCGACATCTTCAGGAAAGGATATCTTTTGGCGTGTTTACCCACAAAAAAAAGGATGGTGAGTTGATGCGAATGGATGTGACAGGACATCCCTTGCAGCTCAATGAGCGTGATTGCATGATGGTGGTCTGCATTGATATTACCCAAAAAGAAAAATCATTCAAGGCCTTGCAAGCAAGCGAGGCCCGTATCAGGGGATTGTATGAGTCCCAGACCAGTTACGTGATCCGAACAGATCTAAAAGGAAGATATTCATATGTCAATGAAAAATTCAAAATGGATTTCGGATGGCTTTATCCAAATGGAGAAATCATTGGAGAAAACTGTTTTTTATCCATTATAGCCTCCGATCACCAGAAAGTTACGGAAGTGGTCGATCAATGCCTGCTCCACCCTGGAAAAGTCTTTAAAGTTGAAGTGGACAAACCAAAAGAAGATGGCTCCTACATGTCGACACTATGGGATTTTGTTTGCATTGCAAATGAGGAAGGCATTCCATTTGAATTACAGTGCGTGGGGATTGATATTTCAGAAAGGATCCAAGTTGAAAAGGCACTTTTAAAGAGCAATGAACGCTTTGAATATGTAAACAAAGCGACAAACGATGCCATTTATGATTGGGACATAGAGAAAGATTTGTTTTATTGGGGAGATGGATTTTATCGCAATTTTGGATTTCAAAAAGACAACAAACCGTTTCGATTGGAGGATTGGGCAGCATTGACACATCCAATAGATCGGGACAATAACCAATCTGATTGGACAGAATTTTTGGAAGACAAATTCCGGCAAAGGTGGTTGGGTAATTTCCGATTTAGAAGGAATGATGGGACATACGCATTTGTAGAAGAAACCGGACACCTGATTCGGGATGCGGACGGAAAACCAAAACGGATGATTGGTGCTTTGCGCGACGTATCGATAACCAAACAGGTCGAAGTCCAAAAACAAATCCAACAGCAAATCGCCAATATCTTTAAGGAGGATGAAAAACTCTCCACTATTTTAAAGAAGGTGCTGAATTTCCTCGCCGATTTCGGGGATTATAAAACTGCAGAATTCTGGCTTCTCGGAAATGAAAGAAATCTATTGCATAGGGTTTCACATTTTTCGAAGGATGATATTGCAAAAACATTCTACAAGGAAACCGAATTTGTCAAACAGGTGAAAATTGGAGAGGGGATTTCCGGTTGGGTTTGGGAAAGCCAAAAAACAGAAGTTTGGGAAAACATTGCGGATTCAAAGGATTTTATCAGAAAGACCGCAGCACAAAGGGCAGGTATCAACACCATCTGGGGTATCCCACTTTTCCAAAACGAAAGATTTGTTGGCGTCTTGGTTCTAGGCAGTAAAAAAACACGCAAAGAAGCTGGTGACAATGTCGCATTTCTCAAACCATTGGAAGATTACCTTGGGACGGAAATCAAAAGAAAACAACAAGAAGAGGAACTCCATTTATTTTTTCAAAGCGCTCCGGAAATTTTGGCCATCGTTTCTCCCAATAGAAAATTTATAAAAGTCAATCCTGCATTCTGTAAGCTCTTAGGTTATTCAGAGGAGGAGCTCACTTCCCAACCTTTCGATAATTTCATCAACCCAAAAGACCTGAAAGCTACTCAATTTGAATTTGAGGAAACCATTACCGGCGATCGGCAAGCCAATAATTTTGTGAACCGGTTGATGACAAAATCCGGTTCCCATAAATGGATTTCCTGGAATTCTTCAAGTATTTTTGGGGAAGAAAAGTTGGTTTTTGCATTTGGCAGGGACATTACTGAAAAGAAAGAACTTGAAGATTTACTGGATAAGGCCACGAGTTTGGCGAAAATCGGCACATGGGACTTCAACCTAAAAGACAATGAGCAAGAATCACAGTACTGGTCAGAAATGAGCAGAGAAATCCTTGAAGTTGATTCAAGCTTCATTCCGACTTTCGGAAATGGACTATCCTTGTTTGACGAAGACAGCAAAAATAAATTGGTATTGGCGGTCAATCACTTGATTGAAACGGGAGAAAATTTTGACTTGGAGCTTCTGCTCAATACCCCTAAGGGAAATAAAAAATGGACACGTTGTCTTGGGGAATCGGAACGCATAAATGGAGAATGCATCAAAATATTTGGGAGTTTTCAGGATATTCATCAGCTCAAGAGTGCCGAAATCGAATCATTAAAATCACTGGAGGAAAAAAACACCATCTTGGAAAGTATCGGGGATGCCTTTTTTGCCTTGGATAAAAATTATACGGTCACGTACTGGAACAGATTGGCAGAAACCTTACTCTTTACCCCACGGGAAAAAGTATTGGGGAAAAATTTATGGGAGGTATTTTCAAATGCAGTTCATTTACCTTCCTTTCAAAATTATGCCAGAGCGATGGTAGAACGCGAAACGGTACATTTTGAGGATTACTACGCACCCATTGCCTGCTGGTTTGAAATCAGTGCATATCCCTCCAATGATGGAATCACCGTTTATTTCAAAAACATTACCGAAAGAAAAATAGCAGAAGAACAGATCAATAGAACCAATGATCGATTTGAAAAAGTCGCATTGGCCACAAACGATGCAATATGGGACTGGGACTTTGAAACCAACCAAGTAAACCGGACTGGAGAAGGATTCACGAAAATCTTTGGCTATTCCAATGAAGAAGCAAACAACGACGGATATTTTTGGCAAAAAAAGGTTCATCCAAAGGAATTGCAAGCGGTCATCAATTCCCAAACCTTGGTTTTCGAAGATCCAAACCAAAACTTTTGGGAAAAGGAATACAGATTTCTCAGGAAAAACAACACCTATGCCTTTGTGTATGATCGGGGATTTATCGTCAGAGATGAAACTGGAAAAGCTATCCGGATGATCGGCGCAAGTCAGGACATTACCTATCGAAAAGAGTATGAAAGTTCACTGAGGGAACTCAATGACGAATTGAAAAAACACACTCGGGAATTGGAAATTTCCAATACCGAACTTGAGCAGTTTGCGTATGTCGCCTCACATGACTTGCAGGAACCATTGCGGATGATCACAAGTTTTTTGGCGCAGTTGGAGAAAAAATATGCAGAACAATTAGACGAAAAAGCACGACAATACATTCATTTTGCAGTAGATGGTGCAAAAAGGATGCGACAGATAATTTTGGATTTGTTGCAGTTTTCCCGGGTTGGAAGATTTGAAGATCAAAAAGAGATGATCGATATCAATGAATTGGTGGACGACTTTCGTATTTTGAGACACCGATTGATTCAAGAAAAATCCGCAACTCTCCTCAAGAACTCCCTTCCTTTGATAAGCACTTATAGAGCACCATTGACGCAATTGTTCCATAATCTGCTTGACAACGCACTCAAGTATAGCAGGCCGGGCATGGGGCCGGAAATCAACATCCAGGCAGTGGACAGGGATAGCCATTGGGAGTTTTCCGTTCAGGACAATGGAATTGGTATCGAAAAGGAATATTTTGATAAAATTTTCGTGATTTTCCAAAGACTGCATGGAAAAGAGGAATTTGACGGAACAGGTATGGGATTGGCCATCGTGAAAAAGATCGTTGAAAACCTAAATGGAAAAATTTGGTTGGAATCAGAAATAAACAAAGGGACCACGTTTTATTTTACGCTTGATAAATAATTCATTATATTAGAGTCTTTATTGAGGTTAATTTAAGTTTAATAGTATTATTTCACTAAATCAATAAACCATGAAGCACTTTTTCCCTCCCAGAAGGTCCGGATCATTTTTTTTGATCGGTACCTTGACATTTTGTTTGGTTTTGGCATCCTTCGTTTCAAATGCCCAAAATCGGTGGAGCGTGGAGTTCCGTCCGGGATTTAATCTCCCCACCAGTGATGCGGCTGATGGGGATCTGAAAAATGGCTTTGGGCTTGAAGGCACTGTTGCCTATCGATTTTTGCCAAATCTCAGCGCCTATGCGGGATGGAGCTGGAATCGTTTTGGTTCAAAGGAATCCTTTGCAGGAACAGATTTGGACTTTGAAGAAACGGGATATACTTATGGACTGCAGTTCCTATATCCTTTGGGTGCTTCCGAAACCAGTTTGTTATTGAGGGCGGGTGGCTTGTGGAACCATGTTGAAATCGAAGATGACGATGGCAATACCCTTTTTGATACAGGCCATGGATTTGGATGGCAGGTGGAAGCAGGGCTTTCGATTCCCTTGGCGGAGCGATTTCGCCTGCAACCCAGTGTTCGGTACAGGTCATTTTCAGGAGGGCTTGAAATCGGACCTTTTTCCAGGGATTTGGACTTCAAATATATTTCCCTGGGATTGGGATTGAGCTATATATTTTAAGCTGATTTTTTGTTCGATTGGATCCGTGCTATTCATTGCCAACTCAATTTTAGATTTTAATTGTTTATTAATCAGCTACTTGTTTGGTAATTTTGACTTTACCATATTGGTATTGGCCCTTATTTTCCAAACAGTCAGATTTTCTTTCCGTTTCAATCTGAGTGGGAAAAGGAATGCATATTTCGGGATAAAATTGAGGGCTCTGAAAAAAGGGTATTGTTCATTTTTCCATAAACCCAAATATCTGCTTTGGAATTCATGTGCTTTACTTTCCATTTTTTGATACAAAGATATGATCAGCCACAAAACCCATCGATTTCCTAAAACCAGAATGGCTTCAATCGACATTTTCGGAATTGGGAGAAGAAAGCACCATGTGGTTGCCTTGGTTGAAATAGACGTAACCGAAAGCAAGAAAAGGATAAAGCATCATCAAGAATTAAGTGGCAAAATTACTTTCACTTCTTGGCTCATCAAAGTGATCAGCGATACCGTAAAGAGCCACGAATTTGTTGCTGCCTATCTTAAGGGAAATCGAAGCTTGCTGGTTTTTGAGGACATCAATGTCTCGCTTATTGTTGAAAAAAAGTTGAACGCCCAAAAAATCCCCCTCCCATTGTTGATCGAAAAAGCGGATAAAAAGAGCATTGAAACCATCACCAATGAGGTTGGCCTTGCGCGTGAGAATCCATTAAACAAAAAAGACATTGTCCTCCAGAAAAGATCGACAGCAATGGAGAGGTTCTATTATTTCCTACCCGGTTTTATCAGGAGAGCCTTTTGGAGAAATTTACTGAAGCATCCCCACCTTGCTTTTTCGAAAATGGGCAACGTGGCCATCACTTCGGTCGGAATGATGGGCGAAGTTCAGGGTTGGTTTATCCCCTCCTCCATCCATCCCATTTGTTTTGGGATCAGTACAGTTTCCAAGAAACCATGGGTCATCGGTGAGCGAATTGAAATCAGAGAAATCCTCCAACTGACAATCCTGCTGGATCATGATGTCGTGGATGGCGCCCCGATGGCCAGGTTCATTTCAGAATTGGCGGAGAATATGGAAAAGGTCTTTAATCAAACAATTCCCATCCGTTGAAACCGATTTGTGTTTGGTGATTTTGTGAAATTTTCTCGAATTTTATCATTTCGATTTGTCACACCAAAAACTCATTTCTGAATATCTATAAAATGATGTTGGGCTCGTTATTTATAGCTTCATATTTATATTAGGCTATAAATAACAGTTCGCAACCTTTTGCATATTTATCATTTTCAGTGGATTACCCATGTTTATTTATTTTTTTTACATTCAAATGAAACTCGTGGTCCGTCACTTACAAGCGATTCAAGGTGGATAAATCAGAAAACCTTCAACCCTAAATATGCATTAGGTTTGTTAAAAGTTATTGAAACTCCAAGAAATCAGAATAATTGGAGAATGTGTTGCTTTGCCGATATAATGAAGTCAAAACAGTAAAAAAGAGACTGGTTATTAATCTTTTATGATAGAACAAGTAATGCACGAAGCAGGTTAAACCCGTTAAATGCATTACGAACTCAATTCAATATTATAATTAACTGATATTCAATTAGGTGTTGATTGATTTTGACTTCACCTTATTGGTATCAGGAATTATTGTCTCAATAGTCTGATCTTCTTTCAGTTTCAATCCCATTTGGAAACCCATTGCATATTTCGGGTTAAACCAAAACATGAGAGAAGGAGCAAATTTTCATTGACGATCATTCCAATGATTTCTTTTGTCAAAACCCGGGACCGTATTTTTCTTGAAAGAAAAGGATTTAAAGTCAATGCAGGAGAGGATAATAAAGTCTCCGGATTTGTATCGGAAGAACTTATTTTTAATTAATCGACGAGAATTTAAACAGTATTTTACACCCGAAATTGCAATTTTTAGCTCGCGTATTCACCTAATTGTATATTTCATTAAAGAAGTGAGATCTCTTTTCCGAACGTATGGACACGATCCCAATCTGTATATTCAACCGGACCTTTAGGGTAAATGGGACCTTTGGTTAGCAGCATGATCAGCCGGATCATCAATGCATCTGTAAATGAATATTTTTCATAATCCAACATCCCTGCAAAAATCCCAACAATGGCAGGTTTCCATGTGGAATTTGTTAAAAATTTAGCAACATATGGATTGGTATCCTTGGAGTTTTTATTCGGTTTCCTAGCCACCAGATTTACTGAAATAAAAATCGATTTCTTTTCATTTAACTTTTCTGAATTTTCGCTAATGAGCTGGATCATTTTAGGATGATGTTTGCCATACCTGATACTGGAGGCCAAGATAATTTTTCCAAAATGTCTAAAATCAATACCGCCTTCATTCACTGAAATCATCTCTACAGCATGGTTTTCAGACAAAAGAATATTTCTGATTTTATCACAAATTTTTTTGGTTTGGCCATCGACCGAGGCATAAATTATGACTGTTTTATTTGACATCATTCCATGAGATTAATTCAAAAAACATAGGTAATAAAGACTATTTAATTGATTTTTTCACTGACGACTGTCATGTTTTTACATGAAATATGTCAGGACATGGGATCAAATAAAGCTTTAACATTACAGATGAAATACAATTGATACACTTCACGAAATTTTTACGCCATGTCAAGAACCAACCTACAATCAGCAAAACACTTCCTTTCCATGCTGGGAGTAATTACAGCGGCAGGATATTTAACAAGCTGTACCCATGACGACCGGGTATTCACACCTCCGACACTGGAAACACCGGCTCAGGTAAGTACACAGGTGGCTTATGATGCCACAGACGTAGCCTTTAGATTTACATGGAAAAGTCAGAAAAAACTTTACCCGTCAGGATTGCCCAATACTGGCAAAAATTATCCGATGCAATTCCATGACATGCTCAAGCACGACGGGACAAAATTTGACCGTTTACCTTCAGGACAAAGATTGGAGGAGGACAGAATCTCCATCATGTTTAACCAACAAGCGGGTGGTATTCAGGGATTTTCGGCGGCAGGATGTGCCATTACCTGTCACTCTGGGATGGAAAGCCACCACCTTTTGACAGATGACATCCTTGACCATTGGCATTGGAGAGGCGGAAGAAGTGGGCCTATGGGTTATGCAGAAGATGCTGCTGTAAACAAAACCGAAAGAATAAGAGATAATCTGGGCACCATGCCCACAAAATTTTTAAGATCCGGTGGTGACAGACTTCGAGAGGACCAAGGCGCCTTGTCGGGAACAGGACATCCTGTTTTGACAGATGGGTTACCTCGCTTTGTGTTCAACAAAGGAAAATCATTACCCGGGAATTTTACAATACCTGCTTATTTCTTGGCAAATGAATCAAACACTATTTTATCAAATCCACATGTTGATATCTCTGCCATAAAAGACGTTTCCAAAAACAGAAGTTTATTGGTGGTGTATCAAGACAGAAATTTTGATACCCAAGACAAAGTCAACGCACTTGATTTGGGCTACTTGGTATATGTTGCCCTAGGAAGTGTGGGGCATCTCCCTTCTCACCTTCGTGATGAAAACAGTAATGACTTCAATACCTGGAAATCATTTTCGGCTACAGAAAGTAAAATAACTACCGCAACTGCCGCCCTTACCAAACTCAATGAGGTTCATGCAGAATGGACTTCTTCACAGAAAATGGCCATGGTCACCAGAAGTGTTGGTTTCATTTACAATTCAGACCAACATGACATTACTTCAGAAAGATTCTATGACCAAAGCAAAAATGAATGGACTGTAATCATGAAAAGGAAATTCACGACTGGTTCTGAAAGAGATGAAGATTTGGCAGGTTTGAGAAATGGTTCAAAATACACCATAAGCTTTGCCATGCATGATTCAGGAGCTGGATCTGAAACACATGATATTTCAATCCCATATAGTCTTTCGAACACCACCGATACAGATATTCGAGCGATCTCGGTCGGCAGTATTCAAAATGCAGACTGGAATAGTATCCCTGCCTTGGAAACCAATTGGGTAAAACAAGCTCTGATGCCCAAATACACCAGTGATTGGTTGAAGAGTGGTGCACATCCTGGTTCAGGTTCTTTGGAATCAACCACCTGTGGAACTTGCCATACTGGAGCCCAATCTCTATTGAATGCCTCAATTTTGGATTAGTCCTAAAGGAACATCAACAAATTGAAGCTGGGAGAAACACGATATATCCATCTGAAATGTTTCTCCCAACCTTAATCAGAAATCCAAACAAATATGAAAAATCTAAAAAAATTCTGGCTCTTGGGGCTTTTTTCAGGATTGCTCCTCCTTATGAATGCATGCTACTATGATCAATACTTACCGGAAACACAAGATGTGGGAGAAATGTCATTCTCTGGAGATATCATGGTCATCTTCAACACCAGCTGTAACAGCGCAAGCTGCCACGGTGGTGCGGCTGCTCCGGATTTAAGACTGGACATTGCCTATAATGCGCTCATCAATGGCAATTACATTGACAAAGCGAATCCTGAAAACAGCGAATTGATCCAATGGATGAGGGGAGATAGAAGCCTCTCCATGCCGCTTAGCGGTCCAAACCCCACTTACAACGCCAAAGTTTTGGCATGGATAAACCAAGGGGCACTCAACAATTAAATTCCTCCAATCATGAAAAAAACTAACAAATCCATAACCCTTCTCGGAAGTTTACTTCTTGTAACTTGCTGTTATTTTATTATTCCAGAGGCAAATGCACAAGAAAAAACAAAAGCAGGAAAAGAAAAGGTAGAGGAGCCCGAAGATGAGCTCCAAACGATTTCGGTACACAGCAGGAAGCTTCAAAGAACAGGCAATACATTTGAAAGTACCTGGATTATCGACAACCAGACGACGCTTGTTCCGATGAAGCAAACTTTCCAGTTTGATATTCTTCACAGGTTTGGTACTGTAAACAATGGCTTCGATGACCTATGGGGAATGTATGCCCCTTCAAACATCAGGATGGGCTTTAGCTATACACCCATCAACAAATTGATGGTCGGTTTTGGTCTAACTAAGGATAGGATGCTTTGGGATTTCAATGCCAAATATGCCTTTATTAGCGAAGATTCAAAAAACCCAGCTCCCGTAAGTGTTACCTATTTTGGAAACGTAGCGCTTGATTCTAGGCCTGAGGGAGGCTTTGTTCATAAATCAGATCGATATAGTTTTTTCCATCAACTGATGGTATCAAAAAAGGTAACGCGCGATTTCTCAATTCAAGGATCCGTTAATTTCTCCCATTTTAACGCCGTAGAAGCATTCTTGGGACAAGAAGAACAAAAAATCGCGAAGATGAAAAATGACCATTTTTCCTTTTCTGTTTTGGGTAGATATAAAGTTTCTGATGCCTTTGCCTTTATCGGGAATTATGATCAACCCATCACCAAACACAATCTGAACAATCCAAATCCGAATATAAGCCTTGGTGTAGAATTGGCAACACCACTTCACGCATTCCAGATATTTATGGGCAATTACAAATGGTTGGTCCCTCAGTACAACAATGTTTTCAATAGGAACGACCCCTTTGACGGGAGATTCCTGATCGGATTCAATATCACCCGATTGATGGATTTGAAATACGAGAACTTGGGAGAAATGATGTTTAAGAGAAAAAACAAAGAAAAAGAGTAATTCAATTTATTTTTAGAGTCTTGATGAATAAAAAAGTCAGTTTTAAGCTGGCTTATTTATTCATCAAGAACAATGAAAACGAGTTCTCAAGCCCCATTGAACACTTTTGGCGAAATAGAATTTTACAAAAAACGAGAATCTAAAATTCCCCTGAATGCTCATTTTTTAGATAAAAATCATCATGGCAATGATTTTTGTTTGTCCTCCACCACTTTCTCAAATGACTCGGAAAAACCTTTTAGGGATCAGCCCTTCACCACCTCAATTTTTCTTTTCAAAAATCCAGAAAGCGTATCCGAATAGCGTTGGGCTTCCCAGATTTCCATATCCAGGTTTTCCTCCCCAAATATTTTGATGGTGATTTTTTTATTGTCTGTTATGCAGTCGATATTTTCAACCCATTGATTTTTGGTTTTGTCCAAACCCACGGCAATCCTCAAAATCCCTGCAAGACCGCGAAGCATCATCCGCTGTTTTTTGTCCAATCTCCTGAATTTCTTGTGCCGTTTTTTGGGGCCTGACTTGCGGTGGTAGCGGGCCAGATGGGACAGCAGCATCAATTCTTCATTGTTGAATCCCCTCAATCTTCCATGCAGAATCAAATATCTGGAATGCTTTTGGTAATCCTGGAAATTGACAAACAAGCCAACATCGTAAATCAAACAAGCATGGCACAACAATTCCTTGGATAGACTTTTCATTCCTGCTAACCCATTCAATTGGTCAAACAGCTGCATGGCCAGTCTGGAAACATGCTTTTTGGGTTCAATATCTGTCGCGTATCGGGCAGCCAACAACAAGCTGCTTCTCTCGCGAAGATTTTTTCCATCCCCGATTTCCTCCAGCTTTTGACCGTTTTTTTCGATATAATCAATGATCAAACCCTCACGAAGGGAGGCGTCGCAGAGCGTTATTTTGTCTGCTCCCGCAAGTTCAAGCAATTCCAACAAAAGCAAACCACCCAGATGGACGGCATCCACCCGGTTTGAACTGATCCCCGGAATGTCTGATCGCTTTTCAGGCTCCATCTGCAGGAGCTTCTTTACTATTTTTTCGAGATCGCCAACCTTCACCACCTCGGCATTAACCGAATTGACGATGGTTGTGTCATTGGAAATAAGGCAGGCCTCGCCCAAAGAACGAATGGTTCCCGAAGTGCCAATGACCCTGGAAAATTTAAATGTTGAGATTCTTTTAAAAATCTTTTGGGCAGTTTCCCTGACATGCTCACGCAAGGCTTCCTGCTGATTTGCATCCAGCGGTCCTTGGACACCAACCCTGTCCAACAAACGGAGTACTCCCAATTTAAGACTGCTTTTGAAAAGCACCGAATCCTGGTTGCCTATCACTGCCTCCGTACTTCCCCCTCCAATATCCAGGACCAAAGCATTTTCTCCCCGAAGATCAATTGCCTTTCTGACCGCCAGAAAAATAAGCCTTGATTCTTCCTTTCCAGAGATCAATTGTGGAATAAGGCCTATGTCCTGAATCAATCGATCCAAAAATTCCCTTCCGTTTTTGGCTTCCCTTGTGGCTGAGGTGGCGGCGGTGATGATTTCTTCAACTCCGTATTGGTCGGCAAGCTGCACATATCGGGTGATGGTCTCGATGCCGGCATCAAATGCCTTTTGGTTGATGCGCTTGTTGGCAAAAACGCCTACGCCCAACTTGACCATTTCCTTTTCTTGGATGAGTACTTCAAAAGTCTGTCGGGAAGTCACCTTCACGATGATCATGTGGATGGAATTGGTACCGATATCGATCGCTGCAAGATTCATGTGGATAAGGTTTATTGGAATGCCGAATATACCCAAAAACCTTGGGCCATTCCATTGAAAAAGAAAAAGGTAAAACCAAATTGGGCTAAAAATCCATCAATTTGGACGGTTAAATGCTTTTCCCTTTTCTTTTAATTACTTCTAAAGAACCTATAAGAATAAAAGTCTTCTAAATACCAAACAATTGGACAAAAAGTCCAATTTCTATATACCAAATACTTTAATCAAAAGTGCCCTTTTTCAACTCCTCAACTGCAAAATTCGCCGCCCTTGCCGTAAATGCCATATAAGTCAAGGAGGGGTTTTGCGTGGCGGTGGATGTCATGCAGGCACCATCGGTCACGAACACATTTTTGCAGGAATGAAGCTGATTCCATTTGTTCAACAAGGAGGTTTCCGGATCAAGGCCCATTCTGACCCCTCCCATTTCATGGATATCCGATCCCGGAGCGGAATGGGAATCCCTTGCGGAAATATCCGTGAATCCTGCTTTTTCAAACATCTCTGTCATCTGGGCCATGTAATCCAACACCATCTTGTCATCGTTTTCGGTCCAATCACAGGAAAGCACCAACTGCGGAATGCCGTATTTGTCTTTCAAACTTTCGTGCAGCCTGACATGGTTGGTCTCGATGGGGATCACTTCCCCTTGCATCCATCCACTGACCCACCAGGGCCCAAGTGTCCGGTCAAACAAATTGGCTTTCAACGCTTCTCCGATTCCTCCACGGCTAAATTGGACTGCTCTGGAGGAGGAGCCAAAACCCACCGCATAGCCTCTCAAAAAATCTGTTTCCTGTTTGAAAACGTTCCTGAATCTGGGGATATAGCTGTGGCTTGGGTTTTTTCCAGTACTCATCATGTCTTGAAATTCCTCGCTTCTCCCAGAAATATGGCCCCGGTAATTGTGCCACGAAATGTATTTCCCTAGCAATCCATTGTCATTCCCCAGTCCATTGGGGAATCGGGAAGAGGTGGAATTGAGCAAAATCAAATTGGAATTAAGGGCAGAAGCATTGATAAAAATGATCTTGGCAAAATACTCAGAAGTTTGTTGCGTCTCCGAATCAATCACCCTGACACCGGTGGCTTTTCCTTGGCCTTCATCATAAATGATGGAATGGACCACCGAATTGGGCCTCAAGGTCATATTCCCGGTTTTTTCTGCCCAAGGAAGCGTGGATGCATTCGAACTGAAGTAGCCGCCCAAAGGACATCCTCTATTGCACAGGTTTCGGTTTAAACATTTTGCCCTTCCCTGTTCCCGGTGGATTTCCTCCGGTGCTGTGATATGCGCGCATCGACCATGGATCAAGTGGCGGTCCTTGTAATTTGCCGACAGTGTTTTTTGAAAGTGCCTTTCGACACAACTCAGATCGAATGGTTTCAAAAATTCTCCATCCGGTAACTGGGGCAATCCATCCCTATTGCCGGAGATACCGGAGAATTTCTCCACATGGCTGTACCAAGGCGCGAGATCCTTGTAGCGAATGGGCCAATCGACTGCATAGCCATCCCTTGCAGGACCTTCGAAGTCATAGTTGGACCAACGCTGGGTTTGTCTTGCCCAAAGCAAGGACTTCCCTCCTACCTGATATCCGCGTGTCCACTGGAATGGTTTTTCCAGAACGGTTTCCTGTTCTTTCTCCTTCATCCAAAAATGGGCGGTGGACTCCTGAATCCTGGCGCCACGGGCACCGAATTCCTGTTGCTGCTCCAAAGGGATTTTTCCACCGAACTGGAAATCCCATGGATTTTTTGTGGCAGTGGGATAATCTTCAATGTGTTTTACATCTCGGCCCCTTTCGAGGACCAAGGTCTTCAATCCTTTTTCACAGAGTTCCTTCGCCGCCCAACCTCCACTGATTCCGGAGCCGATGACGATGGCATCAAAGGTCATTTCTTTTTGGGCGTCTATCGCTAAATTGGCCATGTTTTAGATTTTAAAAGGAGTGTTAGGGACCGCAACACAGCCATCATAGCCTCCCGGCACCATTTGGTAATTGGTGAAATTGGTCAGGAAATATTCCGAAGTGGTGTATCCCAATACCGTCAGTTCCTTGGCCAAATCAAAAAACTCCTTATCTGATTCCAATTCAGCATTGTCCAAGCCGATGAGCACCAATTCCCGCTCTGGCTTTTCAAGGGCATTGTAGGAAGTTTTGAACATCATTTGGGATTTGCTTTCCAGTTTGGAAAGCCCCTGGATAAATTTATTTTGAACTTCAAGTTCATGGCAATTGGCAAGAATCCGATCCACAAATCCATGGACTTCCAATTCCACCGCGCCAAGGGTATCGGTTTTAGGAATCAAGGTATCCACCAAGCTTTGAAGGTTGGCTTTTTGAAGGGCGTTTAAGGGAAGCAATTTGACCCCCGGCAGGGCATTTTCTTCCAGTCCTGTGCCGCAGCCCGGCAGGAGCATTATTCCCCAGATGCTGATCGCCAAGGATTTGAGCGCGGTTCTTCTCTCCATGGACAAAATCAAATAAAAATACCTCGCATTTGCCAATCATTTGGGATGGATGGTGAATTAATGGGATTGAGATTTTGGCTCCACCAATTTCATTGTGAAATGTCATTATTTCCTGGGAAAAATCGGATCTATTATAGATTTTATCACCCAATTATGGAAACCAAACTGTATACACCTTGGCATTCCAATTACCTCCCATTTTCATCAAAACCCAAGAAGAATTCTATTCATCAGTATTGAAAGAAAAAGTTTGCAGGCATTGAAAGTTCCTTGTGAAACCCTTGGCAGTATTTTCAATTAAGCTTCGCCTTATTGGCAACCGAAAGATCTCGGGTTCTCATCCGGAATTCGTCTTAAAAAAAATAAAAATCAACATCCCCATTGACAACTATTTGCTTATCCAGCTTAAAAAAATTTTTCTAATTGATTTACAACATGTTACAAAAAAAAAAAAAAAAAAAATAAGCCAATAGTTTTGACAACTAAATATGTTTTGTTTTACTTAGAAAAAAATTAGTTCTTAGCGCTAACAGTCTAATTCTTTGGTATTTGTTTAAATTTTCTAACTTAAAACTGTAAAAAATGAAAAAATCATTAATTGTTGGCTTGATTTTAAGCCTAAGCACCGTGAATTATCTTTTTGCTGGAGACCCTGAATTTAATTGCGTCTCCTTCACAACAAGCTGCGGCGTGCAGGGTGTGGCCTGCGGATTTTCCGAAGAAGAAAGGGTCCAAGATGTTGTAACTTGGCAGGTTTTTCATTGTGGGGACGCATCTGTTTCTCCCGCACCTTAAATTACAATTGTTCAATCGGAGGGAAAAATACTCCCCTCCTTTTTTAATTTATAATAAAGATGAAAAAAACTACCACGATTTTCTTTTCCATACTCTTGATTTTCATTTTGAGGAATCCAGTGGAGGCTCAGGAGGCTGATTTGGCACTTTTCTATGAAGTGGAATTTTCAGGGGACAGCTTAAATCCAGAAAAAAAATCAAAAGATTTAATGGTTTTGTGGCACAGCGACACCTTGAGTTTGTTCCAAAGCTATTATGGCTACCAGCGGGATTCGGTTTTGAACGAATATGTCAAACATCCGGAGAACCGAAAGGGCAAAGATTACACCCAGCTTTTGGTTGAAATGGACGTATTTCCCTATCCCATATTTTTATATAAAATTTTCAAAACCAATAATGAAAACACCATCGTCACCTACGACAAATTATTCAAAAACATCTATGTTTATCATCAAGCAAAAAACCAATTCCATTGGAAATTGGAACCGGGAGAAAAGGAGATCAATGGATACAAATGTAAAAAAGCCAGACTTGATTATGGGGGGAGAACCTTTTTTGCCTGGTATTCTCCCGAGATCCCGATCAATGATGGCCCTTATTCATTCAATGGATTGCCGGGCCTGATCATGGAAATAACGGATACACAAAATCATTACCGCTTTACGCTGGTCTCCCTGAAAAAAGGAAAATTTGACGTCTCTGACCAAAAACCATCAAGCGCCAGGACTACAGATAAAAAGAAATTTTTTGGTATTAAAGAAGAATTCAAAAAAAATATCTTTAGCCAAATGAGCGAAATGGATGCCAGCAGGGTAACCCCTGAATCTGCAAGACAGACACAGGAAAGATACAAGCGGGCAAATAATCCTTTGGAGTTAAAATTGGATTAATGCCGAGGATTATTAAATATTTATTTTTCTTATCGCTTTTTCTGCTGCTCGCCATGGGTAGGGGAATGGGCCAGGGCATCATAAAAGGAAAAGTGATGTATCAGGATTCCAAAGATCCTTTACGCTCAATCAATGTGATGGCCATCGACATTGTAACTTCCGAAACATTGGCTTTCGCATTCACAAACCAAAATGGAATATTTCAAATTGAATTTGCAACGGATCAAGACAGTGTTTTGATAAGTTTTAAATCCATGACGACCAGGGATTTTATTTTAAAAACACCTTCCAAGTCGCAGGAATTGGAAATCTATCTGGAGGAAAAAGAAATCGAGCTCAATGAGTTCACTCTGGAAGGAATTAAAAATCCTATCACCCAAAAGAAAGACACAATAGAATACACCGTATCCTCATTTCAAAACACGGGTGACAGGCACATTATTGATGTTTTGAGGAGACTCCCTGGTATCGATGTCAACAGCAATGGCACAATCAATTACCAAGGAAAAGCGATTCAAAAATTCTATATCGAGGGCCTTGACTTATTGGAAGGGAAATACAATTTGGCCACCAAGAACCTTCCGGTCGATGCCGTTAAATCCATCGAAGTCTTGGAAAACCACCAACCGATAAGGATGTTGGACAGCTTGGAATTCAACCCGAGAACCTCATTGAATTTAACCCTTAAAAAGAAAGATGTACTAATAGGAAATGGACACCTTGGGGCAGGGATTCCGGGTTTGTGGGATTTAAAAATCGCTCCAATGCTCTTTAATGCCAATTCCCAAACGATCCTGAGTGCCGGAACCAACAATACGGGCAACGAACTTTCCGGAGAAGTGAAGAATCTATACTCAGGTAATTTGAGCCCTAGCCAACCTAACCCTCCCCAATGGTTCAACATTTCCTCCACCAGCAATGATGAAATCGATAAAAACCGTGTGGACTTCAACAGGAGCCACTTGGGTTCTATCAACCACCTCTTTAAAACGAAAAAGGCTCTTGAGATAAAAGTTCTCTTTGATTTTTCACTGGAAAAGGTGGAAAATCAATTCTCCAATCGTCAAACCTACCTGACAGGAGCCGACACATTGGATATTCTTACATCTGGGATTCAAAATCAACAAGACAAATCATTTAATTTTAATCTGGGCCTATTAAAAAACACGGATAACAATTATCTGAAAAACAACCTCAAAATCAAATATAAGGATGTGTACAACAATCAAATCAGATTGTTCAACGACACGAACAATTCCCAGGGGATCAACAACAATCAGCTGGTGATAAACAATGAATTCAACAAATTGCTGAATTTCAAAAATAAAATAATCGATTTTAAATCCACGATCAATGTTATCCATGAAGACCCTGATTTAATTGTTCAACCCTATTTCCTAGCATTCCAAGAAGGCTTGGGAACTGGCGATATGCCGGGTAGACAGACAGTCAAATACAATAATTTCTATATCGACAATTCCATGACGGTACGAAAATTATCGCTTCTGGGGATCCCCACATCACTGATTTTGGGGAATTACTGGAAGAGGGAAAAACTAGCCTCAGAATTATTGATTCCTCTATCGCCGATTTTTGAAAACCAGGAAAACAAGATGGATTTTGAAGAAAATACCAGCTACGCAAACGCCTCCTGGAATTTTGTCAAAAAAAACAGCAACATCACCCTAAAGGCGCCCCTTAAATTCTCTTATTTTAAAAACAGGGAAACCGAATCAGAAATAAAACCAACTTACACCAAGTTGTTCTTTGAACCCGGATTTTTCTGGCAGTTGGAATTGGGACAACAAATCACAAATAGACTTTCCTTGTCAAGGAGAATATCAGTGGGCAATATCAGCGATCTCTATACGGGATACATTGCCTCAAATTATCAATTGCTCAACACCAATTCTTCTGACTTGCCGGTCTCCAAAAACAATATTCTCCTGCTCAATCAAAGTTTCAAGGATCCTTTGATTTCCCTGTTTATCAATTCAACTTTTACAGCCAACTTCTTTGAGAAAAATACTTTGACGGAAAACACGATTCTTCCGAACGGCGGAATAGTCATCAATTCGATTAACAGGACCAACACCGGTAAAACTTTTACTTGGGTCGGAGATGCGAGCAAATATATCCCAAAACTACGGACAAGTCTCTTTGCAGGCTTAACTTTGACACGCTCAGTCGTCGAGTTGTTTTTGAACAGCCAATTGCAGAATCTAACTTATTCGCAAAAAACCTTAAACTTCCGTCTAAGTTATCGGCCTGTCCAAATCCTGAATTTTGAAATACAACAAACCCATTCCATTGTAAACTCAAAGGCACAGGAATCTTTTGACAACAAGGTTTGGAGAAATAAATCGAATGTCAACCTCTATATATTCCCCATCAAAAACCATCAGATTTCTCTCACCTATGCGGCTCTAAATTTCAAGTCCAATCTCAACAGTTCCAGATCAAATATAAACTTCTTGGACTTTGACTATTCAGTGATCGTCCCCAAAACAAAATTTGAATTCCATCTGTCCGGCCAAAACTTGCTGAACAAGAACTTCTCCTTTACCACCTCCAATTCCTCCTATCTGATCACAGAACAGTCCCTCTTGCTCAGGCCAAGACAATTCGTTCTTAAGGCCATCTATGCTTTTTGATCTCTCAATCACCATGGATTGAGTTTATAAAAGGAGAAGTGAAGAGTATTCGTTGCGCAGCCCCAAAAAGTCTTTATATGCAGGGCTGAAATCAACAAAAAGCACAAAACCCAGTGCTACATCTGTACCACTGGGTTTTGTTTTTATTTCAATCAAATTGTCGGAGTGACAGGATTTGAACCTGCGACCTCTCGCCCCCCAGACGAGCACGCTACCGGACTGCGCCACACCCCGATTGAAGATTCGAATTTAAGGGATTCATTCAGAAATCCCATCCAATGTCAAAAAAAAATCCAACTTAAATCTAAGAAGGAAATCCACCTGTGCTTTTCCAAATTGATTGCCAATGCATTAGTAAAACAATTCCGCCCACCAAAAAATCAATATTTCAAAAACGCGTCGGATATTTTGCTATTTGGGTTTCGATTTCCCATAAAATCAATACAAAAAATGACTTTTATCAGCATTTGTCTTTGTCCCAATGGTTAAATTAGCTGAAACATATTTCAATCAAGAACCACAGTGCCATGAAGAAAAGAGAGCCCGTCAGTACCATCATGACGACCAATGTCTATACCGTTCAGGAAAATGAAACCCTTCAGGATGTAGTCAACATCTTCCGAAAACACAAGATCCGCCATATCCCTGTGCTTTCCGGCAATAAAATATCCGGGATGATCAGCAGGACAGACATCAACCGCTTGACTTTCGGTGCCTTGTTCGACAATCAGGAAGGATCGGAAGAGGCCATATTGCAGATTCTGAGCATTGCCCAGGTCATGACCTCAAAACTCAAATCCGTCCATGCTGATGATCCCATCAAGGAAGTTGCCGAAATATTTGCAAAGGAAGAATTCCATGCCCTTCCCGTTGTGGAAGGTGAAATACTGAGGGGAATCGTCACCACTACCGATGTGATCAAATACCTCTTGGACCAATATTGATCAAGACAAAATCGACCTCCCAATACTCACTATTTAACAAAAATCACAGTGCTTTCTTTTTTGCAACAAACTTCGCAAAGCTGGGATTCGGGGTGAAGGATGATTGCTTTTCTGAGCGCTTCCTGTTCATTGTTGAAGGGTCCCAAATAATCCCGATCAAAAATCCCAGGCAATTTGGGGCAGTCACGATCATGGACTTCGTTTTTATCTATTAAATTGCTTTTCGTGGATAAATAAAAGAATTTCATTATTTTAAGTTTAAATATGCTTAAATCTAATAAATTCGGAAACATTGAAAAATACCCTGTACAGGGTATTTTTCAATGTTTTAACGTAAAAAATTCTTTTATTATCAATTTAATCCTATTTTAATAATAAATTAGTTGAATAGTAATACTGCTAATTTCTTTTTTTTTCAGACACGCGCATCGGCATGGAATCGATAGTTTTGAAAACCAAATCCATGTCTAAGTTTCCTTCTCTTCTCAGCTTAACCCCTCCATCCAGACCTATCAAAACCCAACAGCTTTTGGTGGAACCCATTTGATATCTTTTTTGGAGTTGATCGATTTCATTGAGAGAAAAAGTTTTTTCATGATTCGTAAACGGGGAGCCCTCAAAAACAAAAAGTGCAAGCTTACGGTCTTTCATTTCCAACAAAAGACTGTCCGTGAAGTCCAATTCCTGCTCGCCACCTTCCGGAAAAAACAAGACCACCCTGTTTTTCCATTTCAAATCCTCCAGTTTCAAATCACTATCCTGTCCAGCCATCATCATCATTGCCAATATCATCCAGTATAACCCCATGCAATGAGAACCTTGATTGGTTCAAATTGGTTTGGCAGACTCAATGAATTGTTTTTCAGGCATGTGGCTATTGCCTGTCAAAACGAAAAAATTATTCCATTGAGGAAACGGTCTTGCGAAGCTCAATCACCGTGATCTCAGGCCAAATCCCAACTCTTCCGGAAAAGGCATGAAAACCGAAGCCTCTATTGACATAAAGATACCGCCCATTTTCTTCGGCCAATCCCGCCCAATTCGGATAGCGATACTGGACAGGACTCCACCGGATAATCGGAGTTTCAATCCCAAATTGCATCCCGTGTGTATGCCCGGAAAGCGTCAGGTGAACCTTATTCATGTTTTTCTTGACTTCCTCGTCCCAGTGAGAAGGATCGTGGGAAAGTAAGATTTTGAAATCGGAGGCGGCAGTGTTGGCCAAAGCCTTTTCCAAATCTCCCTTTGCCTTAAAACCAAGCCCCCAGTTCTCCACTCCAAGCAATTGGATGGTTTGTCCGTCTTTTTCAATGACCACGTTTTCATCCAACAAGAGCCGGTAACCAAGTTTTTTGTGTTGGTTTTTCAATTTTAAGAAATTGGCTTCCTTTGCCTCTTTGGTAGACCAGCTGACATAGTCTCCATAATCATGGTTTCCCAAAATAGAAAACTGACCATAGGGAGCCTTGATTTTTTTAAATTGATCCAGCATAGGATCGATCTCCTCTGCTTTATGATTGACCAAATCCCCCGTGAAAACGAAGAGGTCTGATTTTTGGTCAATCGCCAAGTCAATTCCTTTTTGAACAGCATCATAATTGGTAAAACTACCGGAATGGATATCAGAAATCTGGGTGATCGTAAATCCGTCGAAAGCATCAGGCAGATCGTCGAAATAAATGATTTCCCTGTGCACCTTGAAATTGTGTTTTCCTTTGGTCACTCCATAGATGAAACTCGAAAAAGGGATCATGGCTACCACCAAGGCAATCCCGCTTACCCATCTCATCCTTTCCGGAAAACTAAAACCATTGGACCCGTTCACCAGGTAGGTTACTCCAGCCTGAACATTCCTGACAATATCTTCCCCGAAAAGAAAAACGACACAGACCAATTGCGTGACCATCACGGTCAAAAAAACATTGAGGGCCGTTTGGGTTTGTACATTTATTTCGCCCATCTGAAAAATCCTCAGAAAGGTGATCACCAACCAAATGGAAATCCCTCCAAAAATCAACCAATAAGAAACCGCCACAATCTGTTTCATTCGCTCCCCTTCCAAGCCAAATGTGAGGGTTTTGACTGCCTGAAAAACATACCAATTCAGAAAGGTAGAGAAGAGAAAGATGGCGATAAGAAAAATGATGGATCCTAATTGGTTCATAATACTGGGTGCAGATTCTTGTCATATACATCAATTCTGATGAAATGGTTTAAAAAATCAAAGAAAACGCACATTGACAATTTGCTTGGACAACAATTTTTCCAGAATTGAACCCGAAATACGCAATAGGTTTCCAAATGCGATTGAAAGGGAAAGAAAATCAGACTATTTGGAAGATAAATCCCGAATCCAATGGGGTGAAGTTAAAAAAACAGTAATCACCTAATTAATCATCAGTCAATGGTGAAATTGAGTTGGGTGCAATGCATAAAACGGATGGAAACACCTTTAATTTGTCTTGGAAAAAATAGAGTTTCAACCCAGCCCTCAAGCCGAGTTGAAACCGGTTGTATCAAAGCTCCTTCAAAAACACTTCGGAGAAAAGATTTGAGCCCGCTTTTCCTCCATAAGTTCCCATTATTGGGAGTGTATGGGCGGGATGAAAACTGGTCGCCAAGGGAATGTAATTTTGATCGGTCAATAAACCCAAACTCGGATCCAAACCGATCCAACCCGCTCCGGGCAAGAAAACCTCCACCCATCCATGCAATTCATGCCCTTCATCGAGTTCCGGGTTGAAGGCATATCCACTGACAAAACGGGTTGCCAATCCCAGACTCCTGAGCATCTCCATCAGCATCCAGGAAAGGTCCCTGCAGGAACCTTTCTTCTCCTCAAACACTTCCTTGCTGGTCATCAG
Organism: Rhodonellum sp.; assembly: GCF_030656585.1. Classification (NCBI taxonomy): domain Bacteria; kingdom Pseudomonadati; phylum Bacteroidota; class Cytophagia; order Cytophagales; family Cytophagaceae; genus Rhodonellum; species Rhodonellum sp. The sequence goes on from NZ_JAUSPP010000067.1 coordinate 82,726, forward strand.
TCCAGGTTCCTCCCGGATGATATGCTTCCAGTTTTGGTGGATCGAAGCAACCAAGTTCGCCAGAAAGGAGATGTGGTCGCTTGATTGTGCCATGATGTCCTTGGCAAAAGGCACAAGACGGGCTCCATCCTCTCCCCCACTTCTGTAAAGTGCCAAAGTCTCCAAATAATAGCTTGGATAAGCAAAATAATCAAAGGGGAAACTCAAGCCAGCCGGTAGAATAAAGGCATAGGGATTGAAATCTCCGATTTCCAAGGTCAACTTGGACCTGATTTCCAACTGATCGGTTTCGGTCTTGAACCAAGTTTGGTAATAGGGATTGCCCTCAGCACTAATCCTTTCATGGATCCCCATGGGATTGGGAGAAATTTCCAATTGGCTGTCCAATGTTTTGAAATAACTGCGCTGCTGTGGGATCAGGTAAAGGTCGTGGGGATTGAGCGGAACCCGCTCCTCATAGGTGTAGCGACTGAGGTGGTCTATCTGGATTTTCATGAGGCAGTGATTGGAACCATGGGAGCAACTTCATCCAAAAATGCCTTTTTCATCACCTCCGTAGGCAATTCCCTGATCGCTTCCTTTATCCTGTTGTTCCAAAAAGCGGAAATATGCTCCATCTCCGACCTTTCGAACCGTTGTTCTTTTATCTTATACCTGTCATTTTCGAGGACGACCGTATCAATGGGGAAATCGACATCATTGGCCGAAATCCGAGTGGCATCAAAGGAAAGGAAGGCACATTTGAGGGCGTAATCCAAGGAATCATCATAACTCAGGGACCTACGTAAAACCGGATTTCCCGCACCTGTATTACCAATGATCACGAAAGGTGTCCCCTTCCTGATCTCGATCCAATTGCCTTGGGGGTAAAGCAGATACAATTTGGGCTCCTTGTCATTCTCCAACTGGCCTCCAATTATGGAATAAAGGTTGAAGGACAAGCCGCTTTTTTCGAGCTGCTCACCATCTTCCTTCGCCACCCTTTTGATTTGGTCGCCAAATTCATTCACCGCCTTGTACAGCTTGTTGAAACTTTCATCCTGATCCTCGATCACTTCGGTAAAGTAGGTGATGGCCTTATCCCGAACCGACCTCAGACCGGAGGTCATGATGAAAAAGGAATGTTTTTCCCTGTTGACGGTGTATACTTTTTTTGAAGTAGTCGTTTCGTTACCGGAGGTAATCCGGGTATCGGAAAGCCCGACCAAACCGTATTTGGTTTTAATTCCTAGACAAAAGGTCATTCCTGTTCGTTCGTTTGAGACACAAAGTTATCCTTAATTTGAAAGAAATTGGAATCGATCTTGTTGGAAACCTGATTTATTTTCACCTGAAGGTCATCCAGATATTCGTGGAGGCCAATCTCAATCACATCATTGACATCGGCATATTCCAACTTGGATCTCAATTCTCCCATGGCTTTTTCAGCACTGTTTCTGAAACCGCTTTCCATTCCACCTGAGATTTTGGAAAGGCAGTTTTCGGCCTCTCGAAGGCAGTAAAAAACCGATCTGGGGAAATACTTGTTGAAGATCAGAAACTCCACCACACCGGAAGGATCGATGTTGCCATATAGCCTTCGGTAGGTATTGAAAGCTGTAACGGATTTCAACAACGCTGTCCAATGGAGGAAATCCAAGGGAGATCCGATCATGTTGGGTGAAGGAAGTAAAATATGGTATTTCACGTCCAAGATCCTACTGGTCTTGTCAGCCCTTTCGAGATACATGCCCAATTGGCGGAAATACCAGCCTTCAGTCCTGGCGACGGTACTTTCGGCCAAACCATACAGGAGCAGGATTTGGTTTTTGACCCGTTCAAAAAACATCCGTGGATCTTCTTTTTTCCAATCCTTGATTTCTGATTTTTCTTTGATGAAATGGTACAGCTCATTCAGTTTTTCCCAAGTCTCCTTGGTTAGGTTTTCCCTGATGATCCTTGCATTTTCCCGGGCCATGGTGATGGAGGAAAAAATGGAGTTCGAATTTTCCAAATCGAACACCATGAAGTGGATGACATTTTTGCTGTCAAAATTCTTGTATTTGGATAGGTACAAAGCACTGTCTCCGGATGTCATGATCAAAGGTTCCCATTGCTCCTTCATGTCCTGGGGCAAATCCAGCATCAGGTTGAAATTCACATCTATAAATCGGGCATAATTCTCAGCCCGCTCCAAATATCGACCTAGCCAATAGATGGAATTTGCGACTCTACTTAGCATATCTCTTATTTATATAAAACCCAGGTATCTTTACTTCCTCCACCTTGGGAACTGTTCACGACCAATGAGCCCTTCTTCAATGCCACGCGCGTCAATGCGCCTGGAATCACTTCTATTTCTTTGCCATACAAAATGTAAGGCCTCAAATCCACATGCCTCCCATCCAATCCCTCATCTGTCAATGTTGGGACGGTAGAAAGGGACAAAGTGGGCTGCGCAATGTAATTTGTAGGGTTTTCACGGATAAGTTTTCTGAATTTCTCATGCTCCTCCTTGTCGGCTTTCGGACCGATCAACATGCCGTATCCACCAGCTGCATTGGTTTCCTTCACCACCAAATGTTCGATGTTTTCCAAGACATAATTCCTATCCTCTTCCTCTCGGCACAAATAGGTAGGCACATTGTTCAATATCGGTTCCTCTCCAAGATAGTATTTGATGATCTTGGGCACATAGGAATAAACAGCCTTGTCATCGGCAACACCTGTACCTGGCGCATTTGCGATGGCAATGTTTCCTGCCTTGTAGGCTTCGAATATTCCCGGTATTCCCAGCATGGAATCGGGATTGAAAGCCGTCGGGTCCAAAAATGTGTCATCAATCCTCCTGTACAAAACATCGATCTGCTTCAAACCCTTGGTCGTTTGCATATAGACCTTTTTGTCTTTGACAATCAAATCCATTCCGGAAACCAACTCAACGCCCATTTGCAAGGCAAGGTAAGAGTGCTCGAAGTATGCGGAATTGTGAATCCCCGGCGTCAAGACGCCCACCACCGGCTTAGGCTTGTCGGACAGGAATTGAAGCATGTTCAACAACTTTGCCGGATAATCCGACACGGGCATCACGCCCAATTTGTTAAAAAGTTCCGGATAGGCTCTTTTGATGATCTCCCGACTTTCCAACATGTAGGAAACCCCGGAAGGACATCTGAGGTTGTCCTCGAGAATGTAGTAAGCCCCGCTTTTATCCCTGACAAGATCGGTTCCGGTGATATGGCACCAAATCCCTTTTGGAGGAGTAAGCCCGATGCAGGGCTTCAGATAATCCTTGCTGTTGAGGATAAGGTCGGCAGGGATGATCTCGTCTTTCAATATTCTTTGCTCATTGTAGATGTCCTGGAGGAACATGTTGAGCGCCTGGATCCTTTGTTTCAAGCCGGCTTCGAGTATTTTCCACTCGGAATTTGGGATGATCCTTGGTACAATATCCAGGTGAAGGATTTTCTCCACGCCTTGATTGTCATGGTAAACATTGAATGTCATGCCCATGGCCACCTGTGTCTTATCTGCCGCAAACTGCAACTGGGACATTTTTTTGGTCGAGGTCTTATTCAATAGCTCTAAAAATTCATTGTAGTGCGGCCTGCAATTCCCGTCAGCGCCGAACATTTCGTCGAAATGATCTCCAACCTTGTACTTATTTGTTTCCATAATTTATTATTTGGGTTGAAAAAAAGCGTGTTCGTGCATAATATAAAGGCTTTTTAATTTTACTTCAAAAAATATCACCCATTATTATCAAAAAAACATTTATTCTTGAGTTTTTTGGTTAAAAAAAAGAATAACATTTTGAAAATAACGAAATCAATAATTTTTACTGCCCTTTAACATTTTTGTAAATACCTCAAAATTGATGGATGAAAAAAATTGAGAGGTGTATTCCTGCGGTGTTATAACAGGATTCCATCCTTTATGTTTGGCATTAACCTAAAAAAGGAATTTCGAAAAGGGGATAAAACCAAGTAAATCCTACTTCATTATTGACCTTTCAAGAAACAAAAAAAACCTTTGCAGTCCCGAAAGACTGCAAAGGTTTATAATTTGATACCTAGAATAATTACTAGCTGATCGTGGAGCCGTTTCCAGTCGCTTGATTTGGGTGCAAGAGTCTCAAGGAGCCGTCCTTGTCCTCTGCCATCAAAATCATCCCTTCGGAATCAATCCCCATCATTTTTCTGGGGGCAAGGTTGATCAGCATCGTCACCTGTTTGCCGATCAGATCCTCAGGCTTGAAATGTTCTGCAATGCCACTCAATACCGTTTTCTTACCCAATCCCGTCTCTACAGTGAGCTTCAGGAGTTTCTTGGATTTCGGCATAGGTTCCGCATGCAAGACAGTCACCACCCGCATATCCAACTTGCCAAAATCATCAAAGGAAATGATGTCTTTCATCGGGGCAACCTGTACATTTTCGAGTTCGTTTTTCTTCTTTGCTTCCAGCAGTTTCTGCACTTGGGCTTCCACCACATCATCTTCAATTTTCTCAAACAACAAAGCCGCCGGATTGATGATGTGTCCGTAACCCAAAATCCCGGTATCGCCAGCCTTGGTCCAATTCAAATCCTTCAGATTGAACATCTCATAAATCTTTGCAGCCGTAAAAGGCAAAAAGGGCTCGGCTACTATGGCGACATTGGCAGCAATGTTCAGGGCGATATTCAGAATCGTTCCCGTTCGGGCTTTGTCCTCCTTGATCACCTTCCAGGGCTCGGTGTCCGCCAGGTATTTGTTTCCCAACCTGCAAAAATCCATCACGAAGCTAAGTGCTTCCCTAAACCGATACCGCTCGATCGAGGCGGCTATTTTATCAGGAAAACCCTGTAAGGTTTCCATTACTTCCCGGTCATGGGCCGTCAGGTTTTCTGCCTCTGGGACGATTCCTTCAAAATATTTATGGGTGAGCACGACTGCCCTATTCACAAAATTCCCAAGAATCGCCACCAATTCTGAATTGTTTCTGGACTGAAAATCCTTCCAGGTAAAATCATTGTCCTTGGTTTCCGGCGCATTGGCGGTCAATACGTACCGCAACACATCTTGTTTTCCCGGGAATTCGGCCAGATACTCATGCAACCAAACCGCCCAATTTCTGGAAGTGGAGATCTTGTCCCCTTCCAGGTTCAGGAATTCATTGGCAGGGACATTGTCCGGGAGGATATACCCGCCGTGGGTTTTTAGAATCGCAGGGAAAACGATGCAATGAAAAACGATATTGTCTTTGCCGATGAAGTGGACCAATTTGGTATCCTCATCTTTCCAGTAAGGCTCCCAATCGATGCCTTTTTCTGCTGCCCATTCTTTGGTAGAGGAAATGTAGCCGATGGGTGCATCAAACCATACATAGAGCACTTTGCCTTCTGCGCCTTCCACCGGAACGGGTATTCCCCAATCCATGTCCCGGGTCATCGACCTGGCCTGAAGCCCATCGCCGGCTTCCAACCATGACCGACATTGTCCCAACACATTGTTTTTCCAATCGTGCTGATGCTCTTCCAAGATCCATTGTTTCAAAAAATCCGTGTAGCGGGCCAAATCCAAGAACCAATGTTTAGTTTCTTTGAGAATGGGCACGCTGCCGCTCAATTTTGACTTGGGATTGATCAGCTCGGTGGGGCTGAGGGAACTCCCACATTTCTCGCATTGGTCCCCATAGGCACTTTCATAGCCACATTTGGGACAAGTCCCTTCTATGTATCGATCGGCTAAAAACTGACCGGCTTCTTCGTCAAAATATTGTTCCGTGGTTTGTTCCAAAAACTCACCTTTGCCATAGAGATCCTTGAAAAATCCAGAAGCAGTTTCGTGGTGGATCGGTGCTGAGGTTCTCGAATAATGGTCAAAACTGATCCCAAACTCCTGGAAACTTTCCTTCATCATCGTATGGTAGCGGTCTACCACTTCCTGTGGTGTGACCCCCTCTTTCCGTGCTTTGATCGTGATGGCGACTCCGTGTTCGTCCGAACCGCTTACATACACGACATCTTTGCCCAATGACCTGAGATACCTGACATAAATATCTGAGGGAATATAACATCCGGCAAGATGCCCGATATGCAAGGGCCCATTGGCATAAGGCAAAGCAGAAGTAACCGTATATCTTTTGAATTCTTTATTTTTCATCATTTGCAAAGATAGGTAAATTGAAGGAATTGGGTGGTTAAACCCGTTTTATGCAATACGAACTCAATTCTATATTGTCATTGACAGCTCATCAATCAGGCTTGACTAATTACAACTCCACACCCTTTTGATATCATCAATTATTCTCCAACAGTCAAATTTTCTTTCCCTTTCAATCCCATTTGGAAATCGATTGCATCTAACTTGCGTCAAGTTGGCTGCTTTACGTTACTTTTTCCAAGTCTTGGAATTCGGGTTAAAGAATCGGGAATTAGGCCCCTTGGAGTTCTTTTCGGGCATCTTCAGTTAAAATCCCCTGATAGATCATATTGATCACTTGATCAAAAATATCGGCAGTGTTCAAATTCAGATTTTCCTTGATTTCCTTGGGAAATTGGGCCAAGAATGTGGGATCAATTAGATTCTGAATCGCAGAGGCATAGACCAATACAATCAAGCTTTTGTTGACATTTGCCGAGACAAAACCCTTTTCGATGCCTTCTTGAATCAGCTTTTGGAAACGAAGAAATGCGGATTCCCTGATATAATCCTGTAGTTCCTTCCAGATTTCGGGCGCATGCTCTCTCAAATCCTGCAACAGCACATGGTTGATTGGCGCCAGGTCGTTGGCAATCACGGTCAACATGGATTTTAATTTCACAGTGAAAGGAATGTGCCTGTTTTCCACCAGGGTTTCCACTTTAAGTGTCAGCCGTGTTTTCAATTGCTCAAATGCCGCAGCCAAAAGCTCCATTTTCCCTTCAAAGTGTTTGTAAAGGGTCTTTTTGCTCATCGCCAATTCTTGGGCAATGTCATCCATGGTGGTATTTTTATATCCTTGTTTTAAAAATAACTTGTAGGATATATCCAATATTTTGGACTCGATGTCTATCTTTTTACGCATTGGTTTCGAATAGTGGGCAAATATAGAAAAACCATTTTATTTCCCCCATTCAAATAAATTAAGCTCCCGCACACCTTAATACTTGGTGATTCCTTTCCCAAGTCTTAATTTTGGTTATTGTCTTTGCCTAATCAAGAATTCAAAGCATTTTATGACGCCAGACCAAGCCAAAGCTAGGATTGCCCAGCTTACAGAACAGATCAACTACCACAATTTTCTCTACTACCAGGAGGACAAAACCGAGATCACGGATTTGGAATTCGATCAATTGCTGGAGGAATTGATCCGACTGGAACTGGAATTTCCTGAATTTCTCTCCCCGGACAGCCCCAGTCAACGCGTGGGTGGAGCCATCACCAAGGACTTTGAGACGGCGGAGCATGAATTCAAAATGCTCTCACTCGGCAATACCTATTCGGAGGAAGAGCTTTTGGCTTTTGATGAGCGTGTGGCAAAGGGACTCGACAGCAGGCGATACAGCTATTTCTGTGAGTTGAAATTTGATGGGGTAGCGATCAGCTTGGTCTACGAAAAAGGCAAACTGATCCGAGCCGTAACGCGGGGCGACGGTACACGCGGGGATGTGATCACCGAAAACATCAAGACCATCAAAAATATCCCTCTTCATATCAAAGGTGAAAACATTCCGGAAAAACTGGAGGTGCGGGGAGAGATATTCCTGCCACGAAGGGAATTTGACAAAATCAATGCGGAGCGGGAAGCCAATGGAGATCCATTGCTGGCCAATCCAAGGAATGCAGCCTCCGGAACGGTCAAGATGCAGGACAGCGGCTTGGTGGCCAAAAGGAAACTCAATTGTTATTTCTATCAGATGCTGGGGGATGATATCGGCGTCAATTTCCACGACGAAGCCATCCATTTGATGGAAAAATGGGGATTCAACGTTTCCCCTACCTACAAAAAATGTGAGAACGTCCAGGAGGTCCTCCAATACATCGAAAGCTGGAGAGACAAAAGACATACGCTCCCACTCGACATCGATGGTGTAGTTTTGAAAATCAACGATTTCGACCAAAGGGAAGAATTGGGATTTACAGCCAAAACTCCCCGCTGGGCGATTGCCTATAAATACCAGGCCGAGAGTGCAGAAAGTGAGTTGCTTTCGATCACCTATCAAGTGGGAAGAACAGGCGCCATCACCCCGGTGGCCAATCTTGCCCCTGTAAAACTTGCCGGCACCACTGTAAAACGCGCTTCCCTCCACAATGCCAATGAAATCGAACGCCTCGGACTCTATGAGAGAGATACCGTCCTTGTCGAAAAAGGTGGGGAAATCATCCCAAAAATCACCGCTGTGGTTTTGGAAAAAAGAAAACCGGACGCAAAACCCATTCAATACATTGAACATTGTCCGGAATGTGGAACGCTTTTGGAACGAAAAGAAACCGAGGCCAAACATTCCTGTCCCAATGCCCAAAACTGTCCGCCTCAGATTCTGGGTAGAATCGAGCATTTTGTCCACAAAAGGGCAATGGATATCGATTCGATGGGAACCGAAAGGATCAGGGCATTGATCGATCAGGATTACATTTCCAATCCCGCCGACATCTATGATTTGGAAGCCAAAAAAGACCAATTATTAGGCTTGGAAATGAATCAGGACCAGTACCAAAAAACCGAGGAAGGACTCCTTTATATTGCCTTGCACAAGGCGCTTTTTGGGCTTACGGAAGGGATCTCTTTGACAGAGATCAAAGATTTCTTGGAAAAAAAGAAGGATTCTTCCCTTTTCGAAACCTTGAAATCCTTTCAAACCTACATTCGGGAGAGCAACAAAAAAGTTGCTCAAAATGTCGGCACCATCCAAAGACTTGAAGAATTATTGACCGAAGCAAAACTCCCTGCGATGGAAGATTTTGTTCCCGTTCCACTCGTTTTGATTCTGTTGACTGGAAAACAAATTGACCTGCCCGAATTGGTTCAACAATGCAAGCAAGAAAGTACGGTCCACAGCATTTTGCTAAAGCTCAATCTGGAACTTAACGACGAACAAAATGCACGCATCAAAAAACTGAAATCCAACACCTTCCAAGCGGGCGTCATTTCGAACATGATCGAAGGGATCAACACTTCCAAAAATCAGCCATTCGAAAAAGTTCTTTTTGGGCTCGGCATCCGGAATATCGGTGAAAACACCGCTCAAATCCTCGCCCGACACTTCAAAAACATCGATGCTTTGAAATCGGCAAGCATGCAGGACCTTTTGGAAATCAACGGAATCGGGGAAATCGTGGCCCAAAGCATACAAGATTTCTTTTCCCAAGAAGAAAACAACCAAATCATTGCAAGATTACGGGAAAAAGGGATCAAATTTGAAATTGTCGAAGCTGTAAAAACCGTTTTGGGTCATCAACTGGAGGGCATGAAAATCCTTGCTTCCGGGAAACTCAACCATTTCAAAAGAGATGAGATCGTTGATTTTATCGAAGCCAACGGGGGTCAGTATGTAAAAGCGGTTTCCAAAAACCTAGACTTCATCATAGAAGGAGAGGATATGGGACCGAGCAAAAAAGAAAAAGCAAAAAAACTTGGACTCAAAATGATTTCTGAAGCTGAATTTTTGGAATTGGTCAATGGGAATGCCCAAAATCGGTAAACATGAAGTGGATCAAAGACCGCATGATCGAATGGCAATTGAAGCGTAAACTGCAACTAAAAGAGGCCAAGGAGATAAAAATCCCGGAGCAATTTAGGTGTATCGGCATTTTGGCCAATTCGGAATCCGAGTTTTTGGAAACCAAGGAGGTTGTCCGTGAATTGTGGAGTTATAAGGTGAGGATCATCGGTCTTTTTTACTCTGAGGAACCCAGCAGACTTATCGAAGCATTTTCTAGCCAGCATTTCACGTTTTGGGGTCATCCCTCTGACTACTTCAATGAATTTAAATTGGAAAACATGGATTTTATTTTGGTTCCTTCTTTACACCTTAATCCATATTTGCGTTATTTGCTCCTCGAAAATCAAAGTGGGTTCAAAATCGGGTTCTATTCAAAGGAAAACGAACCCTACTTGGATTTTATGCTTGGCCAGGATGAAGAAGATCTAGGCTCCAATGTCCACCATTTATTAGATTATCTAAAGAAAATCAAAGAAGCATGTTAAATTTAAATGGTACGGGAGTTGCACTTATTACCCCATTTCACGCAGACCTGAGCATCGATTTTGACGGATTGAAAAATGTCATCAATCATGTCATTCGTGGAGAGGTAGATTATTTGGTGGTCATGGGTACTACCGGAGAGTCCGCCACCTTGTCTAAGCAGGAAAAAGAACAGGTTTTGAAATCCTCCTTGGAGTTCAATGCCAACCGCCTCCCGATCGTTTATGGAATTGGAGGGAACAATACCCAAGCCGTATTGGATGAAATCAAAGCCACTGACTTTTCAGGGATTTCTGCAATTCTTTCCGTAAGCCCATACTACAACAAGCCACCACAAGCTGGAATTATCGCCCATTATACAGCGATTGCGGATGCATGTCCGGTTCCCGTCATTCTATACAATGTACCCGGACGTACGATGTCAAACATGACCGCCTCGACCACGCTTGCTCTGGCCCAGCATCCGAATATCATCGGCATGAAGGAAGCCAGTGGAAATATGGAACAGTGTATGGCCATCGCTGCCGGAAAACCCCAAGATTTTTCTTTGATCTCTGGGGACGACATGCTCACCACCGCCATGCGGTCCATTGGTGCCATCGGTGTCATCTCCGTTTTGGCAAACGCCTATCCGGAAACCTTCAAAAACATCAGCCATGGAGAACTCGAACTCTCTCGGAAAGCGACTTTCAGTCTCCTCAACCTGAATCCACTGATGTATGAAGAAAGCAATCCTGTGGGTCTGAAATGTCTGATGCAGGAATTGGGCATATGCTGGGACGCAGTCCGTTTGCCTTTGGTGAAAGCGACTGAATCCCTCAGAGAAAAAATTGCGGCAAATTTAATTTAGCACTATTTTCTTTATCCCGAAAATAGAGAACTAAACCCTTCCATTTTCCAATTTGCGATCCCATAATCGTTGATTTTCCTCCTTCAATCTTAATGACGGAACCAATTGAAAGTAAATCTCTCCATTGGTTCCGTCTTTGAATAACATTTCCGTGCCCCTTAAGTCATCGATCGGCCTTCGGAAACAAGCATACATTTGGTCACCCTTCTTAATTTGTTTAATTTTGGCCATGCAGCAGGCGCTATCACTTTTAGATCTCAATCAACTTATCCGCTCTACGCTGGATGAGCATCTTCATCCGAGTTATTGGGTAGTCGCAGAAATTGGGGAATTCAAGCAAGTCGCACAAGGGCATGCTTACCTTGATTTGGTGGAAAAGAAGGGAAGCCAAATTGCCGCCAAAATCCGTGCAAACATCTGGCAGTACACCTACCGGGTCATCGCGGGAAGGTTCAGCGCCGTCACCGGTCAAAACCTCAAAGCAGGGATGAAAATCCTTGCGCAGGTAAACGTCACTTTTCACGAAGTGTATGGTATAAGCCTGAATATCAAAGATATTGACCCGAATTACACATTGGGAGAAAGGGCAAGAATCCGGCAAGAGGTCATCGAAAGATTAACGCGGGAAGGCTTGATGGACTTGAACAAGCGGTTCCCTTTGCCATTGGTTCCTCAAAAAATCGCCATCATCAGCAGTGCCTCGGCCGCGGGATATGGGGATTTTATGGACCAACTCCTAAAAAACAGACAAGGTTACCAAATCCATGCGCAGCTATTTCAAGCCACTCTACAAGGTGCCGATGCCGCAGCGACAATTATCAGGGCTTTGGACCAAATCGACCTTTTGTCCGGAAAGGAATCCTTTGATGCTGTCGTTTTGATCCGTGGCGGTGGATCCCAATTGGACTTGGACTGTTTTGACGATTATGGATTGGCAGCCACCATCGCAAAATACCCACTTCCCGTGATCACGGGAATAGGACATGAACGCGATGAAACAATCGTGGACTTGGTGGCCCACACCCGGCTAAAAACGCCTACGGCGACTGCGGAATTTATTCTTTCAGGATTCAGGGATTTTGAAGAGCAATTGAACACTGCCTTGAAAACCCTGGAGAGAGCCACTTCGCAAAAACTCCTGATGGAAGACCGAAGACTCAGGGATATGCTGACCAGCATCAAAACCTTGGCTGATTTCAGCATTCAACGACAGAAAGAAAACCTGAACTACAAAACCAATCAGCTGAAATCCCTTTCCTCCAATCTCTTGAAAATGGATTTGGTGAAAATCAACAACCTCGAAATGGGAATCAGAAGATCTTGGAAAAGCAGAGTGGATTCCGAAGACAGAAAACTGGAAAATCTTGAAAGGGATCTCCAGAAATTGGATCCCAATACATTCTTGGCCAAAGGATATACCCGGTCCGAAGTCAATGGAATCCCCATCAATAAAACGGAAGTTCAAATAGGTGACACCTTGGTCACTTTCGCAAAAAACATAAGCCTTAAAAGCATCATTCAAAACATCGAGACAAATGGAAACACCAAATTATAGTTACAGTAAAGCGTTGGAGAGAATCGAAGAAATTCTTGGTATTTTGGAAGTAGGAGACAAGGGAATGGATGAGTTGTCTGAACTGGTAAAGGAAGCTTCTGGTCTGGTGAAAAAATGCAAATCCAAACTGAGGATGACCGAGGAAGAAATCGCCAAGGCTTTTGACGAAGGAAAAGAAGGCTAAAAGGGATTTTTTTGATGCTGAAATCCCTCAAATCGTTACCCCATTTTTGACAAAGAGGATGGAATAATGAAAGCCAAAGACCCCATTCCCAAATTGGGGAAAGTTGGGGTTGGGGAATATCCATTTACATAAAAAAAAAACTCAATCGGGATGTTTCTTGGCCCTCCACCATTATCAAGAAAATTAAATACCTTTTATTGGTTTTAAATCACTTTTATAGTCAAAAAACAGCCCAATCTTGACGCCTTGGCATATTTGTTGTGACAGTGTAAAAATTAAATAATGCATTCAAAATGCGTTTTTTGTCATTTAATATCTTGCCTTAAAAAAGGCTTGTTTGATTGGCTTCTGATTTAGCAATCCAAATTCATGAAAATAAAAAAAATAAGTAGATTTTTAGCCGTTGGATTCCTGATTTTGGGATTCTCAACCTTAGGTCATGGCCAAAATTTTTATAAAGAGCGCATTCCCAAAACGGACATATTTTCTATTGGAATTGGTCCTTCTTTCATCTATGCAGACAATGGTGGACCCTATCGCAAATTGAAATTTGAATGGGACCCTGCCTTTTCCCTTTCCTACACAAAAAAATTCAGCAATCGCTTTGCCTTCAAAACCACCACTGGTATACAGTGGATCCAAAGCAGTGTAAGCCCAAGCATACAAGTACAGGAGCGTTGGATAGCCAATAATGGGGCGTTCAGGTTCAAAGGGCATGCATTTTATGCCGATGTAATGCCCATCATGTATTTGTTCCCTTTTCACAGCCACATGAATAGGCGATTCGTCAATCTTTACGGAGGTCTTGGGATTGGCTTGCTGCATGTCAATCGGGTTCAGGCATTTTCCATGAGTGATGATGCTTTGGAAACCCGAGCAAAAACGACGACGGGTTATGTCCCTTTTAGAGCGGGCATCAGTTTTAGATTGGGAGCACTTTCCGATTTGGCCCTCGAGGGAACCATGTTGTTCTCCTTCTCTGACAATCTTGATGGCAATGCGAATTTCAACAGCTTCGGAGACCATATGGGACAGGCTCAACTTGTCTACAAAAAATTCCTGAAACCAAGATCAAAAAAATAAAATCTGTTTTTTTTATCGTCCTAAAAAAACCCGTTCAATCCCATAGGTTGAACGGGTTTTTGTTTTTATATCCATCTGAATGGCCTCAAGAAGTCACCTCAAGGAATTTCCGGGGGACATTGACCATCAGGACCTGGTTGATACCCGGCACCCGGATGACAAAGTAGTCCTTGTTTCCTTTGTTCACACATTCACCTTCCATACCTTGCAAGGGTCCACCAAGGATTTTGACTTGCTCGCCTTTTTGTATCTCATCATTGTCCGTTTCTACAGCCACACCGGTTTCCACAATCCTTCTGATCGCCTCGATTTCCCTGTCTCTTACCGTGGCGTGATCACCTGAGAAATTGACAAATTTGACTGCCCCTGGTACCTGAAGTGATTCCCATAAATTGGCCTTGGTCGTTTTCACAAAAATATATCCACTGAACAAGGCCTTTTGTACTTTTTTCTTCCGGTCACTCCATTGTCGAAGTTCTTCCACAATCGGCAAAAAAACCTCAATTCCTTTTTCCCTCAACCGCTGCTCCACCTTTTTTTCTGTTCTGGATGTTGTGTACATCACGAACCATTGTTGGTCGCCCATATTTTTCTTTTGAATTAAAAACCAAAAATTAAACCCGTTTTATGCATTACCAATTCCATTTCAGCCTGAAATTGCCTAATAATCAATTAGAGGTTGATTATTTTTGACTTCACACTATAGGTGCCAGAAATTAGTCTTATATACAATAGTCTGATTTTCTTTCCGCTTTAACCCCTACTGCGAAACCAAATGCATATTCCGGGTTAAATCGCAAAAATCGATTTGTAAAAATAAAAACCCTTGGGATAATATCCCAAGGGTTTCAACATTTAAAAACCACCAACCTTTAATTAATCATGCTATTTGATTCTGCGAATCAACATGTTCAATTTATCTGCCAATAAATACATGACAGGTACGATTACTAACGTCAAGAAGGTGGCAAAGGTTAGACCAAATATCACTGTCCAAGCCATTGGGCCCCAGAAATCTGCATTGTCCCCTCCCACAAAGAATTGAGGGTCAAATTCAGACAAAAGCGTTCCGAAATTTATGTTCATCCCGATGGCCAAAGGGATCAAACCCAGCACCGTGGTGATAGCCGTCAGCAAGACTGGCCGCAGTCTCGTTTTTCCTCCTTGGACAATACTGCCCAATAATTCCTCTTCAGGAAGAAATTCCTCATCCGGAGTATTCAATTCCTCTCTCCTTCTTGATCTTACCAAATCGGTATAATCAATCAAAACGATGGCATTGTTCACCACCACACCCGCGAGTGAGATGATTCCAATCCCGGTCATGATCACCACAAAATCCATGTTGAAAATTACCAAGCCCAAGAATACGCCAATGGTACTCAAGATCACCGTTGCCATGATGATGAAAGGTGTGGTCACGGAGTTGAATTGCGCCACGATGATCAGGAAAATCAAGGATACGGCGATCAACAAAGCCTTGGAGAGAAAGGCAGTGGATTTTGCCTGTTCTTCCTGCTCACCTGAAAACTTAACCGTAATCCCCTCCGGAATATCGTATGAAGCCACCATTCCTTTCAATTGATCATTGATCTCGGTGGCATTGTAGCCGTCGGTCACGTTGGAAAATATGGAGATAACTTTATTGAGGTCTTTCCGCTTGACCGACCCGTAGGTGGAACCATACTCCAGTTCTGCAACTGCGGAGATGGGCACCTCTTTTTGGTTGCCGAATTTATCCCTGAAATTTATTTTTTTGTTGATTAAGGAAGACAGATTATACCTGTAATCATCCTTCAGGCGAAGTTGTATGGGATAATCATCCTCACCATCCTTGAATTTGGATACTTCCAAACCAAAAAGAGCCGTCCGCAATTCATTGGCGATGGAGGAGGTGGAAAGTCCAAATCTCCTGGCTTTTTCCCGATCGATATTCAGGATCACTTCAGGACTGCCCAGTTCCAAATCGGATTTGAGTTCCTCGATTCCCTGAATATTGGCACTCGAAAGATATTCCCTGAATTGACTCTCAAAGGCAATCAGTTTCTGAAAATCTTCGCCCGCCACCTCGATGTTGATCGCTTTACCCACTGGCGGACCATTTCTCTGCTTGTCCACGGTAATCAACACTCCTGGATATTTTTCGACTAAGTCACGGATATCTTCCATTACAGCATTGGTATTGACTCCCTGTCTAAATTGATATTCCACAAAACTGATTGTTATTTTCGCCTTGTGTGGGGTATTTGCGATGGCAGGGCCTTCCGACTGATCACCTGTCCCCTGTCCTACTTGCGTAATGACAGACTCAATGACATCATTGTAGGGCTTCAATACCTCAATCAATTCATCTTCCATGGAGGCCACAAAGGTATTTGTCGCCTCTGTATCCGTACCGATAGGATTTTCGATGAAAACATTGATCAAAGCGGGTTGATTGTCTGGGAAAAACAGGATTTTGGGAGCTCTTATGCCCAGCAAAACAAGGGAGAGGAAAAGCAGGAGAAATGTACCTCCCAGAAAGAAGTAAGGCTTTATTCCCTGAAGCGCAAAATTCAATGTTTTTTCATAAACATTCTCCAGATTGACCAAAAAGACATTTTGGAACCAGCGAATGGCTTTTCTGAGTACCAGTACATTGAATACGGTGAAGATGGCGATCAGCATCAATAAATTCCCCATGACCATCCAGCCCAGTATGTAGGAAACGATACCAAGCGTGGAAGTGACCAAGGCAAATACCAATGGTTTTTTCTTCGGTTTGATCATGTCCACATCCTGAACCTTCATGTAAAGTGAAGTCAAAACCGGATTCACCACCAATGCCACGAAAAGGGAAGAAGACAACACCACGATCAAGGTGATCGGCAAGTATTTCATGAATTCTCCGATGATATCGTCCCAAAAAATCAAGGGAAAGAATGCGGCCAAAGTCGTCGCTGTCGACGTGATGATCGGCCAGGCAACTTCACCAACACCTTGCTTCGCTGCTTGAACGGGAGTTTTCCCTTCCTGCATCAAGCGGTAAATATTTTCCACCACCACGATCCCGTTGTCCACCAACATCCCCAAGGCGAGGATCAATGAGAACAACACCATCAAATTCAAGGTCACCCCAAAAGCGTTGAGGATCAAGAAAGAGATAAACATGGACAAGGGAATGGCAATACCCACAAAAAGGGCATTCCTGAATCCCAAGAAAAACATCAAGACCAATACCACGAGAATAACCCCAAAAATAATGCTGTTCTCCAAATCCTTAACTTGCGAACGTGTCGCTTTGGATTGGTCATTGGTGATGGTGATTTCCAAATCCTTTGGAAACCTGTTGTTTTTGGCATCATCAATCAGAATTTTGATCTTGTCTGATGCATCCAAAAGGTTTTCACCACTTCTTTTGATTACGTTTACTGTGACAACCGGGAGCTTGTTGCTCCGTGCGTAACTTTCCCTTTCCTTGAAAGTATCCTCCACATCTGCCACATCCCCGAGATAAACGATCTTGTTGTTTTCGGTTTTGACAATGACATCCAGCAACTCATCGGCTTTTTTGAATTCGCCAGTGATCCTCAGCGATCTCCTGAAATCGCCTGCCAATAGATTACCGCCAGACACCGTGACATTCTCTTGGCCCACTGCCTCTGAAATATCGCTGAATGAAACACCAAGCGCCTCCATTTTATATAAATCGGCATTGATCCGAATCTCTCTTTCGATCGTTCCCCTCAATTCTGCTTTGGAGATCTCGGGTAATTTCTCGATCTCGTCTTCCAGATATTCCCCGAATTTCTTCAATTCCTCTTCCGAATAGTTTCCGGAAATATTGACATTCATGATCGGGAAATCCGAGGTGTTTACCTCAATGACATCTGGATCGCTGTCCAAGTCAGATGGCAATTCGCTTTTGGATTTGTCGACAGCATCCTTGACGTCCTGGATGGCTTTGGAAATTTCCACACCGGGAGTAAATTCAACCACAATGGAAGAAAAATCCTGAACAGAGGTGGACTTCACGTCCTTTACATTGTTGATGGATTTCAATTCTTTTTCAATGGGCCTGGTAATCAGGTTTTCCATATCCACGGGTGAGTTGCCAGGATAAGCGGTTCCCACATAAACCGTGGGAATCACGATTTCCGGGAAACTCTCCTTGGGCATGGTATTGTAGGCCATGATGCCCAATACCGAAATGATCAATACCAAAATTGCGACAGAGGTCTGATTGTCAACAGACAAACTGCTCAGACCAAAATTCCGGATGACCCCTTTTTTCTTTTCTTCTTGATTTGACATAAGTAGAACTATTGCGCGATGTTTACACTGAAATTATCCCCTACTTCCCTGAACCCTTTGTCCACCAAAAGCTCATCCCCAGTCAATCCCTCCAAAATCTCCGTTACTTCCTGATAGGTCACTCCCCGCTTCACAATGCGCTTCTTACTCAAGTTGTTTTCCACTACATAGACATAATCCCCTGAATTGTCCTGCATGATCAGGTAATTGGGGATCGCGATCGCTGCAGGATTTTCATAATCCTTGATTTTCAATACCGAAATCATATTGGGTTTCAACTTGTCCATTTTTGGAACAAAAACCTCCACTTTAAATGTCCTGTTATCGGCATTGACAATGGCGCCCACTGCCGTAACCTTCGTTTTTAAGTTTTGGCCTGTGGAAGGAAAGTTGATCATCACTGAATCTCCCTTGTTGATCACACCGATAAAGCGTTCGGACACATCTGCCTCAATAAACAGATCGCTTTCCCCCACAAATTGAAACATGGGTGTACCTGGCTGGACCAACTCACCCAACCTCACCATTACGGATTCCACCGTTCCTGAAAAAGGTGCTCTCACCGTACTTCGGTCCGCTTGGGTTCTCAGGCTTGCCATGTTTTTTTCCAATATTTCCTTTCGGTTTTTCGCCTCGAGATATTGGATTTCTGTGCCGATCTGCTGTTTCCAGAGTCTTTCTTGTTTCTCGAAAATGATGACTGCCAATTCCATTTGCTTTTCCACTTCCTCCATGTTCCGCTGGATGGATTCGGCATCAATCCGTGCCAAAACTTGGCCTTTGCCGACACGCATGCCTTCCACTGCTGCGACTTCCTGTATTCTACCAGAAGTCTCTCCGCTGATACTGACATTCTTTTTTGAAAGCACAGAGCCAGTCACTTCCACGTAATGTGCAAAATTGTTTTTCTCAGGCTGAATGGTGGTGATCAAAACCGATTTGCGGTTGGAAACACCGAATTCAGGATCAAGTTTTGAAATCTCTCTTTCCAACTCCTCAATGGAGGTCCTCATGGCCAATGATTCCTTTTTGAGCGTTTCAAGCGCTGCCTTTTTTTCTGTCAATTCATCCTTTTCTGCGCAGGAAAACACCAGGGCGAGTATGGGAAGGATCAAAAATTTGGAGTAAATTTTCATATGATTGTTATGTGCTTGTCTTGTTGTTATTTCTTACAATATGCCTAAGGCTTTTTCTAAATCCACTCTTGAAATCAGCGCGTCAAACAGTGCTGAAAAATAATTTGATTCGGCTTCTTTCAATGCGGAATCCGCTTCCACCACTTCCAGGTTGGAGCCTACTCCCTCCTCATACTTGATTTTGGCCATTTGAAATACTTCTAAGGCCAATTGCCTGTTTTCATCCTGGACAGACAAGGCTTTCAGACTGTTATTGAGGTTGGCCTTGGCCTGGAAACGCTCGATATCGATATTGCTTTCAACAAATTCCTTCTGGTTTTCAAGTTGTTGGATCTGCACCCTGTTTTGTTTGATCTTGTTGCTTTTCGAGAAGCCATCGAAGATCGGGATACTCATGTTGACCCCAACCGTAGAGACGGAAAACCAATTGTTGCTTTGCCATAGGGAATTGAAATCCAAGGAAGCACCTGATCTCTGGTAAGTCAAAAAGCCGTTGATTTTTGGCATGTATTGAACTTGGTTGTTTTTCAAGTCCAAATTGGCCAGCACAAGGTTCGTGTTCAACTGGTCGATTTCAACCCTCCTATAGCCATCATTTTCCAAAAGTGATGCGATTTCTGCTTTTTCATTGAGGTCGCTGAGTTTTTCACTGATTTCGATAGTTGAGTTCATGGGAAGTCCCATCTGCAATTTTAGCATTTCCACGCTGATCGCCGTTCCGGTCACCACCTTGTCAAGCTCGGTATTGAGGTTGTTGCGCTGGACTTTGATCCTGGACACATCGATCTTCTCCACAAACCCCGCCTCAAAAAGGGCCTCAGTATCGTGCAACAAGGTTTCGAGTCTCCCAAGGTTGGCTTCCACCAATTTCCTTCTTTCGTCGTTGACCAAGACAGAATAATAGGCTTTCTTCACGCCTTCTATGATGTCATTTTCGGTTTTTTCCTTATCGAACTCCGTCAGCATTTTCAAGGTTTTGGCTGCCTTTAGACCGACGAAATAAGACCCGTCAAAGATCATTTGCTCCAATCTCACCCCCAGAGCCGATTGGAAATCTACCCCAAACCTGGCAGGGACGACATCTGAGTCTATGTTCGGGTCCGCAAATGGTCCTGCATTGGGCAAGAACACCACAGGAATAAGCATGTTGTGGGTGAAATCAAAGTTTCCCGTAATCTGGGGAAGCCCTTTTGCCAGATTTTCCCCAATAATCCCTTTGGAGGCCATCACCTCCAATTGCGCATTTTTTGCGTCCACATTGTTTTCGATGGCATATTTGACACTTTCCTCAAGGGTAAGTACCAATACCTCTTGCCCATAGCTGGGGGAAATGAAAATCAAGCCCAAGAGGATTGACATCGCCGCCTTAAGATTCATAAAAGTTTTCATGCCTGACTTAGTTTTTGTTTTAGATACGCTGCTCTCCCTTTTTCTGTAAAAATCCCATAAAGGAACTGTTCAAATATTTCCAATTGCAAATCCACCATATTGTATTTGGAGGGGGGGAATTTGATGGGGTCAAAACTGATCATCATTTGCTCCACCCGAAGTTTTGCCGTGATCTGGGTATTGATCTCCGATCGGAAATATCCTTCTTCCTTTCCTGTTTCCATGACTTCGATGATTTTCTCAAGAATATGCTCCTGCTTAAAATCCTCGAACAACTGCCAGCATTGTGGATAATACCTTTCTATTTCGTTCAAAACAAAAGGATTGACCTCTCCAAACCGGCTTTTCATATAGTTGAAGAGCCCAATCAGGTGCTCGATTACGCCGTCCTTCACTCTGGGAAGGTCGTCGACCATCTGGGTATCTTGCAGCAAAGCAGCTTGAAAGGTCTCGTAAACCAATTGATTTTTATCTGCGAATTCCTGATAAATCGTTTTTTTGGAAACTCCTGTTTGCCTGGCAATATCATCCATGGTCACTGACCTCACGCCAAAACGCATAAATTGATCCGTTGCGGTTTCGATTATTTTGTGTTTTGTATCCAACATTTTTTCAATTAAGATGCAAAACTGGAGAAACTATTCGAATGTTCAAAGTTTCCGTGGTTTTTTTAAGAAGAAAATTTCATTTCATTCCAACAACCCAATTTTTACCGATTTAAAAACTCAATTCAATTTCCATAACCAACTATTATTCTTCTAACCCGAATTCTAAGACATTGGAAAAGTAACGTAAAGCATCTAACTTGATTAAGTTAGATGGAAATATGCAGCAGGTTTCCAAATGAGATCGAAACTGCAAGAAAATCAGACTATAGGGAGACTAATTCCTGATACCACTAGGGTGAATTTAGAAAAAAATTCACAACTGATTGAACATCCATTAAGTACCATATTGAATTGACTTCGAACTGGATAAAACGGGTTTAATTCCATTGAAAAATGTGTTCCTTACCCAAACCACCTTTTTGTCTGCAATTTTATTTAATATTGGACATGCAATTTTTACAGACTCCATTTGGGGAATTGGCCTACAAAAAACACGGCAACGGCAAAAATACCCACTTGCTTTTCCATGGCTTTGGCCAGACGATGAAAGCTTTTGATCCCTTTCTAAGGTTGAAAACCAATAATGACTGCTTTCTGGTATTTGATGTTTTCTATCATGGACACAGCAGTTGGATCAGCACCCGTCAAAAACTAACAAAACAGGTTTGGAAAGAAATCCTTTTGAATCTGATGGAAAAGGAGGATTTCGAACGATTCAATTTGGTGGGCTACAGCATGGGTGGGAAATTTTCCTTGGTCACTTTCGAATTGTTTCCCGAAAGGGTGATTTCTCTCCTATTGATGGCTCCAGACGGTATCAAAACCGGGTTTTGGTACAACATGGCGACATTTCCAGGTGCCTTCAACCGCTTGTTCAAGTACGTAGTTTTTCATCCCAGGCAATTTTTCAAATGGATGGACCGTTTTCACCGCCTGGGACTATTGGAAAGCAGCTTTATCAAATTCGTGAAATCTCAGATGCGCACCCGAACCAAGCGGGCTCAGGTCTATTTCACCTGGAATGTCTTCAAACCCCTTCAGCCTGACTTAGAAAAGATTATCGCTGCTTTTCGGGAATCGCAAACACCGATTACTTTGGTTTCTGGAAAATTTGATAAAATGGTTACTTCCGAAAATCTCCACCCTTTCAGCTCCAAAATCCCACAAATCCAAATCCTCGAATTGCCCTGTGGGCACAATACCCTTATCGAGGAAACGGTAGATTACCTACTGAAGGAGAATTCAGGAATTGCTTAAGCATTTCTTCGAATGTTGGCATTTGAATTTTGGGGAAAATTAGCTAACTTCCTTGTCATTAGACTTTTAATTTTATCCAACCCGAAATATGCATTGGCTTATCCAAGGGGTTGAAAATGCTAGAAAATCAGACTATTGGGAGAATGTGGCGTCTAACTGAACTGGAGAAGACAAAAAAAAGCGAACCATTGACTGATTATCAATCACTTTCAAGCTCGAGAAGAAATGTGAATGCATCCCATGGGTTAAACTTTTATGACCATGGAAATCGCAAGCCTACTTAGGGTCTGCTGATAAAGTAAATTTATGAGCTTCTATTGGTTTTAAGCGGGTTTTTCTGCAATTTAAGTGAGGACAAGTGCAAGGAACTATGCAAAAGACCTCCAAAAGGCGTGCACCGCGCAGCCAATATACCAGCCCAAGCCAACTGGCTTTCTCCGGATTTGAGACTCCTTTTTACAACCAGCTGGATCCCACCAACCGGTGGGTTGCGCTCAGCGCCCAGATTCCTTGGGATGACCTGGTCAATATCTTCAACAAACGCAACCCGCCCAAACAGACCGGAAGACCCGGACTGAACCCCAGAGTCCTGATCGGTGCTGTGGTTATCAAGCATATATTGAATCTGGATGACCGGGAAACCGTAGCCCAGATTACAGAAAACATTTATCTTCAATACTTTCTCGGATACAGCTCATATATAAAGGAAGCTCCCTTCGATGCGTCTCTTTTCGTTAATATCAGAAAGCGGCTGGGACAGGAACTGATCGGGGAAATGAACCAAAGAATCCTTGAGTTTTCCATGGAAAGAAGCGTTGAGAAAAAGAAAAAAACCAAAAAAAACAGAGATGAACCCCTCAAAGAGGAGGACCAAAACGAAGAGAAAGGCAAAAACAAAGGGGAAGTGATCTATGATGCGACGGCCTGTCCGCAGGATATCGCCTATCCGACAGATCATGGGCTGCTCAACAAAGCCCGGGAAATCACGGAAGACATCATCGATGAGCTCCACCTGAAAAACAATCAGGGTAAGAAACCCCGGACCTATCGAAAAATAGCCAGAAAAGCCTATCTGAAGGTGGCACAGAACAAAAATCCATCAAAAAGGGTGATCCGAAAAGGGATCAGATCCCAGCTTCAATATCTAAATAGAAACATCACAACAATTGAAAAACAGTTGGATGGCTTCGGGGACTTTCCGCTGAGCTACCGGATGCAGCGAACCTACTGGATCATCCAAACCCTTAAAGAGCAACAGCTGAAGATGTTTGAGGACAGAAGCCACCAGATGCAGGACCGAATCGTAAGCATCCACGAACCCCATGTACGCCCAATAGTGAGGGGAAAGTCAAGGGCAAAGACGGAATTTGGGACCAAGATCCACCTGAGCCTGGTTGACGGCTTTTCATTTTTGGATACCTTGTCCTGGGATGCGTTCAATGAGGGACGTCATATGACCGAATACGTGGAAAAATACCGGGCAAGGTTTGGTTTTTATCCCGCAAAAGTTCTGGCAGACAAGATCTACTGCACAAGAGAAAACAGGAAATGGCTGCAGGAGAGGAGCATAAAACTGGCGGCCCAACCATTAGGCAGGCCATCGGCGAAGGCAGTGGAAAACCACGTAAGTCCGGGAGAGAGGAATCCCATAGAAGGAAAGTTTGGGCAGGCAAAAAACGGATACGGCATGAGCCGGATCAGGGCAAGACTCAAAAACACAAGTCAATCGTGGATCGCCTCCATCATCCTAGTGCTCAACCTGGTCAAATTGGCCGGGCAAGCACTCTTATGCCTGAGTTTTTCAGCATGGGAGGAACTGGAAATCATATTCAGGAACACCATAAACCGAATTCTTGCAAGTCTAGAATTAAAAAACCAGTCCAGATGGCCATCTGGACTGGTTTTAAAAAACTGTAGCGTCTGAGTTTTTCAGCAGGCCCTACTTATTTTGTCATTTTTACCCGCTCTTGTCTCAATGATTTTGGTCCAAGAGTCGAAAAAAAAACGTTTTATTATCATTCTGAACGATTCATTTGCTTCTCCGCTCATCCAAGAAGATTTGAAAGAGGAGCGTCCGGAAAAACCCACACAGGAGTTTGATGATAAAATGCTTCTACTACTTGGCCAGATCGATGAATTTGCCAAGGGTTATGGGATTGAGGTCGAAAATAAATTTATCTTCAGCAATATTGGTTTCACTGCTTACTTGACCAATGAGGAAATAAGGACGCTTGAAAAGGACTCCTTTGTAGAAAATGTAGAGCCGGATTTCCAAATGCAGGGAAGACCCATACAGCAAGGAAGACCCATCCAACAAGGCAGGCCTATCCAGCAATCTTGGAATTATGATCCCACAAAAAAGACGAGTTGCGCGGTGAATTTGGTGGGTGGTTCCGTGGAAAGCGCAAATCCCATGAAATGGATCTGGATATTGGACTCAGGGGTGGACAAAAACCATCCCGACCTGAACGTAGAAACCCGATTTGCAAAATCATTCGTCGATGGAGAACCTGATGCTACCGTTGATGGCACCGGACATGGAACCCATTGTGCCGGAATAGCTGCCGGCAAAGCAGCAAACCAAAGCCCTGATGGATATGGGATGAATGGGGTTTCAAAATTTGCAAAAGTGGTTCCCTTGAAAGTGCTCGATCGCTGCGGAGAAGGATATTGGTCTGATTTGCTTTTGGCCTTTGATTATCTTGCTCAAAATGCAATAAAAGGAGATGTCGTCATGATTAGCTTGGGAGAATATGACGTGGACAATTGCGCTTCCAATCGCAATGTGATCCCGGCAATCCGAAGGTTGGCACGTAGGGGTTTATATATAGTGATGTCAGCTGGCAATGATTTTGGGGATGCCAATCGGAATTTGCCCGGTTGTTTCCATAGTTCCAATCCCAGGGTTTTTACAGTGGCAGCCCTGGATTTTGATTGTAAAAACGGCTATGGCAACTTTGCCTCGTACTCCAATTCAGGAATACCTCCAGTGGATTGGGTAGCACCGGGGACTGCTGTGTTTTCTACTTTTCCAGATGCGACATATGAAGTGATGTCCGGAACTTCCATGGCTTGTGCACTGGTGGCAGGAATTATCCACGCAAAGGCAGCTCCACCCGCAATCGACGGCTCAATCACCTTCCAGGGAAATTCATACAATATCCCGAGGGTCTGATTTTTTTGGGCCCTCTCCAATTGGGTTTTCATTTCGGTTTCCAATTCCTTACAGATATTGACAAACTCCGGATGGTCATGAATGCTTTTGAAAAGTGGATTGTAAAAAGCCAAAACATGATCCTTCCAATTCTGGCCCCTTGCGATTTTCAGATACTGGATTGCTTCCTCTGTTTTGCCTCTGGTGGCATAGATTCCGGCCAAGTAGAAGGCATGCTCCTCATATTGGGCACCTTTCCTTATTTCCTGAAGGTTCAATTCAAACGCATTGTCCAGATACAAATTGGCTTCCAAATATTCTTTTTCGGCAAGCAGAATATGTCCCAAATAGATTGCACTGATGGCCATCGGATCTCTTCCAAACAAGGGATTTAGATCCAGGGATTTTTCAAAAAAGGTTTTAGCCATTTTAGGATCTCCACACATAAAGGCAATCAGGCCAGCGGTTTCATACACTTTTTCTGTTGGTCCGAGTTTGAAAAGTTCAGGGATCAGCTTTTTGGCTTCGCTTTTTTTACCTTGGCCTATGTAAAGAAGGGCAAGTTGTTCGTAGGTATCCCTAAATGGTTTTAATTCAAGTGATTTATTCAACCACAATTCCGCATTTTCATAATCTCCCAAAAGTCTGTAGGTCCATCCCACGATTTGGTAAGGGACATAATGTTTTGGATTGAGCCCCGCTGCCTTCTTTTCCCACTTGAGGGCTTCCTCTAGGTTTCCTTTGAAAAAATACCCGGTCCCCAGATTCCCAACCGCCTGTGCATTGTTTGGGTTGAGCGAAACCGCTTTCTGCAAGAGCTCAAACCCTTTGTCATATTCACTTCTGTAATTATGGGCAATTGCCATTGAATTGTACGCCTCCGAAAGATTGGAATCCAAGCTGAGGGCTTTTTGACTTGCCACCAGGCTGGAATCAATCCAGAATTTCTCCCCATTGAACCTCCCATACAATTGACCGTACGCATCACCCAAACCTGCCCAAGCCAAGGCAAAACTGGAATCCATTTGAATCGCTTTTTTGAATTCATCGATTGCCAATTTATTGGTACCGGCCTCATATTGATAATAATAGTCCCTTCCTCTCAGGTAAATTTCGTAAGCGCTGATGTTTGCCGTGGGTTTTTTGTCCAAGAGCAAAATTTCTTCCTTGGTCAGCCGGGCACTCATCGACTGCGCGATGTTGAAGGCAATTTCACTTTGTACATCAAAAAGCCGCACCAACTCCCTGTCGAATGTTTCGGCCCATAAATTCACCTCATTGACTGCGTCGACCAATTGCACCCGGATTCTGACGGTATTCCCCGAGCGCTGCACACTTCCCACGAGAATTACATTTACCCCCAAACTGGCTGCGATGTCCTTGAGGGATTCATTTTGGTAGTCATAGGCCTCTACGCTTGCATTTGAGATCACTTTCAAACTCGATATTTTGGAAAGGTGTGAAATGATGTCTTCTGTCAAGCCTTTACTAAAAAAGTCATTTTCGGGATTGTTGTCGATATTTTGGAATGGCAAGACGGCAATGGACTTTTCAGGTTCGTTTGTGAGTGCCCTGATATAAGAACTGTAATACATCCAAAGCGCCATCACCATAAGGGACAGGAAGACCAAGCCCGCCAACATGAGTTTTTTCTCCTGCTTCCTAAGGATTTTTTCCAAATCTCCGCGTTTGGGCACTTTTAGGCCTGGATTGGCTAGGGCGAAAATTTCGGTGGTATGGTTGACATTTTTTAAATCAAAATTTCCTAAGGAAACACATTTGAAAACCGACACATGGGAAATTTCCTGATGGACCCTTTCCGACAACAATATTGATCCGGGAATTCCGATCATTTGGATTCTGGAGGCCAGATTGACGGCATCTCCATAGATATCTGATTTGTCACATATTACCTCACCAAAATGAATGCCTATCCGAAGACTGATTTCATCTGAATCTTTGTAAAGCCGCTGGATATCCAAGGCGGACTGTACGGCCTCGGTCACATTTTCGAACACACACAAAACTCCATCGCCAAGTTCTTTGACCATCTTTCCGTGATGGGATTTGAGGATATCGTGGTGATTCTTTGTGTTTTTTTTCAGCAACTTGAACGCATGCTCTTCATTTTCCCCCATTAAGGCGGTATATCCGACGATGTCCGAAAACATGATCGCGGCTGAAGTTCTTGTCAATTCCTTTTTCATTTGTGGCTAAAAAAAATTGTTCAAGAAGCTGAAATTTGAAATATCAAACTGGCAAACAGGCGTATGCTGGCACTTCTTCCATTAAGAATCCCGGAAAAGCCATAGCTGTTTTTGTCCCCATTGCACCTCCAACAAGATCCAACAACTCCGGCCCCTGTTGCCCCATATTTGTGAAGAAACTATTTTTTCAATTGGGGAATTTTGAGGCCGGCTAAGTTCGGTGTTTCAGTTTTTTTTGAATTGATAAGGATACCCACTGTATTTACTTACACGT
Organism: Rhodonellum sp.; assembly: GCF_030656585.1. Lineage (NCBI taxonomy): Bacteria > Pseudomonadati > Bacteroidota > Cytophagia > Cytophagales > Cytophagaceae > Rhodonellum > Rhodonellum sp. The sequence continues at coordinate 110,865 of NZ_JAUSPP010000067.1, forward strand.
ATAAAATTAATCAATTTTAACTGTGTTTCCTTACACAATTATTTAAACGATAAATCATTATCAAAGAAGAAATCAAATCGGATTTTTTTATTTTTTTTTGGTTTGGGCATTCCCTTCTTTTCAAAACTTCCATGATGGATTTTGATCAGAAAATTGAAAGGATTGAAGGGAAACGACTCCAATCGCCGATTTATAAATTGGTATTGAACCTCTATTCTGACGGCTCGAATGGGCGAAAAAACAATCCCCTTTCATTATTCGAGCCTGACTGTTGATAAATCTTTATTCTTTTGCCCCAATTGTTTACCTTTGTACTTCTTGAAAAGCCATCCAAAACCCCGGACATGATTCTCTTTTTCCAATCCCTTGAGGCAAAAATATATGCCGTACAATCCCATCACCCCCTCAATGCCACTGACACCGACAAACTCATCTGGCTTTTTGGCGAAGCAAAGGCCTTAAAAACCGGAAAGGTTGAAGGCAGGTTTGTGGGACCAAGAAAAGAAATGATCACCCCATGGTCCACCAATGCCGTCGAAATCTCCGGCAACATGGGTATCAGCGGTATCCTTCGGATGGAAGAATACTTCCCAATCCTCGTAGGGGATTCCATCGATCCGATGTTGCAGAAAGTGTATATCGGATTGGACCAGGATGTTTTTGACATCCATCTGGAACCCGAAAAAATCATCCCGGTATCCAATATCGGCGAATACAGCAAAAAAGAAGGCCTTGCCCTAAGTGAAGAAGAGGTCGATTACCTGGAGGATGTCAGCCGTCAACTGGAAAGACCCCTCACAGATTCCGAGGTTTTCGGCTTCAGCCAGGTCAATTCGGAACATTGCAGGCACAAAATCTTCAATGGCACTTTTATCATCGATGGAGAAACAAAGGAACACACCCTTTTTCAACTCATCAAGGAAACCTCCAAGAGACATCCCAATAAAATCGTCTCAGCTTACAAAGACAATGTGGCCTTCGTCCAAGGCCCAAAAGCCCAGCAATTTGCCCCTAAAACACAGGACAAAGCGGATTTTTTTGAGCCAGAGACCATCGACACCGTCATTTCCCTGAAAGCGGAAACCCATAATTTCCCTACCACTGTGGAGCCCTTCAATGGAGCCGCCACGGGAGCGGGCGGCGAAATCCGGGACAGAATGGCTGGCGGTACTGCCTCCATTCCACTGGCAGGAACGGCGGTTTACATGACCTCTTACACCCGATCGGAAAAAGGCAGGTCATGGGAAAAAAATCTTCCGGAAAGAGACTGGCTTTACCAAAGCCCCATGGACATCCTGATCAAGGCTTCCAATGGCGCAAGTGATTTCGGAAACAAATTCGGTCAGCCCATGATCTCAGGTTCAGTTTTGACTTTCGAACACGAAGAAGGACAAAAACATCATGGATTTGACAAAGTGATCATGATGGCAGGAGGCGTGGGTTTTACCAGAGCCCCATACAGCAAGAAAAACGAACCCGGAAAAGGTGACAAAATCATCATCATGGGCGGAGACAATTACAGGATCGGAATGGGTGGAAGCGCGGTTTCCTCCGTCAATACGGGAGAATTCAGCAATGCCATCGAATTGAATGCGATCCAAAGATCCAACCCGGAAATGCAAAAAAGGGTGGCCAACGTCATCCGTGCCATGGCAGAAAGCGATGACAACCCCATCATTTCCATCCATGACCACGGCGCAGGTGGACACCTGAACTGTCTTTCGGAATTGGTGGAAACCACAGGGGGAACCATTTATCTGGATCAACTGCCTGTCGGAGACCCAACCCTTTCGGCCAAGGAAATCATCGGCAATGAATCCCAAGAAAGAATGGGATTGGTCGTTGGCGAAAAAGACGTCGCCTTGCTCAAGAGAATTTCCGAAAGGGAAAGAGCTCCTTTCTATGTCGTGGGAGAAACCACCGGAGACATGCACTTCAAGTTCGAAAACCAGGCGACGGGCGAAAAACCTGTGGACTGGAACCTTTCCTACATGTTTGGCAGCTCTCCAAAGACAATCCTGGAAGACAGCACCTTGGCAGTCAATTTTTCAGAGCCTGAATACAAGCTCCAAGACCTCAAAAAACACATCACCGAAGTGTTGCAATTGGAAGCCGTGGCCTGCAAGGACTGGCTGACCAACAAAGTGGACCGATCTGTAACGGGCCGGGTTGCCAAGCAACAAACCACGGGAGAAATCCAATTGCCATTGAACAACGTGGCCGTCATGGCCATGGATTATACAGGAGTCAAAGGAATCGCCACCTCGATAGGGCATGCGCCGGTAGCGGCATTGGCCAATCCAGAGGCTGGATCCAGACTTGCGATTGCGGAAGCGATGACCAACCTGGTGTGGGCGCCGATCGAGGAAGGCTTGCAGGGAATTTCCCTGAGTGCCAACTGGATGTGGCCTTCCAAAAATCCGGGAGAAAATGACCGGCTTTACAGGGCAGTGCAGGCAGTCAGTGAATTTGCCATCGATCTGGGCGTCAATATTCCCACGGGAAAGGATTCACTCTCCATGACCCAAAAGTATCCCGATGGAAAAGTCGTCTTTTCCCCAGGTACTGTCATCATTTCGACAATAGGAACATGTGCAGACATCAAAAAAATCGTTTCCCCCGACCTGAAACCGATCGTCGGGAGCAAGGTTTTCCACATAGATTTCTCCAAAGACAGCGCCAAACTAGGCGGATCCAGCTTCTCGCAGGTCTTGAACAAAGTGGGTACCGAAACCCCTGATGTATTGGACAGCCAATATTTTGCGAAAGCATTCATGACTGTTCAGAACTTGATCTCAAAAGGAGAGATTTTGGCAGGCCATGACATATCTTCCGGCGGATTGATTACCGCCTTGTTGGAAATGACTTTCCCTTCCAACCAAATCGGATTGAAGGTAAAGACCGACAGGCTTCCCGAAAAAGATTTGACCAAGGCACTTTTTGCCGAAAACCCAGGAGTCTTGATCCAGGTAGCCAATCCAGAAAGAACCAGGTCCGTTTTGGAAAACCACGGCATTGCGTACATTTCAATCGGGGAAGTAACCCTTGATAGCAAGGTAGAACTAATTGGTACTGACTTGAGCCTGTCTGTTGCTGAAATGCGCGACGTTTGGTTCAAATCTTCCTATCTCTTGGACAAAAAACAGAGCGGCGATCAGCTGGCTTTGGACAGGTTCAACAATTACAAATCCCAAGGATTATCCTATCGATTTGGTCAAAACTGGGAAGGAACGTATGACGCTTTTGGCTTGAATCCTTATAGGAAAACAAGCAGTGGAAAACGTGCCGCCATCATCCGTGAAAAAGGAGTCAACGGAGACCGTGAAATGGCCTACGGGCTTTGGTTGGCGGGTTTTGACGTGAAAGACGTGCACATGACGGACTTGATTGCCGGCCGTGAGAATCTGGAAGATGTGCAGATGATCGTATTTGTGGGAGGTTTCTCCAACTCCGATGTGTTGGGTTCGGCCAAAGGCTGGGCAGGCGCTTTCCTTTACAACGAAAAGGCAAAATTGGCTTTGGACAATTTCTACGCAAGAAAAGACACCCTCAGCCTCGGGGTTTGTAACGGCTGCCAGTTGATGGTTGAACTCGGTTTGGTCACCCCTGACCACGACGTGAAACCCAAAATGCTCCACAATGCCAGCCATAAATTCGAATCGGCATTTGTCAATGTCAATATCCCCGAAAACAATTCGGTGATGTTCCGCAGCCTTGCCGGTCAAAGACTGGGTGTCTGGGTAGCACATGGAGAAGGAAAATTCCAACTTCCAAAACCCAAAGATTCCTACAATATCGGGATGGTGTACAGCTATGAAGCCTATCCTGGAAACCCGAATGGTTCCGACCATGCGGTAGCGGGAATCGTATCGGAAGATGGACGACACCTGGCCATCATGCCCCATATCGAAAGATCCCTGAAACCTTGGAACTGGCCCTACTATCCATCGGAAAATCTCAACGAAGAAGTAAGCCCTTGGGTGGAAGCCTTCGTGAATGCGTACAAATGGGTGGAAAGCCATTGATGGCCATTGCTTTTCAAACCAACCGGAAATAAAAACCAGAATCATTCTTTGATTTTTGGATAGAGAAATCCGGTTTGGGGATTTTCAGCGAATGCTGGATATTATGAAAAGAGATATAAAAAACAGAGAGATGAGACCGATGGAAATGATCGGTCTCATTTTTGTTTCCTTGCCATCCACTTGGCAAATTCAAAAAATTAGTATCGCAAACTCATGACTTTGCCTTCATTCTTTATAATTTTAGGACATGCAATGGACCACAGCTTTTGAAATTCCATCCTTTGAACCAAAAATCAACCACGATGCGGTCCTGTATTCGATTGGGTCCTGTTTTTCCAGTACGATAGGCGAGAAACTCCAGGACAGGAAATTCAACATGGTCAACAATCCTTTTGGAACCTTGTTCAATCCAGTGTCCATCTGCCAAGCCATGGAAGATTCCATTTTGGAGATGCCGGTCAATACGGATCTGATCTTGATTCGGGATGGTCTGTACCTGCATTTCGGTATGCATTCCGATGTGGTGGCCTATAGCAAGGAATCCTTGGACCGACTGATTCAAAAAAAGCAGCACCTGAGCAAAGTGCAACTGGAAAAAGCAACGCACATCTTGATCACTTTTGGGACGGCATGGGTCTATGAATATGGAAATTCGGATCAAATTGTGGCCAATTGCCATAAACAACCGGCAGGTTTGTTCGAAAAGCGCCTGCTGAAAACAGAGGAAATCACCAAGGCATTTGCCTCCTTTTTGTCCATCCTCCAGCAATTCAATCCCAAAGCAAAAATCATCCTGACAGTCAGTCCTGTGCGCCACACCAAGGATGGAATCCCCGAAAACCAGCTGAGCAAAAGTATTTTGCGATTGGCCTGTCATGAAATCGTCACCGAATTTCCAAATGCACATTATTTTCCAAGCTATGAGATCATGATGGATGAGCTTCGGGATTATCGATTTTACAAGGAAGACCTCGTCCACCCCACCGAGCAGGCCGAAGAATATATCTGGGAAAAATTCATGATGGCTTGGATCGACCCGAAATCCTTCCCGATTATCAAGGAAGTGGAAAGCATCAAAAAAGACTTGGCGCACAGGCCCTTCAATGTGGAGAGCCCTGCCCACCTGAAGTTCCTCGAAAATCTCCACAAAAAATTGGAACGAATGAGCCATGATTTTGATTTTTCCAAAGAGATCGACCAACTCAGGAAGCAGGTTCAATACAGGGGGAAATAAAATTCGATTTGCGACCCCTCATGTGATCGTAAATCGGGATTTCCCTTTCATCAATTTTTATTTTTCCATGAAGACAAACAGATTAATCCATAGCCAAAGCCCCTATCTCCTCCAGCATGCCCATAATCCCGTGGATTGGTATCCTTGGGGAGAGGAAGCCCTTCGTAAATCAAAAGCGGAAAACAAGCCTATTTTGGTCAGCATTGGTTATTCTGCCTGTCACTGGTGCCATGTAATGGAGAAGGAAAGCTTCGAAGACGCGACCACCGCTGCGCTCATGAATACCCATTTTGTCTGCATCAAAATCGACCGTGAGGAAAGACCTGACCTGGACAACATCTACATGGAAGCCGTGCAAACCATGGGTTTACAGGGAGGATGGCCTCTCAATGTATTTTTGATGCCCAACCAAAAACCATTTTATGGAGGCACCTATTTCCCGAACAAACAATGGAAAGGTTTGCTCAGCAACATCGCGGATTCATTCGAAAAACATTTCGACCAGTTGGCCGAGAGCGCCGAAGGATTCGGGGAAAGTATCGCCAGAAGTGAAAGTGAAAAATATGATTTGAAAGCTGAAAAAGCCCTGCTTTCCAAGGAAGAACTTGCCGCTGTCGTCAAGCAATTGCGGGACAAATTCGACTCGGAATGGGGAGGTATGAAACGCAGCCCAAAATTCCCCATGCCAGCCATTTGGAGTTTTCTTTTGGACTATGGAGTCCTCAAGAAAGACGAAACCCTATTGGATGAAGTATTCTTTACCCTCCGAAAAATAGGAATGGGCGGTATTTACGATCATCTCCGGGGTGGGTTTTCCAGGTACTCGGTGGATGGGGAATGGTTTGCCCCTCATTTTGAGAAAATGCTCTATGACAATGGACAATTGCTGGAGCTTTATGCCAAAGCCTTTCAGATTACCCAGGACCCTTTTTTCAAGGAAAAGGTAAATGAAACCCTGGGCTGGTTGGAATCCGAAATGCTTCAGGAAGAAGGTGGTTTTTTTGCCGCACAAGATGCGGACAGTGAAGGGGTGGAAGGGAAATTCCATACCTGGAAATATACCGAGTTGGAAAGCCTGCTGGGGGAAGACCTGGGATGGTTTGCCAAACTCTACACCCTCAAAAAGGACGGAAACTGGGAAGAAGGGGTAAACATACTTTTCCAGACCGATTCCTATGCTACACTGGCCAAGGCTGAGGGAATTCCAGAAACTGACTATATGGAAAGGCTACAGCAAACAAAAGAAAAACTCCTCCAAGTGCGGAGCAAGAGAATATACCCAGGACTGGATGACAAAATCCTGAGTGGCTGGAATGGGTTGATGATTTTCGGATTGGTACAGGCCTATTTGGCCACCAGCGACATAAAACCATTGGATTTGGCCGTCAGCAACGGGGAATTTATTTTAAAAAAGATGCTCCTGAATGGGGTTCTTCAAAGGTCTTATAAAAACGGAACGGCATATACGCCCGCATTTCTGGAGGATTATGCCGCCGTGATCCGGGGTTTTATAGCCCTCTATCAAGCCACATTTGATCAAAAATGGCTGATTGAAGCCAAGAAATTATGTGATTTTGTTTTGGACAATTTCCTTGACCCAGAGGATGGTTTTTTCTTTTTCAACAATCCCAAGGCGGAAAAACTCATCGCAAACAAAAAAGAGCTTTTCGACAATGTCATCCCCGCCTCGAATTCCATTATGGCCCGAAATCTCCAGGATCTGAGTCTGTATTTCTATGAGGAAAAATATGCTGAAATTGCCCAGAATATGCTTGGATCGATCCATAAACTGATTGTATCCGAACCCGCATATCTGTGCAATTGGGCCAGTTTGTATTTGACCACTTTAGTCCGAAAAGCCGAAATCGCCATCGTAGGCAAAGGAGCAAAGGATAAAGCCAAAACCTTGATGCAATCCCATCACCCACAATTTATCCTTGCAGCGACGGAGAATGTCGGAGAAAATCCTCCACTACTGGCCCACAAGACCCCTGATCTGGAGGGAAATGCTTTAATTTACGTATGTTTCAACAAGGCCTGTCAAAAGCCGGTTGCTGATCCAGCCGACGCTTTGGTACAATTGCCCACTTTAGCCTAAATACTTTTGGAGAGTTTATTCGGAGACGCTTACGCACCACAGGACAGCAAATCCAATTTGTATGCTGACATCATCATGCCTGTCCCCATCCCCAAGATGTTCACCTACAAAATCCCCAGGAATTTTGCAGATGAAATCGGCATTGGCTACCGGGTGATCGTCCAGTTTGGGCTCAAGAAGGTTCTGACGGGCATTATCGCCAAGGTACATCAAAAGGCCCCCAAAGAATATGAGGCAAAACCGATCTTGGATGTGCTGGACACCTTTGCGACAGTCAATCCGCTTCAGATCAAATTTTGGGTTTGGATGGCGGAATATTATTGCTGTCATATAGGAGAGGTGATGAATGCCGCTTTGCCTTCGGGGCTCAAGCTCAGCAGCCAAAGCAAAATCCAACTCAATCCCAGCTATGATTCCGACCAATCCCCCTACCCTTTGGATGCACGGGAGGAAATCATCCTTCAGGCACTTGCCAGCAAAAAAGAACTCAGTTACGAGGAATGCGAGGATTTGTTGGGGATCAAATCCATTCAGGGGATCATCAAAAGTTTGATCATCAAGGAAGCCATTCTGGTCTTTGAAAAGGTGATGGAAAAATACAGCCCCAAAGTAGAATCCAGAATCAGGCTTTGTCCACCTTACTTTTCCGATATCAAAGCATTGGAATCACTTTTTAAAGAATTGGCCAACAAACCCAAGCAAGAAGAAATCCTGCTCAAATACCTTCAGGAAATCCCCATTTACCAGAAACCGGAACTGAATATCAAAGGCTTGGACAAGAAGGTGTTCACGGATGCAGGAATGACGGGAAGTTCCATCAAAACACTGATCAAAAACGGGGTTTTGGAAGAGTATAAAATCATTATCAGTCGCTTTGAGGAGATGAATGCAACGGAGGAGAAAATCATCCTTTCCACCGAACAGGACGAAGCCCTTCAGCAAATCAAGACCCAATTTGAGGAAAAAAACACACTCTTGCTGCATGGCATTACCGGAAGCGGCAAGACTGAAATTTACATCCAGCTGATCAATGAGGCCTTGGACAGTGGCTCCCAAGTGCTTTTGTTGTTGCCTGAAATCGCCTTGACCACCCACATGGTTTCCCGACTCCGAAAGGTTTTCGGGAGCAAAATGGGTGTTTACCATTCCAAATACTCCGACAATGAGCGCGTGGAGGTTTGGAACGGTGTGCTGAGCGGCAAATTTTCCTTTGTCATCGGCGTAAGGTCTTCGATTTTTTTGCCTTTTGACAGTCTGGGATTGGTCATCGTGGATGAGGAGCATGAGAGTTCGTACAAACAATACGATCCCGCCCCACGCTTTCAGGCCAGGGATGCTGTGCTCATGCTGGCGTGGCTGCACCAGGCAAAAACGATCCTGGGCTCAGCGACTCCATCATTTGAAAGTTATTACAATTCACGCACAAAAAAATACGGATATGTCTTTCTGGACAAACGCTATGGAGGAGCATCGCTTCCCCACTACCAGCTTTCCGATATTTTGGTGGACAAAAAGAAAAACCTGCTCAAGCTGGATTTTACCAGATTGATGCGCGAAAAAATACAGGAGACGCTCAACAAGCAGGAACAGGTGCTGATTTTTCAAAACCGTAGGGGTTATGCCCCTTATATTGCCTGTGACGATTGCGGTTGGATCCCTGAATGTGAGCATTGTGATGTGAGTCTGACCTACCATCAATTTGGGGAAGAAATGCGCTGCCATTATTGTGGATTCAAGGAGAAAGTACCGAGAGTCTGCCCAGCCTGCGGAAGCGGAAAGTTAGGCGCCGTTGGTTTGGGGACCGAAAGGATCGAGGAAAGTTTAAGCCTGTTATTTCCAGAGGCACGGGTGGCCAGAATGGATTTGGACACGACCAGAAGCAAATACGGATACCAAAGACTCCTCGAAGAATTTGGCGCCGGCAACATTGATATTCTGGTAGGTACGCAAATGATCACCAAAGGCCTTGACTTTGAAAAGGTAACGCTGGTTGGGATCTTGGATGCGGACAGGATCTTGTTTTTCCCGGATTTCAGGGCCGGGGAAAGGGCTTTCCAGCAAATTACGCAAGTGGCCGGAAGGGCAGGACGGAGAGAAAAGCAAGGAACCGTCATCATCCAGACCCGAAAACCGGATCAGGCAATTTTTGGACAGGTGATTTCTGGGGATTATAAAAACTTCTATCTGCAGGAAATGGCGGAAAGACAGCGATTCTTCTATCCCCCATTTGTCAAAATCATCAAAATCTCCACCCGCCACAAGGATTACAAGACCGCGGAAAAAGCAGCTAGGCACCTCCACAATCTGATGGGAGACATTCAGGTCAAGAAGATACTCTTGGGTCCGGAAAAAGGACTGGTGGGAAAAATTAAAAACCAATACATCTATGAGTCCTTCGCCAAACTTGACAAATCAGGAAATGCCCAAGCCTATTTCAAGCATGAACTGCAAGGACTCTTGATGGAAATGCAGGCGCATAAAGATTTCAGGGGAACCCGATTCGTGGTGGATGTGGATCCTTATTGATGGATAAATTCCAAAACCGGAATTTATTCTTGTATCCGCTAAGTTTTTGAATTGGTTCCAATGCTGTATCTTGATCCGCATATGAACAATCCTCTTCAATATCCCATCGGCCCGTTTGCGTCGCCAAAAGAAATCAACCCGGAAAGCATCCATGAATGGATCACAAACATTGAAGCCTTTCCGGCTTTGCTGAAAATGGAAATTCAAAAGCTTTCAGAAGCCCAACTGGACACGGCATACCGACCTGGCGGATGGTCGGTGAGGCAAGTGGTGCACCATTGCGCAGACAGCCACATGAACAGTTTTATACGGTTCAAACTCGCCTTGACCGAAGAAAACCCAACAATTAAGCCCTATTTTGAGGGCCTCTGGGCAGAAATGTCAGATGCCAAAACCCTACCAGTGGTATCCAGTTTGGCAATACTGGAAGGTCTTCATGTACGCTGGGTAGCGTTGCTTCGCGGCATGGACTCGGAAGATTTTGCCAGAACCTTCTTTCATCCCGAAAACCAAAAATCCGTCCGACTCGACAAGACCATCGCCCTCTATTCCTGGCATGGCCTCCATCATTTGGGACATGTGAAATTGGTCAGCGGGCATTGATTCCCTTGGATTTGAAGTGCGCTATTTTCAAGTCAAACGGAACTGACCAAACCTATCCCCTACCAAAATATCAATACCCGAATTCTGATCCGGATTTGATGGGATTCCGGGATTTTTGATCGTGGGAACATGGCTCCGCATTGTGAAAAGAAAGATGGCCGGAAAAAAGTCCCTGCATATTTCGGGGGCAAATACCGGAACAATGTTGGTTTTTAGATCAAATCAATGCAAACCATATTATATTTGGGGGAAAATCAACCGAATGCTGCCCGACAATCGCTTCAAAAATTTGCTCGGGCGAGCGCATTGATTTTATTTGGTGGAAATCCGAATTTCGAATGACTTTTATTTCCCATTACATTTTCAAAAAGAAGACCCATCAATGGCACAAGTAAACGAAGGATTAAAAAGGGAAGTTGGGGTTTGGGGGCTTTCCGCGAACATTGTCAACATCATCGTGGGTGCCGGGATTTTTGTATTGCCGGCCATCGTCGCCGAGACAATGGGTGCTTCCGGGGTCATTGCCTACCTTTTTTGCGGATTTCTTATTGCTTTGGTGATGCTGTGTTTTGCTGAAGCTGGGAGCAAAGTAACCCACTCGGGCGGAGGATACGCCTATGTGGAAACTGCTTTTGGGCCTTATCCCGGGTTTTTGGCCTCCATATTCATGATGATGGGCAGCATATTTTCCGATGCGGCGGTGTCCAATGCATTGGTGGAGATCCTGGCCTTGGCATTCCCAATTTTCAAAAATCAAACTGTCCGGTTGATCTTTCTATTCCTCATATTTTCCGGACTGGCAATGGTCAATGTGATCGGTGTCAAACAAGGAATCGGCTTGGTAAAAATCAATACGATTGCCAAGTTGACGCCGCTTTTGTTTTTGATTGTCATTGGTTGGAAAGATGCTTCCATGGCCAATTTGTACTGGGAATCCACGCCAACACTCCAACAATTTGGAGAGGCCTCTTTGATTTTGTTTTTTGCCTTTCAGGGCGGGGATGCGGGACTTACCATTGGAGGAGAGATCAAAAACCCACAAAAAACAGTTCCAAGGGCCATTTTTATCGGGATCTCATCTGTTCTTTTTCTTTATATCATGATCCAGGCAGTTTCTCAAGGGGTTTTGGGCGCAGAATTGCCAAATTTCAAGGAAGCACCATTGGCGGAAACGGCCAAGATTGTATTCGGTCCTGTTGGGTACACGCTCCTATTTATCGGCGCAGGGATCTCGATGTTTGGGATGCTGAGCGGAGAAATCCTGAACAATCCCCGCGTGATATTTGCCATGGCCAGAGACCGGGTAATCCCATTCGGCAAGTTGGCCTCCATCCACCACCGATTCAAGACCCCACATCTGGCGATTTTCCTGTATGCGGGTCTAGGATTTACCTTGGCCGCCATCGGTGGTTTTCGGCAACTCGCCATTATCGCCTCGGCAAGCATGCTGTTGGTTTATTTTGGTGTATCACTTTCCGTCATCAAGCTTCGACAGATGAAGGAAACGAGACCTGAAGAATTCAAAATCCCATTTGGCTATACCGTCCCCCTACTTTCGGCGGGCATTATTCTTTATTTCCTGTCCAACTTATCAGGAGTTGAAATTCAGGGAACCCTCATTTTGATTGGGGTATTGACCATGATTTATTTCTTGATGAGGTTTTTCAGAAAAGGTAAAATCAGATTCTGAGAAGTTTAACTGATTCTATTTGAAAATTCAATATTATTATTCTATCAGATAAAATCATTTGACTAAAAATTCTCAAAAAAATAATTTTTTTGTGCAATTATTCAATTATTGCTTTATTTTTATATGTTTTATACACATCGGTAAAAGTTGAAGCGAAAAACTAATTTTTATTTACCTAAAATCAAAGGCTTATGAAAAATTCAATCCTTATTCTTTTGGCAGTGTTAATATTGGCAGCTTGTGAAAAAAAAGATGCGCCGAGGTACACGCAAAACTCCCCTGAAATTGACATTTTAAAATCAGGAATCAGTCACTACAACACAAAAAACTGGGAGGCCATGGCTGCAAATTTCGCAGATACGGCCAAGGTCTATTACAACACCAAAAAATCCCCAATTTCATTTAAAGAGGTCTCTGCCTATCATGGCCAGAATGATGTGAATTTTTCTTCCAGGGGATTTCTGGATAGGGATCAAGATTACGAAATGGTGGTCACGGACAAGGGTGAAACCTGGGTAAATTTCTGGGGGATCTGGGAGGGAACACTAGCTGCAGACAACAGAAAAATTGAAATGCCGGTCCACTTGACCGCCCAATTCAAGGATGGAAAAATAGTGGAAGAGCATGGCTATTGGGACAATGGCCCCTTGATCATGGCCATTCAGGAAATCGAAGCCGCGGAAAAAGCCAAAAGCGCAGTACCCGTTAAGTTAAAGTAAAGGGTTCGGACCTTTGTACTCTCCCGAAATCATGAAAAGTGTAATGAAGTCGCAGAAATGGGGTTTCACCACCTTTTGTGATTTCGGGAGCTATTTTTCCTCGTATTGGCTTCAAAAGTGTTTAACCCGTGTTTTTTTCGGGTTTTAAGCCGTGTCGATTTGGGTTTTAACCCTTGGCAGGAATGCCCAATCCCACTCCATCCTGAAATTAATTGATACTCAGTCAATGGTTTAAATTTTTTGACTTCGCCATATCGGTGACATGCGTCATTCTCCAAATCGCCGGATTTGTTTCAATCCCAATTGGAAAACAGAATACCTACTTCCATCTATCTTGCGTCAAGTTGGCCGCTTTACGTTTATTTTTCCAAGTCTTGGAATTCGGGTTAAATCCAAATTGTTTAAACCCGTCTTATGCATTAAGAACTGAATTCAACATTACAATCAACTGATATTCAATTATTTGTTGCTTGTTTTTGACTTCATCCTATTGGCGTCAGGAGTTAGTCTCACAATAGTCTATTTTTCTTGCAGTTTCGATCTCATTTGGAAACGGAATGCATATTTCGGGTTAAATTCGAGTGGATTGAAAATTGAACCCATCCTGGTTTTTCATTTTCAGATTGCCTGATTATCTCTTTGTTTTAGGGTGCAGCATCTTACTTTTTCAAAGAAAAAACGTATTTTGGTTATCGATTATTCTTTGGGTATCTTTTTGAAAATTGCTCAATTGCCGCTACATGAATTTAGAGAACATTATCGCAATCCTCATCATTTATAACCTGCGCAGGCATGCCAGCAAAGCAGGAAATACCCAAAAATGGGACAAAATCCTGAAAATCGGTATCTGGATAGCCATTGGGCTTTTGATATTGAGCATAATGGGACTCCCAAATGCCGCACTTTTGAAAGTGTTGACTTTCGGTTTTTTGGCATCTTTGATATTTGCAGTGTATCGCATTCCCGAATTCCAAAGTGCAAAGCCCATCGTCCTCGCTGGCCTCCCCTACCTCCTTATTTCCTTTATAGGCGATCTTTTGGGCTTTATCAATCCTGAATTGTATGCGAAATGGGAGAATTATTTTGAAACCGCCCTATTTTTCACCTTGCTGTGGGCTGCGGCCATGTTGATCATCAACAACAAGCAAAAGAAAGCCCTGGAAAAGGAAAGGATCAAGGCAGAAGAGAGGGAAAAAGAACATCGTATCACTGAATCTTTGAAGGCAGAACTTGAAATCCAAGTAGCAGAGCGAACAGCGGCGCTGACCCTTCAGAAAAATAAGTTGGAAAAAACATTGAATGAACTAAAAGCTACCCAAAACCAACTGATTCATGCCGAAAAAATGGCTTCTTTGGGAGAATTGACTGCCGGAATCGCCCATGAAATTCAAAACCCGCTCAACTTTGTCAATAATTTTTCTGAGGTCAGCAATGAACTCATCCAAGAAATGAACACCGAATTGGAAAATGGTGATTTGGAAGAGGCCAAGTCCATTGCCAATGACATCCAACAAAATCTAAAGAAAATCAACCACCATGGCAAACGGGCAGAGGCAATCGTCAGAGGAATGCTCATGCACAGCAGAAGCAACTCCGGAAAAAAAGAGCTCACCGATATCAACGCACTTGCAGATGAATACCTCCGGCTTTCTTACCATGGCCTACGAGCCAAGGACAAATCCTTCAATGCGGATTTCACCACCGATTTTGATCCCGCCCTCCCGAAGATTATGGTGATCCCTGAAGATTTTGGACGGGTTTTGCTCAACTTGATCAACAATGCATTCTACGCCTGTGCCGATAAAAGCCACATGGAGGCCCTAGAGCTCGGCAAAGACAGGAAAGAAAGGCCAAAAAGCATTGATGCATACAAACCAAAGGTTAAGATCAGCACGAAAATGATTGACCAAAAAATTCGAATTTCAGTCAGCGACAATGGCTCTGGAATACCGGAAGCGATCAAGACCAAAATTTTCCAACCCTTTTTCACCACCAAACCCACCGGACAAGGGACAGGCTTGGGATTGTCTCTCAGCTATGACATCGTCATGGCGCACGGTGGAGATATACGGGTAGAAAGCAAGGAAGGTGAGGGTACCACATTCACCATCCTGCTGCCATTGGATTGATCCACTGGAAACTTTATTTTCTTTTGCTAACTTGTGTGAGACATGTATGGATTCTTAGATTTTAATAGACCAGAAGGGGTGAAAAGTTAAATCCGAAGTATGCAATAGTGGAGGGTGTCGCCGATCAATGCAAAAGAATTGGATAGAAATGAATGAACAAACTCAACCATGGCGAAGATATTGGTAGTGGATGATGAAGCGGATTTGGAGACCTTGATCAAGCAAAAATTCCGACAACAAATCCGGCAAAAGAAGTACGAATTCCTATTCGCTTGTAACGGTAGGCATGCTTTGGAATGCCTCGAAGAAAACAAAGATGTGGATGTTGTCCTGACCGATATCAATATGCCGGAAATGGATGGTTTGACACTATTGAGCCGACTCTCTGAAACAAAGCCATTGATCAAATCCGTGATTATCTCTGCCTATGGTGACATGGACAACATCCGGACGGCCATGAACCGTGGAGCCTTTGACTTTATCACCAAACCCATCAATTTCACGGATTTGTCCATCACCATCGAGAAGACGATCCAACAAGTACACCAAGTGCATGAAACACTTAAGGCCATCAAGGAAAACAATATCCTCAAAATGTACGTCGATGAGGCAGTTCTTAACTTTATGGGTCGAAAGGAATTTGAAAAATCACTTTTTGAAAATGAAACCGTGGTGGGATCCGTCGCTTTTATCGACATCTGTGGGTTTACTTCCATCAGTGAGACCCAAAGCCCCGATCAGGTGGTCCAGCTTTTGAATGAATATTTTGACTTGATGGTCAGGGAAATCATCCAGCAGAAGGGCATAGTGGACAAGTTTTTAGGTGATGCATTGATGGCCGTATTCAAGGGTGACTTTCATTTGGACCGTGCCCTCGAAGCCTGCCTGAATATCCGGAAGGCCATAAAGGCCATTTCAGCATCTACCGATAAAAATGAATATCGTCCAGAAGTGTCCATCGGCATCAACAGTGGCGAGATGATTTCCGGCAACATTGGTTCCTCCACTTTGCGGCGGCTGGACTATACCGTCATCGGAGACACCGTCAATGTGGCTTCCCGGCTACAGGCCGCAGCCAACAAAGGCCAAATCCTGATATCAGAGAAAAGTTACTTGTCCATCAAAGATTCCTTTTTGTGCAACAAAATCGGGGAAATGACCCTCAAAAACAAAAAATCCCCAGTGGTGGTCTATGAAGTCCTCAGCTAAGGTGTGCCTCCTCCGGAAATCCCGTTCCAGTCAAGGAAGGGGATCGGTTTGGGCATCGAGCAGTTGGGCAAGTACTTGCGTGCGTTGTTTTCTTGAATATTGGACCACCGAATCAGAGACAGGGAAATCTCTTTGAGAAATAAATTCCCGAAGAAATGTTTGGACACCTTCCCTATCCGTATGGGCAAAAACCTGTCCTGCATTTGCTTTTTTGAGGATAATGGCCGCATCGCCATAGGGATCACCCAAGGCAAGTATTGGCCTTCCCGTTGCCATGTATTCGAAAAGTTTGCCGGGTATATTGCCCTTGGCATTTTTGGTATCCGTCAAGATGAGGAGCAAAAGATGGGCTTTTTGGTAAAAACCAAATACCTCCTCATGGCTGACATACCCTTCCAATGCAACATGGGCCCTTCGCCATTCCTCCTCAGCAATGAACTCCTGGACCTGTTCCGAAACCTTGCCCACAAACCGAAGCTTAACCGGATTTTCGGATTTTTCAAACACCGCTTGCATCGCCTCCAAGAAAGGGATGGGATTCCGAATGGAATCGATCACACCCGTGTAGACGATTTCCAATTTCCCCTGATCAGGCAGGATGTCGGACCAATTTCCTGGCATATCCGATGGATCATAGCCGTTGGTCAACAAATGGATCTTTTTGTGCGCCAAAGCTTCAAAATCCTTTTGGAAGGTGGGGCTGATGGTTGTGATCGTATCGG
The DNA here is from genome assembly GCF_030656585.1 of Rhodonellum sp. Lineage (NCBI taxonomy): Bacteria > Pseudomonadati > Bacteroidota > Cytophagia > Cytophagales > Cytophagaceae > Rhodonellum > Rhodonellum sp. The sequence goes on from NZ_JAUSPP010000067.1 coordinate 127,820, forward strand.
CCTCTTTCAAAACACTCATTTCAAGTTTCTTATGGATATTTCGCACCATCTTCATCATGGGCAGTGCATCCAGAAATTCCCACTGCGACCAGGGGTCCCGGAAATCGGCCAACCAGGGTATCCCCGTTTTTCTTTTGAGATTCCTCCCTATCAGGTGCATGCTATGGGGCGGACCGGTGGTAATGACGGCTTGAAACTGCCCCTGATCTACTAGGTCCTTCAGGAATTTTACCGAAGGTCTCACCCAAAACACCCTTGGATCCGGCACCAGTAAATTGGCCCTCAAACTGATTCCCAGTTGGTCCAAAATGGATTTTTCTTTTTTCTCCAATACCTTGGCAGTATCGCCCAGCTTTTCTCCTTTGAGTTTTCTAAAAATCCCATAAGGTTCCCAAATCGGGAATTTAAGCACCTCGGTTTGTGGTTCCACCTCTTTCAAAAGGCTTTCGTCCCTCAATTCAAAATCCGGGTTTTCGGGTGTGAAAATCACCGGATCCCAGCCAAAATCGGGAAGATACTTCGCGAATTTCAACCAGCGCTGCACACCTGATCCCGCACTCGGCGGCCAGTAATAAGTGATGATCAGGACACGTTTGGACATAAGGTTATTGTTGAATTTCAACTATAAAAGATAGGTGCAAGTTGGGCTTTCGAGACACTCCACCAAAAGAAAATTTCTCTATATGGACAAATTAAAAGAAGGAAAGTCAAGGAGTACCATCGGGATAAATCAATTCCATATGATACTGGCTCTGACCTTTTTTAGATGCACAAGCAGTATTTACCATTGGGGATGGACTTCTTCCTTGATGTATTTTTCATACACCTTTCTCACTGCCTCCATTTTTTCTGCGGCAATCGGAGCGAGACTCCCTACCTTGACATTGGACAGAACCTGCTCCACTTTGGAAGCTCCAGGAATCACCGTACTCACCTCCGGAAACATCAATACCCATCGCAAGGCCATTGCAGCGAGGGGTTCATTCCCTTCGAATATTTGCTTCAATTCATCCACCGCAGACAATCCCTTTTCGTAAGGCACACCTGAAAAAGTTTCTCCTTTGTCAAAGGCAGCCCCTTCGCGATTGAAAGCCCTATGGTCTTCTGGATCAAAAACCGAACTGGAGGTCAATTTTCCGGTCAACAAACCACTTGCCAACGGTACCCGCACGATGACGCCGACGTTATTGACTGCCGCCTGGAAAAAAAACTTCTCCGAAGGCTTAAGCCTAAACATGTTGAAAATAATTTGAACGGTGGAGACGATTTCGTATTTCATGGCCAACATGGCCTCCTCCACCTTTTCTACGCTTACGCCCAAGTGACGGATTTTTCCTTCCTTTTTCAACTGCTCAAAAAGCTCGAAAATCTCATCCCTCTGGTACACCGCTGTGGGGGGACAATGGAGTTGCATCAAGTCAATGGTCTCTAAACCCATGTTTCTCAATGAGCCTTCCACATACCCGCGAAGCGCTTCGGTAGTATAGCCTGCATTCACATGGGGATTGATTTGTCTCCCGCATTTGGTGGCTACGAATATCTCTTCGCTGCTTTCCCGAACGACTTTTCCCACTGCGGATTCGCTCAATCCCCCATCATAGACATCAGCAGTATCAATGAAATTGATCCCTTGATCGATGGCTGTATGGATAATTTTATAAGCAGCCTTCGGATCAAAGGTTCCTCCCCATCCTCCACCGACTTGCCAAGTCCCCAAAGATATTTCAGATACCTTCCAATCGGTCTTGCCCAGTTTTCTATACTCCATATTTCAAATGATTATTTCGGTGATTTTTTCAGGAAGCAATTTAAATTTTTATCTTTAGAAACCTTTAACAAAATGGCTATGAAATCCCGTAGAAAATTTCTTCAAACCTTAACCGTAGCAGGCGTAGCCGCTACATTACCTATTCAAACCATGGCAAACACGCAAGATTCCCAAAAAATGATCCACCAAGTATTTTTCTGGTTGGCAGACAAAGAAGGCGCCGAAGCCTTCAAAAAAGAAGCTGCTGTACTGGGGAAATGCAAAACCGTAGCTAAATTCTACATGGGAACTCCCGCCCCAACAGAGAGAAGGGATGTTGTTGACCACAGTTTTCAGGTTGCCTGTACACTGTTTTTTGACAGCATCGAAGACCAGAATTACTATCAGACAGACCCCATGCACTTGGCCTTTATCGAAAGAAATTCGACCAAGTGGACCCAAGTTAAAGTCTATGATTTTATCATCTAAACCAAATGGCTATAAACATCGTTTATAGCGTGTGAATTTTAATCAATCAGAATGAATAAAAACTATTTATCCCACTGGACGCTTTTATTTCTGTTTTCGGCATTCTTTTCTGCCTGTAATCCTGAAAAAAATGACCCGATGCCGGTTGCTGCTGAAGATGTGGTCAAAAAAGCCATTTTTGACAGCATGAAAGAATGGTATTTTTGGGAATCCGAACTGCCTTTGACTTTTGATGTTACCAAATACAATTCCAACGAGGAATTGCTGGATGCCTTGATGTTCAAACCCCTGGATAGATGGTCCTACCTGACCACGAGGGCGGCATTTGATGCTTCCTTTACCGGGCAGACGACTGGCGCCCACGGATTCAGTTTCGCATTCGATCAGCAGGAAAGATTGTTTGTCGCATTTGTTTACGACGAATCGCCTGCTGGAAAAGATGGATGGAAAAGAGGTTGGCAGATCGTGGAAATGAATGGAAAACCTATTTCTGATTACAAAAACAGCCAGGGAGGCTATAGTTTTTCCCTCGGAGCCAATGAAGTTGGCGTAAGCAATACCTTCAAATTTAAGTTGCCGGATGGCACCGAATCGACAAGGACCATTCTAAAAGGTGCTTTCCAAACAAATTCGGTGTTGCACAAGCAAGTAAATGAAATCGGAGGTAAAAAAGTGGGACACTGGGTGTATCAAAGCTTTAAGGCCACTGCAGGCCTCACCCCTACCAGAAGCCAGGAAGTGGACGATTTGTTCACCTATTTTCAGGCCGAAGGGATCAATGAACTGATCATTGACCTCAGGTACAACGGTGGTGGATCAGTGGCGGTCACTGAGCAGATACTGAACTACATTGCACCCAACAGTGCCAATGGGAATACCATGTACACCAACAAACACAATGGAAACAAATTTTCCAACAATAGGACTGTCAATTTTGCCAAGAAAGGAAATTTAAATCTCTCTCGTGTGATTTTCATCACTTCCAGAGGTTCGGCTTCCGCTTCAGAACTGTTGATCAATTGCCTCGAGCCCTACATGGATATCGTGTTGATTGGGGACAATACCTACGGAAAGCCAGTGGGTTCATTTCCTCTCTCCGGATTCAATAGAAGTCTAAGCTCCAATAACGTCGAACTTGTTCCCATTACTTTCGCAATCGCCAATTCACAGGGCAGGGCGGAATATTTTGATGGGTTTCCTGTCAACTTCCCCGTGGGAGATGATCCAGCAAAAAACTGGGGCAATCCTGAGGAAAGAAGGTTCAAGGCAGCAATGGAATTTATCGAAAACGGAACCGTCAATGCACGGATGATGACCGAATTTTATCGACCCAAATGGGAAATGATTGACGCCTTTGAAGGTTTGCAAAAGGAATTTCCTTTGTATTGATCCAAAATTTGGTAATGAAAAGTAAAAATGTGGAATTGGTCTTTTTAACATGATCGATTCCACATTTTTTTTATACCTCTCCGGAATATCCCCAACTCATGCCAAAATCCAGATTACCCTTATTGAAAACCCAAATTCGGATCCCCAATTATAATCTGGGCCCGACCCGGTTTCGATGGCTTTCCGGATTCCTCCTTTTTTCAGAAAGAAACTTCCCACAACAGGTTCAAAAAATCACAAAAACTGTGGTGCCCCAAAAAACATCAGCGAATTTACGTCCTAAGCACGCAAAGAAAACAAGTTGCTTCTCTATCATTTGAGGAGAAACCAAAAATCAGAAAAAAAAGACCTTTGCGTCCTTCCCGTGAACCTTAGCGCTCTTTGCGTTAAAATTTTCACGCCAAGTACGCAAAGCGTTTCGCAGAGTCCGCAAAGAAAAAAAGTTGCCCTCTATCATTCAAGAAGAAACCAAAATCCATAAGAAAAAGACCTTCGCGTCCTTCCCGTGAACCTTGGCGCTCTTTTCGTTAAAATTTTCACGCCAAGTACGCAAAGCGTTTCGCAGAGTCCGCAAAGAAAAAAAGTTGCCCTCTATCATTTGAGGAGATACAGGAGAA
>NZ_JAUSPP010000070.1:0-4131 GCF_030656585.1 Rhodonellum sp.
AATTACCACTAAACTTCCCTCGGACGTGGGGAGGAGGAAATTGGACCGAGCCGGCGTGGGCCAAGGGCGGAGGAGGATTCCAATTTCTTGGCCTTTTGGTTACTTTTGGGCTAAGCCAAAAGTGACAAAGAACCAAAATCACCACAAATAACAACTACCTGCTTTGGCGAAAAACCTTCGGGATTCAATCCTTTCCCTTAGCCAAAATGAAACAACCACGACATTCCAATTCCCACGGGTTCCAACCCGCGGCTATTCAAGGTTGAAGCCCTTCAGGCTTCCCAGATATTGAACGTCAAGTAAGGAAGGAGTGGTCTGTGGGGACACAGACCAGGGTTAAGGGAAATCGATTCTGATGAATATCGAACCATTCCTCCATTCGGGATCATAAAAAACCGCAATAAGAAAAGGGTATAGATAAGGAAACGTTATCATCGCACCAAACGTCCTCTGGAGGAATAGACGGCCTATATATCTGCGTTTTTTGGCGGGATTCGGAGAGCGTGAAGAAAATGAGTTAGCTCACGAAGGTTCACCGTGTGAGATCCACTCATTTTTAGCTCTCAGAAGCCAGACAAAAATCAAATTGGGAGCGAATCAATAAAGTGAAGAATTCCCGCCCCAATTTGAAGAAGAAATATCAGCCTTGATTTTTTGGTTACTTTTTTATCAAGAAAAAAGTGACAAAGGAAAAAAATTGCGATTAATGACAACTACCTGCTTTGGCGAAAAACCTTCGGAATTCAATCTTTTTCTTTAGCCAAAGAGAAAAAACCACGACATTCCAATTTCCCCGGGTTCCACCCGCGGCTAATCAAGGTTGAAGCCCTTCAGGCTTCGTGGATCTTGAACGGCAAGGAGTGGTCTGTGGGGAGAGAGGCCAAGGGTGTGGAATTACCACTAAACTTCCCTCGGACGTGGGGAGGAGGAAATTGGACCGAGCCGGCGTGGGCCAAGGGCGGAGGAGGATTCCAATTTCTTGGCCTTTTGGTTATCCCGATAATTATCGCGGAGGCTAAGCCAAAAGTGACAAAGAACCAAAATCACCACAAATAACAACTACCTGCCTTGGCGAAAAACCATCGGGATTCAATCTTTTTCTTTAGCCAAAGACAAACAACCACGACATTCCAAATTCCACGGGTTCCACCCGCGGCTATTCAAGGTTGAAGCCTTCCTCAGCGTCAGGCAGGCCCTTCAGGCTTCTCGGATATTGAACGGGAAAGGGGAAGCTTATTTATTAAGTTTTTTTTTCAAAGCATTGTACTGATCTGCATGTTTTTTCGGATTGGTATCTTTTAACCTTTGCAAATTTTGAATTTTCCAACGAACGGATGGGAAAAGCTGAAAATCATATTTTGTCCAGTTCGGAGTCAGGTTCTTTACGCTTAAAAGAAAATCTTTATCCTCATCTATCAAATTTTTGTGGATCACTTCGATAAGTTTCAACCTTGTTTCTTCATATTCTTTGTAGCTAAATTCTTCGGAGGTCATGCCTTCGAATTGATTTGTTAATGCAGATCGCTGATCCTGTAGGTTAGGGTATATGACCTCATGGATTGGTCTTTCACTCCCAAGGAGGCATAGTAAAAAGCCTCTTTTTACTTCGTTAGAAAACCCTTCATTTGCTAGCAAATATTTTACATCAAATAAATCCCTAGGATGCTGCCGGTCTAAGGCAGCGCATATTTTCCCACCATATAATTGTCCCAAAGGCAATACAGGAATGACACAAAAAGCATTAAACTCATTTTGTGCCTTATCACATAAAACCATATCTTCAGGAGGAATATATGTGCCCCTGCCTACTAGGTTTACCTCCAGTTTTATACTTGCATTTCTAGTTGAAATCTGAAGCTTTGCGATATCAGACCTGTGTATTACCGTTACACTTGGAATAACAGACTCAATCCTTGATTTTGTACGTTCCAGTGCTTTATTGATGTTTATCATGGAGGTTGCTCTGTCCTCTATAGGGACATAAGTAAGATCTATATCTACAGATAAGCGCGGCATTTCTCGAATAAACAAGTTAATTGCCGTACCACCGTGAAGAGCAAAACATTTTTCTCTAGCCACTTCAGGAAGAACATCCAATAAAAGTTTTATCTGATTTTTATAGATTTGTTGTGCCATACTCTTTCAACTCTCTTGGGACTGTGATTTGATATTTGGGTATATATATACCATTTTTCACAAAACTCCTTTTGCCTGTCCCTAAATCCACTTCATCAAGCTTGATATATGGAAACCAGGAATGACCAGCTTTTTCAGCAAGATATAAAAAGAGACGTTTAACTTTAACTGAAGCACATTGTTCCAGGAGTTCCTGGACAGCATTTGGTCTTAAATTATTCAATCCTTCCATTAACTCGAAACACTCCATAAGGCTATGTTCTTTTGGTACCAGATATAAGCATTCAAACATGGCCCGGGCTGGACCCGATACTTTGATTTTGAAATTCTTTATTTCAAAATCAATCAGACCTGTATTGGGAGGAAGAAAATTTGAGGCATGGTAAGCAATTTGAATCCCCCAATCATATTGTTTAAACCAGGTGGGTAACTGCTCTTTGGCTGTACTAAAGAGAAACACTTTACTTGTGCCCAGTTCCAGGTAATGCCCTTTTCCTAACATCGACAAGGCAGTTCTCCCGGCTGGATGTGTGTGAGAGTTGGCTTGATTTTGAAGAGCGTATACCGCTCCTTCATACCCAACCTTATCTCCAGCTCTAATCATGGCGCCAGTACCGATAGATTGAAACCAGTGGCTCTTCCTATATCGTTTTTGCAGATCCAGGCTATATCCCTGATCCGATAGCCAGCTGCTGATAAACACAATTCCGGAGGCTTGGGAAGTCAGTAATTGGTTTATTTTCGATGTGATATCGTTACTCATAGTACCAATATATTGAATTTTATAAACTAAGACAAAAAATTGTTTATAATTTGAAGGATTTAGGTACCTAAAGTACCTAAAATGAAATTTATATAAACTATCCATTTATGAAATTATACCGTCTCAGTTAGAATCGACAATATAAAACACAGGTTTTTTCTTGCGGAAAATCAAATTGGAAGCGAATCAATATTGTGAAAAACACCCGCCCCAATTTGAAGAAGAGATATCAGCCTTGATTTTTTGGTTACTTTTTGATCAAGCAAAAAGTGACAAAGGAAGAAAAATTGCGATCAATGTCAACCACCTGCTTTGGCGAAAAACCTTCGGGATTCAATCTTTTTCTTTAGCCAAAGAGAAACGACTATGTTTATGATTCCGGGGATTAAAATCCCCGGTTAAGAATTCTGGCATCGCTACGCGATTTGAAAAAACGATACAGTCATCTGCAAAAGCCGTAGGCTTGGGTCAAGTCTTAAACCCACAATTCATTGTGGGTAATGCCGAACACCCTATAGGAGTCAAAGTGCCATGGGTACGACCAAAAATGCCGGTAATCTTGAAGAAAAGACTAAGTGCGCAAATAAAAAAAATGGTTTGACCGAATGGCAAAAAGGAGTCAATTGGCCTTCCAGCATAAATGAGGGTAGTACAAAAAACAAATTGCCAAAGCATAAATCACCTGCTTTGGATAAAAACCCTTCGGGATTCAATCCTTTTCTTTAGCCAAAGAAAATGGACCACTCGACATCATATATCCAAGGGTTAAAACCCTTGGCTACCAATATGTCAGGGCGCTGCCCTTTTTCGTGAGGAGTCTTTTGATTAGGAATACATTAATGAAGTTTGGGTAGCTACTGTTCATAGCTTACAGGGGAATTACCACTAGACTTGCTAAGGACGAGAGAGGAGGAAATTGAACCGGGCCGGTAAGTAGGAAAGGAGTGGTCTGTGGGGACACAGACCACGGTTAATCGGAAGAAAACGATACCTTCGCTCCATACGTCCTCTGGATGAAAGGATGGCCTATATATCTGCGTTTTTTGGCGGGATTCGGAGAGCGTGAAGAAAAGGAGTTAGCTCACGAAGGTTCACCGAGTGAGATCCACTCATTTTTAGCTCGTAGAAGCATGACGAAAATCAAATTGGAAAGAAATCGTTAAACCGGATAACCACCCGTCCCAATTTGAAGAAGAAATATCAGCCTTGATTTTTTGGTTACTTTTTGATCA
>NZ_JAUSPP010000078.1:0-7609 GCF_030656585.1 Rhodonellum sp.
ACTGCCGAGGAAGTTTTTTTGAGGGTTGACAATGTAGTGGATGAAAGAAAAAACATCGTTTCCTCCACGAAAGGTGCAGCGCTGTACCTCAAGAAACACAATGCCCAATTTGACAATTGGATGTGCGCACTCGTCTCCTACCAAATGGGACTTGGTGGGGCAAAAGCCTATTTTGGAACCGAGCTAAACGGGAAAAGAATCATCGTCTTGGATCGGAATTCCCATTGGTACTTCAAAAAATTCTTGGCCCACAAAATTGCTTTTGAAGGTCAAAGCGCATTATTGGTCAGCAATGGCAGGTATTTGAATGAACTCAGGGTGCAAGGCCCCACTACTTTAAAAGCGATCGCCCCCAAACTAGGGGTCACCGAAGCTCATTTGAAAGAATACAACAAATGGACTTCAAACGGACAAATACCCGGCGATAAAACCTACACCGTTGTTTATCTGAAAGAAGGCAGCGTTCCCGTAAAACCAGCAGTGATTACAAATCAAGAGAATTTTGGCACCCAACCAAATTCTCAAGCCGCCAATACCAAAGGAACTTCAAGCTACCCGAGAGTAACCGGAAACCAGCAGAAGGCAACCCAACCCAACCAGATCAAGGTCAACAACATCGATGGTGTCATGGCTACGGCCACGACCAGTCAGGAGGCTTTTGCAGAAGATATCGGCATCAGGGAAAGGAAATTCAGAAGAGTAAATGACCTGGATAGAAATGAGAAAATAGAAGCGGGACAATATTACTATACCGATCCCAAAAAATCAAAAGCGGATGTACAAACCCATATCGTCCAACCGGGAGAAACCCTTTGGGCCATCTCACAGATGTACGGAATCAAACTTTCTTCACTGAAAGCCAAAAACAGAATCAGAAGAGACAAGGATTTAAAGTCAGGCATGGTGCTGAACCTTGTTGACCACCGCAAACGAAATGAGGACATCAGGATCGTCCCATTGAGTACACCGCCGAGATCGATTCAGGCAAGTACTCCCCCAGCCCAACAAACGCCACAACCAAGCGTGAGCCAACCCGTTTATCAGCCCGCACCAGCAAGTCCACCTGTAAGATCCGCCAGCAATGGAAACGGCAGCATCGCGCACACGGTTGGCCAAGGCGAAAACCTGTTCAGGATCAGTCAAAGATATGGTGTAAGTGTGGATGAAATAAAAAAATGGAACAATCTGCCCGACAATAACATCCGAATTGGTCAGAAATTGACTATTTTAAAACCCTAATGATTTGATCGCCCCATCCAGCAGAAGAATGATAAAAAAGTTGATCCTGTTTTTTATATGCGTATTTGCAGGACTGCAAATCGCCAAATCCCAAGACAGAACGATGTTGGCGGATACCCTTTTGATCAATGGGGACACCATCATCATGCTGGGAGATTCGGTCATCATCAAGAAGGCGGAAGTGCCCATTTATTGGAAAAAGGGGGGCAATTTCAATTTAAGCATCCAGCAGGTCAGCCTGACGAATTGGTCGGCTGGTGGCGCCAGTAATTTTGCTTTGAACACCGGATTAAACCTTTTTGCCAATTTTGCCAAGGATGAAAAAATATGGGACAGCAAGCTGACCGTTAATTTTGGATTTAACAGACAAAGTGAAAGGAGATTTGCTTCCAGAAAAACCAATGACAACTTTATCTTTCTGAGCAAATATGGCCGAGAGTTAACTGATTTTTGGTTCCTGTCGACACAAGTAGATGCCCGGACACAGTTATTGTCAGGTTATCGTTATTTCAGACCCCCTGGATCAGAAAGAGAATCCAGAGCAAAAATATCGGATTTGCTGGCACCTGCCTATATTCAGTCTTCCACCGGTTTGAACTACAGAAGAGAATTCAAGAACAAGGATAAAATCTCCATCATTGGCTCTCCCTTTACTGGTAGGTTCACGATAGTAATGGACGATTCATTGAAAAATGCCGGGGCTTTTGGCGTTATGCCGGGAGAAAATATCAGACCGGAAGCGGGTGTTTCCCTCTCCTCCTCTACGGACATCCAACTCTTGGAAAACATCAGGTGGAAAGCCGATCTGAATCTTTTTTCCAATTATGAAAGGCTGGGAAACATGGTGGTGAATTTTAACTCCATCATCAACATGAAGATCAATAAATACATCACCACCCGAATAGAAACGGTCTTGATTTACGATGAAAGCGTTTTTATTTCCCAAAATGATGGCCCTCCAAAACGGGCAATCCAACTGCAGAACCTTATCAACTTTGGAATTGGGGTGGATTTTTGAAATGAGTCCGGACTAAAAATTTTCCGGCTAGATTATTTATATCAAAAGTCGGTCTCCAGCCCAAATCTATTCTGGAGATCCCGAAAAGCACCTGATTTCCCCTTGAGAAAATTCAGTTTATCTGTGGAAGTGTAGAGTTTTGGTGTGTCGTCTGCAATATTTTCCCTCAACTCCAGGTCCAATCTCACTTGGGTATTTTTGAGTTTTTGTCTCAAAAGCCCAACAAACTCCGGTTTGATTTTTAAAAACACATCCTTCTGGATTTCCCCGTTTAGGATAAACAAAATCGTGTTGTCCACAATCTCAAAGGGCTGTTTCAATACAGTCATTTCAAGGTTTTTGTGATCGGCTTTGAACTCCAGCAGGATTTCGGCCACCACTTCCTTTACCCTGGTCAAGTCAAAAGTATCTGAAGTCTTCCCTGATTGGGCAGATATCATCACTTCAGGATGATCTTCTGTCATGGGCTGTTCAGGAGAGGCCAAAGGGGCATCCTTTACCGTATTCTGGGCCTCCCTTATATTGGAGGGAATGGAGATGGTTTTTTGAACAGGGGATTTTTTGGCTGCAAACGGATTGGCGTCCTTGAAAAGGGATGGTGCTTTTTCTTCTACAGAAGGTTGCTCAATCAGGCTTTTTTTTTTGCGTCTTCTTGTGCCAATGCCGCGAGGGAAATCGCCTGGGGCAATTTCGCCAATTTCATCAAGGCCAATTCTACATGAAGTCTTTGGTTTTTACTGGCCTTGTAATGGATCTCCGAGTAATTGCAAATGTTCAATGCCGAAAGAATAAAGGACAATGACGCTTGCTTCGATTGGGCAACATAGCGCTCTTTGGCCGACTCTGAGACTTCCAACAATGAGATCATCTGAGGATCTTTACAAACCATCAAATCTCTGAAATGCTCGCTCAATCCTGTCACAAAGTTCTGCCCATCAAATCCTTTTTTGAGAATTTCGTCAAAAATCAACAAGGTCTTCGCAATACTTTCCTCCAACAAGGCATCGACCACCTTAAAATAATAGTCGTAATCCAGAATGTGGAGATTGTTGATCGTATCGAGGTAGGTAAGTTTATTTCCTGCCGAATAGGTCACAATCAGGTCAAACATGGAAAGCGCATCCCTCAATGCACCGTCCGCCTTGGAAGCGATCAGCCGCAAGGCTTCTTCCTCAAATTCAATTTTTTCTTCAGAGGCGATATATTTCAAATGCTCGCCAATGTCCTTGATCTGAATCCTGTTGAAGTCAAAGATCTGACAACGGGACAGAATGGTAGGGATGATCTTGTGTTTTTCAGTAGTCGCCAAGATAAAAATCGCGTACTTCGGCGGCTCCTCCAAGGTCTTCAAGAAGGCATTGAAAGCATTGGAGGACAACATGTGCACCTCATCAATGATATAGACCTTGTATTGCCCTTGCTGGGGCGGATATCGGACCTGCTCCACCAAGTTGCGGATATCATCCACCGAATTGTTAGAGGCAGCATCCAGTTCATGGACATTGAAGGAATTGTTGTTGTTGAAAGCAAGGCAAGAATCACAGGTGTTGCAGGCCTCGTAATCTGCGGTTTGATTTTGGCAATTGATGGTTTTGGCCAGAATTCTGGCACAGGTGGTTTTACCCACTCCCCTGGGACCGCAAAAAAGAAATGCCTGCGCCAGGTGGTTGTTTTTAATCGCATTTTTCAAAGTAGTGGTTATGTGCTGCTGCCCTACTACACTCTTAAAATCAGAAGGTCTGTATTTTCTTGCTGAAACAACGAAATTTTCCATCACCGCAAGATATAAAATAATTGGAATTTAGACCTTGGTGTTTATGATTTTAAAGGAGAATATTTACCCAATCCCCTGATTGTCTTCGAAATTAAAATATCAATACGCCTACACTTTAATTCTCCTTCTACACCATCCCCTTTGTGCCAAGCGATGGCTGAAAATATCAATTCAAATATGGAGTCCTGCAAGCCTGACGTTTAGAAATTGATGGAGAGACTCGTCTTGAAGGAATAGATCACTTTGGTGATGGGCACGATGGGCTTGTCTTCATAGGACAATTCAAATGTATTGGTCAGGGAAAATTTATCCGTCAGTTTGGTATTCAGTATGGTGGAATTGCTGATGCGGTTTCTCAATGCCCCGATCTCTTTGTCATAACCGACTTGATAATAATTGACCATGTTGATGTCCACAAATTCATTTAGGGTAGCCCTTAGGCTGATGTAATTGGAGCTCTTGATTAAGCTGACTTCTACGATTTCCTCAGTTGAAGGGTGTTTCCATTTTTCAAACTCATACAGCCCACCTACGCCGAATATAAAAGAAAACCGGTCCGTTTTGACGATGTTGTGTCTGACGGCTCCACCCGCCACCCATCTTGGATCCAGCCCCCTGAAATTGTCAAAGGAATATTGGACGTAGGTCTCAAAATTCACCTTTCGGTCCCTGAGGAAATTGACCCTGCCGTGAAGAAAACCAAAATTCAAGAAGTCGGAATCGTTGATGCGCAGGTAATCAAATTTGGAAATAAACATATACCCATGCTTTCCAGGATAATAAAGTGCATTCATGTCAAAATTATAACCGAACAGGTTGACCGGCTCATCTGCTGCTGCACTGCGGTTATAAACACTCAATCCTGCACCAACTTTCACCAAAAACACTTTACTGGTATCTTTTTCAAGGCGTGCCCTTTCAATATTCAAAATTTGGCCCTGCAATACAAAAGGGGAAAATATCAGGAGCAACAAAATTAATTTTCTCAAAACAAAAGAGGGTTGATGAAAGGACAAAGGTTTCAAATTATGGAAAGGAATACAAAGAAATTTCAAAAAAATGAGTTTAAAGCAATCTATATCCAATGCATCCGTGTGATGCATCAGCACTTGAATTCCAGTCTAATGGTTTACCAATGGGTCAGTTGCCAGTATTTTTTGACTTCAGCATATTCGGAATAGGCCTTATTCCCAATATGCTCTAATTTTCTTTCCTTTACAAACCCACTCGCCAGTGCAATGCATATTGTGGGTTGATTGCTTGTAGCTGAGGGCGAAAATTCTGGTCAATATCAAAATGACAGACGGTAGGAACTTTAATTGTTGTATATTTGTAATCCATTTTGGAAACAAATGGGGCTGACCGGTTTTGACAGGAGGTGTAAGGACTGGGCTCGCATGTCGGGTGGAGTATGTACGCCCGCAAATAATTCATACAAACCATAGCTGGCGAATCTAATTACGCCATGGCTGCATAATTTAACCCTTCGGGGATTAGATAACGCTTAAAAGGTTGAGTTTCGATAGAAATTCCCTGGCCACATCCCGCGACCCTTCGTTCTGTTGGGGTTGATTCTGGGGTGTCGATAAGACAGAACTAGTGCCTGGGACGCTACTAGACAGGTGCGAAATTCAGTGGATAAGCTTCACATGGGTGTGTCATCCAGCAGTGTGGAGTCGAAAACCCAACAGGTGACTAAACATGTAGACGGTACAGTGTTTCCCTATCTGGACGCGAGTTCGAATCTCGCCAGCTCCACAACTAATTGCTCAAATCCCCTGTAAGTTTATGATTTGCAGGGGATTTTTGCATTGAATCACATTCTTAATTCATAAATAGAATAGCTGGAATAGTTCATCTCAGCACCTTCTTCATCTTTGTCTCTCATTAAGAATTTTCCACTTGCCAAAATGATGAGTTCAGAATTGGGTTCAATACCTTCCGGAAAAGGCAGCTCTTTAAGGACGTTTTTGTCTTCACTGGCGTAGTAAAATCGGTATAATTTGGAGTCCTGTATTGGAGAATACGTGCTGTTCGCCTCTTTTTTCGTTGCCAACTCCAACTCGCTTATCCCGGAATACCGAAGAATCATAAGATCTCGGTTATAAACGGGAAACAATTTCACGGTCTTACCCTTCCCATTGTCCATCAAATTACTCTTTTCAAGATTGATCTGCCGCGTGAAATTAAAATCCGCATTCAAATCGTACACTCCTACAGTGAATGAGTTGTCAAAAGAAAGAAGCAACAATTTGTTTTCGGTGTCGAGGTAATAGATTGGCGCCAAGTCAAATTCTTTGTCTTTTGGGTTGTACTCACTGTACAGACTAAAATCAATTGGCAGTTTCCAAATCAAAGTGTCATTGGAAGAATCAAAGAGCTCAACAATATACCCATTTCCTAACTTCGTTTGTATTTCATTAAATGGTATTTTGGTATTTGGAAAAAACGAGGTAAAAACAAAAGGTCTCGATGTATCCTCCCCGAAGTAATAAGGTGTCCTATATCTTGGCCCGCCATATACTGTTAAACCAAAGTTTGGCCCATATTTCCATCTCTTTTTTATTTCCCAATTTTGGTCATACCATATAAGTTCATTTGAGCTTTGGAGAAATACTCCTCCACCATCCTCATTGAATGCGGCGGAACTTAGGTTACTGTTATATTCGTTTGGCCCTTCCCCAATTCTCAATACTTCCCGAATGATCTCACCCTGGGCATCAATCAATATAAAACTCTTGGTAATAGGATCATATCCAAGATAATTTCCATTTTTTGAATGATGATCCAAAATCCTAAAACGCGTGTCTCTTTTGACAACAAAAGAGTCAACCTTTACCAAATCGATATCCAAGCTTGCGGATTCTCTGTCTTTTGCCTGACAGGAAAAAAACATCACTACAATCACTGGGAGAAATTTCCAAAACACTTCATTCCGCCCATTTATTAAGTTTTTTAGAGTCATGGTATTGTGTTCAGAATAGTTAAATATTATTTTATTTGAATGAATGCAACACATAAATTGTGAAAATGGGGTTGGTTCCCAGTGGGAACTAACCCCTAGGCTGTCACGAGCAACCCGCTTCTACACAGTAAGCTGCGCCTCCGTTGTTTGCACATTCGAGGGAAGCGTCAGTTGGACAATTGCCTGAACCGCCAAACAGCGTACCATCCTCGCAGGTTAGTGTATGGCTACAAGCATTCCCCCCCCCGTAATCTTCTTCATTTGACTACGTCCAAGCACTTCCCCTGAAGTGAGTCTCAGCATTTCAAAACTTAACTTTTTCATGTTTTTTAGATTTTATTGAATATTAAAATCTCCGGACATTTTGGTCACCCGAAGCCTGTGACCATTCATCGCGACTGAATATTTTCAGGGCCTGTTTGCCTGTTTCTATTCCAAAACATATTTTAAATCCTCCACAGCATAAGCTTTGGGCAACTCATGGCCATTGATGAATATGGTGGGCGTATAGGTAATATTTTCTAATTCGCTCCAAGAAAGCATGGACTGAATATTGGCTTCCTGTGCTTTCAGTTCCCCATTCATAGGATACTTTGAAGCAAAGGCAGCATAA
>NZ_JAUSPP010000014.1:0-6512 GCF_030656585.1 Rhodonellum sp.
ATTGTATTTGGGTCTCTATCCCCTTCTTTCCAATCAACGAAAACATCCACACCGATCAAAGTTTTCTTAACAGGAACTGCCGGCTTCAATTTTATCTGCATCGGAGTCGTGTCGGATTTGTCAAAATGTGCAGGAACCATATGGATCGGGCTTTGGCCCAGTCTTTCGATCACTGCCTGTGCAAATTCCTGCGTCCCCACTTTTTTGGACGACAGGCCTTCCTGAAAAATATCCCCAGTGTGAATGCCATCTTCCAAGGTCCTCATCCAAGCATTGGAGATTTTTTCAGCCACCTCTGGCTGTCCGATATGAACGAGCATCATGATGGCGCCATTGAGCAATCCGGATGGATTGGCCATATCCATGCCCGCGATGTCGGGTGCAGATCCATGAATTGCTTCAAACATCGCCACTTCCTCACCGACATTTGCGGATCCTCCAAGACCTACAGATCCCGTCACTTGAGCAGCCACGTCGGATATAATGTCACCGTATAGATTTAGCGTTACGATTACATCAAAAGTATCCGGTCTCTCTGCAATCAATGCTGTCCCGATATCAATGATCTTATGATCCGTCTGAATCGTTGGGTATTCTTTTGCGATTTCATCAAAAACCTTGTGAAACAAGCCATCAGCCAACTTCATGATATTGTCTTTGGTCATGCAGGTTACTTTCTTCCGACCGTATTTTTTGGCATACTCAAAAGCATACCGTACGATTTTTTCTGACCCTGGGCGGGAGATCAATTTAAGACATTGAAAAACTTCATCTGTTTGTCTGTGTTCGATTCCTGCATAGAGATCTTCCTCATTTTCCCTGATGATGACCAAATCGGTTTTAGGGTAATGGGTTTTGATATAGGGTGAATAGGCTTTGCAAGGCCTGACATTGGCAAAAAGACCGAAGGAAGTTCGGGTGGTTACATTCAAACTTTTGAATCCACCTCCTTGGGGAGTGGTGATGGGTGACTTTAAAAACACCTTGGTTTCTTTGAGCGATTCGAATGCGCCAGGTTCCATCCCAGAGCTTATTCCTTTAAGATAAACTTGTTCGCCAATTTCAATAACATCGATATCGATCTGAGCATCAGCCGCATGTAGAATATTAAGAGTGGCTTTCATGATTTCGGGACCGATCCCGTCTCCATAAGCCACGGTGATTTTTCTTTTTAATGACATGTATATTTCAGATTTGGATAAAACTTAGTTTTGTTACAAAAATAAGGAAATTTGATTGACGGCAGGAGTAAACCTATTATAAATTAGCAACATCTCTGAACTTTTGTATGACCGGAAAAATAAAAACCACTTTGCTTTTCCCCTTACCTATTGGATTTTTCTAAGAAATCCTTTGGGATTGGATCTCTGAATGGTATATTTGATTTTTAATACTGTTCAATAAATATGTCCGAATCAAAAAATATTCTCTGTGAAAATAAAGGTGGTATCCTTTACCTTACCATCAATCGGGAATCCAAGCTCAATGCACTCAATGCAGCCACACTTGAAGAACTCCGGAACATTTTTAATGAGGTGGTTGACAACAAAGAAATCAAGGCTGTAATTATCACGGGGTCTGGTGAAAAGGCTTTCATCGCTGGGGCAGATATCAGCGAGATCGCAAAACTCAATGAACTGAATGCCAGAAAATTTGCTGAAAACGGTCAGGAAATTTTTAGCCTTATTGAGAATTGCCAAAAACCAACCATTGCGGTCGTCAACGGTTTCGCCTTGGGCGGAGGTTGTGAGCTGGCGATGGCCTGCCACATGAGAATCGCTGTTGCCAATGCGAAATTTGGTCAACCTGAAGTCAATCTTGGAATTATTCCTGGTTATGGTGGTACACAAAGGCTTACTTATCTCGTCGGTAGAGGAAAAGCCAATGAACTCATGATGACCGGAGACATGATCGGTGCAGATGAAGCAAAAGCACTGGGATTGGTCAACCATGTCTTGCCAACAAAAGATGAGGCAATGGAGAAGGCTGAAGATATCATGAAAAAAATCATGTCCAAAGCACCCTTGGCCATCGGAATGATTGTGGATTGTGTCAATTCGGTGTTCATCGCCGAAGAAAACGGTTATCAGACGGAAGCCAACAGTTTTGCAAGGTGTGTGAAATCGGGGGATTACAAAGAAGGTACTTCTGCTTTCTTGGAAAAAAGAAAACCGGTTTTCAAAGGGGAATAGTACCCTTTGATTTTTTGAAATGAGTCAACTCAAAAAACTTGCAGGACAGACGGCGGTCTACGGAATCAGCAGCATCCTAGGCAAAACCATTAATTTTTTATTGCTGCCACTTTATATTGTTTATTTGGACAAGGAGGCACTAGGCTCATTCACCAACTTCTATGCATTTATCGCTTTTCTGAATATTGTTTTCACCTATGGCATGGAGACTGCCTTTTTTCGGTTTTCTACTGGAAAAGGGTTGGATCCAAAAAAAGTCTATGGCCAAGTCCAGTCCTTATTAATGACGACTTCTCTTGTCTTGGGCGCATTGATCTACTTCAGCGCGCCACAATTGAGTATTTGGCTGGGCTATGAAGGACAGGAATTCCTGTTTAGATGGATGGCTTGGATATTGGCCATTGATGCAGTGTTGGCCATTCCCTACGCAAAACTCAGGGTAGAGAACAAGTCCCTCACATTTGCACTGTCAAAACTTGGCAATATCCTGTTCAATATAGGGTTCAATATTTTCTTCATCGCCATCTGCTTCCACATCTGGAAGGGTGAATTTCTCACGGAATTACGGCCTTTGGTAATTGGTTTTTACAATCCAGAATGGGGATTTGAGTATATCCTGCTTTCCAATCTAATTGCCAATGCCCTCATGATCCCAATCCTTTTTTATTTTGGGGGGAAATTCAAATTGGGATTTGACAAGAAATTCATAGCCCCGATGTGGCAATACGCCATCCCCCTTTTCTTCATGGGACTTGCGGGTGTGACCAATGAGGTTTTTTCAAGATGGCTTTTCGAATACGTTATCCCCGAAAATTTCTATCCCGGGCTTACACCAAGGGAGGCCGGGGGTATATTTGGTGCCAATTTTAGACTTGCCATCTTCATGAGTTTGATCATTCAGGCATTCAAATTTGCTGCTGAGCCCTTTTTCTTCAACCAATCAACCGAAAAAAACAGCCCTGAACTCTTTGCTCGAGTAATGCATGCCTTTGTGATTTTCTGCTGCACCTTGATGATTGTCGTCTCGGTCAATCTCGACATCATAGGAAAACTGATCCTGATCAAAGCCGATTATATCGAAGCCATGGTGATGGTCCCAGTTTTACTTTTGGGATATTTATTCCTCGGCATCTATTTTAATCTCAGCATCTGGTTTAAATTGACCGATCAGACCAAGTACAGTTTTTACATCACTTTGGTAGGTGCAATTGTCACCATTCTGGTAATCTTCACTTTGGTGCCACTCATTGGCTATATGGGTGGAGCCTTAAGCACCTTGGCCTGCTATCTGACCATGTCAGCGATTTGCTATTTTTATGGGCAGAAATATTTCTTTATCCCATACCAAACTGGGAAGAGCCTTTTTTACCTTGCGTTGGCATTTGGACTAAGCTATGGCGGTTTTTTTCTGGAGGTAGATCAGGTGGTATTACAATTTTTAGGAAGAAATATACTGGTCTTAATATTTGTTCTCGTAGTTTTGTTGATTGAAAAAGAGGAAATCAAAAAGCTTTTGGCAAGACAAAAACCAAAAAGACTGTAAATCAGATTCTGAACAATTCAAGTATACAACAGTATCTAAAAATCCGGAATCAAATAGCTACCGCTTTCCTAAAATTTGATCGGCCGCTTAGATTTTGTTCCAAAATCATAAAAAAGCCATTTGAAATCTTGGCTATCCAAACTTTACACAAGGTATCCCGTCCATGAAAGTCAAAGTCATCAACCATTCCAAGCACCCTCTTCCCGAATATCAAACGCCACTTTCCGCAGGGATGGACTTAAGGGCCAACCTTGAGGAATCCATTCCATTGGAACCACTGGAAAGAAAATTGGTAAACACTGGATTGTTTCTGGAATTGGCGCCAGGTTTTGAAGCCCAAATTCGACCTAGGAGCGGCTTGGCCTTCAAACACGGCTTGACGGTCCTAAACTCTCCAGGTACCATCGATGCGGATTATAGAGGGGAAATTAAAGTCCTTCTTGTCAATCTTTCCAATGAAACCTTTCTGATCAATGATGGGGAAAGAATTGCCCAGATGATCATTGCCAAACACGAACGAATAGAATGGGAAACCTCTTCTATATTATCGGAAACAGAGCGGGGATCGGGTGGATACGGGAGTACCGGTAAGGAATAAATTCAAATCTTTTTGAATTCCCTGGCACATTATTTCCATTCCTATCGTTTATCCAATTTGATAAGCTGCCTTTACAATAAAAGGCATTAAGTTTGCGTGGAATTGGGTTGCCACAAACAGAAAAGGTACCAAAGCGTACTTTCGATTCAGAAAATCCCAATCCAACCCTTGTCAAGGCCATCCGTTAATTTCCCAAAGTGGTGGATTCAAAAGTTTAAATTTGATCGTGTGAAAATAGAAAGGATAATAATTGCCGGTTTATCAATGCTGTTGCTGTTTTGCCAGACAGTCAATGCCCAAGTTGATAAATCCCCCAAAATAGGGAAAAAGGAGAAAACCCAAAACATCAAGGCAGACCGACTTTTTATCGAGGGTCAAAAAAACCTGATGCTGGAGGATTATGAAAAAGCTTATTTTTATTTCCGAAAAGCGCTTGAAATCAAGCCAAATGAAGGCGCTATCAACTTTAAATTGGCCGAAATACTATTAAAAGCCAATCGGGTTGATGAGGCATTGCCCTACGGCTTAAAAGCTGTGGCGGCAAACCCCGAAAACAAATACTATAATTTGGCGATGGCGGAAGTTTACAGCAAAAAAAACGAACCCCAAAAAGCCGCTGATATTCTTGAAAACCTGATGAGCAATTCGGAGGAAAACCAAAACTACATTCTGGATCTTGCCTCCCTGTATATGGGAAGTGGTGATTTCGACAAAGCCTTGGAAGCCTTCAATCGAGCAGAAGAATATTACGGAGTTGCAGAGCAACTCACCATCCAAAAACAAAGGATTTATTTGAGAAAAAATGATCTCAGCGGTGCTATCCGAGAAGGCCAAAACCTGATAGAAGCACATCCTGGAAATTCCCAGTATGTACTTTCCTTGGTGGAAATTCTTTTCAACAACGGAAGAACAGATGATGCGCTGTTAGTCATTCAACAATCTCTGGCAAATTACCCCAATCAGCCTGATCTCCAACTTGCCGCATATGCACTGTATAAGGAAAAATCGGATTTGGAAACCGCAGAGGCCCTGATATTGAAAGCATTTGGCAATCCAGATTTGGAAGCACAAGTGAAAGCACAGGCTTTTTCTGATGTCCTTCAGGAAATCAAAACCGAAAAAAGAGAAAAGCTCTTGGATCAATTGGAAGCACTGATGCTGGAAAACAACCCAAACGATGCTGAAATCTACACCGTCTTGGGAGACAGGAAAATGATGGCCGGCAACAAAGTAAGTGCCTTGGAAAGCTACAAAAAATCCATCTCCATCAATTCCGCCAACGATCAGGTCCTTCAGGGAATCATTACGATGATGTTTGAGACGGGAAAGGATTTTGATAAAATAGAAAAATATACCAGCATCGCTGTTGAGGAATTCCCTGCAAGGGCCGATTTCTGGTTCTTTGACGGCACGGCCAAATCTGCACAAAAGAAATCCTTGGAAGCTGAGGAATCTTTGGTCAAAGCCTTGGAGGTAAATCAATCCAAAAACAAGCAATTGGAAACCCTAGTCTATGGGCAATTGGGAGATACCTTTCACAGCATTGGCAAGAAGCAGGAAGCATATGATGCCTACGAAAAGGTTCTCAAAACCAACCCTGAAGATGAGCACGTCCTGAACAATTATGCCTATTTTCTCTCCTTGGCCAAAAAAGACCTGGAAAAAGCAAAGACCATGTCAGGGAAATTGATCCTTAAATTTCCAGAAAACGCAACCTACCTGGACACGCATGCATGGGTGTTGTTTCAACTGAAAGACTATGAAGGGGCAAAGAAATACATGGAAAAGGCCTTGTTAATTGAGGAGACTCCGAGCGGCGTAATGCTGGAACACTTTGGCGACATTTTGTATCATCTTGGGAACAGAAACGAAGCAATTGCTTATTGGAAAAAAGCCCAAGGCGGAGACGAAACATCGAACCAACTGAATAAAAAAATACAAGACAAAAAATATTATGAATAAAATACTTTTAGGTGGATTGCTGATTTTTTCCTTGTTCATTTCGGGCTGTGCCAAAAAACCGATCCTGTATTCCTCAGATGAGATCATGGAGGAGTTCATACCGAATTATTTTGAATACAAATACCTTAGTGCTAGGGCTAGGATCGTTATTGAAGAGTCTTCGGGAAAAACTACTCGGGGAACCCTGAATATCCGTGCAAAAAAAGACAGTGTCTTA
>NZ_JAUSPP010000027.1:0-4549 GCF_030656585.1 Rhodonellum sp.
GAGAAAGTTCAAAATTGAAAAAGTATCGCAACCTACCCTGAGTTCTGCCGAATAACAAAATCCCTTTCCCTAAGTACTCGGGAAAGGGATTTTGTCATTCAGGGAATCCAGGCAAGTCGGGCTACTCAATATTTCAAAAAAGCAGTTACTGCAACAATTAAATTTACCGGAAAGGAATGGGATTTTCATATGTCACGTACCCCCTACTTTAAATCGTGTTTTGGCCTCTTTTCCTAAAGGTGCAAACATAAACCCAATCAATTCAATCATTAATGAATACCTATGGCAAAACCTATGTGTCCACCCATTGCTTACTTTGTTTTTCTTTCAACCGCAGGAGCTCTTCCAAAAAATAGGGTTTTCCTAAATGAAGCCTTCCACGATTTTTCATTCATGACCCTGTCTCAAGTGACTAATTTGATCCCCCAGTGCCTGTACTGGGTAAGTGATATTATGTCCAAAACAGAAAATTTTCTCAAAAAACACTGGTCATCAAACAGTCAAAAAGCTTTATAAGCCAATAATAAGCATACTGATCAAATTAGTAAGCACTTCACCCTGCACTTGCCATTCCATTTACCTCCCATGGGCTGGCAGCCACTAGACAAATGCAAAGCATTCAAGAATTCCATTAAAATAAAACCATACAATCTCAAAAAGCCCTGATAGATTTTCACATCAATCAGGGCTTACAGATAGCGATCGGCCTCATGGGCTTTTCCCTAGTGGGCTAAATGTTGGCGGTTCGGGCTTTTCTCAAGCAGGATTGCTCTTGCCTGAACGCTAAGGTGCTTTTTAACTTACCCGTAATCACTAATTTTTTTATGCAGCACTTTTTCCCAGCAATGCCAATAGTTTTTTGGCTGCCTCTTCGCTACTTGCGGGATTTTGCCCCGTGATGAGCATGCCGTCTTCTACCACATAAGAACTCCAATCACTGCCCTTGGAATACTTGCCGCCCTTTGCTTTCAATTCATCTTCCAGCAGGTAGGGCACCACGTCTGTCAACTGTACGCCTTCTTCCTCGGTGTTGGTGAATCCAGTCACTTTTTTTCCTTTCACCAATGGCTCACCGTTTTCATCTTTCACATTCAATAAGGCAGACGGCGCATGGCAAACTGCTGCAACAGGCTTACCCGCTGCCCAGAAGCTTTCGATCAATGCGATAGAATTTTTGTCTTCATACAAGTCCCACATCGGGCCATGGCCTCCAGGGTAAAAAACCGCATCAAAATCTGCGGCATTCACCTCAGCGAGTTTATGAGTGTGCGCTACTTTTTCTTTCAATGCTGCATCAGCATAGTACCGTTTCGTTGCTTCTGTTTGCGCATCTGGGGCTTCGCTTGCGGGGTCGATGGGTGGCTGACCACCTTTGGGCGAAGCAATGGTAATATCAACTCCCTTATCAGCCATTGTGTAATAAGGCGCGGCAAACTCTTCCACCCAAAAACCGGTTTTTTTTCCGGTGTTGCCCAACTCGCTATGCGAGGTAAGTACAAATAATATTTTCATGATTTTGATTTTTATGGTGAATGATGAATATAGTCAAAAAATATTTTTGTTGTGTTGGATATCAGGCCTCTACGATCATTTTACCGGTATTTTCTCCTTTAAACAAACCGAGTAGTGCCTTTGGTAAATTTTCAAAACCCTGTTCAATGGTTTCGGTTGTTTTTAGTTTCCCTTCTTTCACCCACTGTGCCAGTTGCTGAATGCCTTCGGGGAACTTTTCTTGGAAATTACCAATGATAAAACCCTGCATCAACACACTCCGCGTGAGTAATATCGGCTGCAATCTTGGCCCCATGGGCACCTCCGTGCTGTTGTATAAAGCGATCTGCCCACATAAAGGGATCCTTGCATGAAAGGCAATATTTTTAATGACCGCATCTGAAATTTCGCCTCCCACATTATCAAAGTAGACATCCACCCCTTTTGGGCAAGCAGCTGCAATTGCTTTGTTCATGTCGGCTGTGGTTTTGTAATTAATGGCCTCATCAAATCCAAAGTCAGTTTTCAGCAGCTTTGTTTTCTCATCCGATCCGGCAATACCGACCACATGACAGCCTTGTAATTTGGCAATCTGCCCTACTACAATGCCAACCGCACCTGCAGCACCTGAAACCACCACTGTTTCGCCGGCTTTCGGCTTGCCGATATGCATCAACCCGAAATAGGCAGTCAATCCCGTCATGCCCAGCACGCCGAGGTAATGGCTGGGAGAAGCCAGGTCAGTATCGACCTTTTTGGCTTCCTTCTCGGTTGCAATAAATTCTTTTTGCCAAGGAAAATGGCCGATCACCACATCACCACTTTTAAATTGATCCGATTTGCTTTCCACTACTTCGGCGATTACACCTCCATTTAAGGGCTGGTCAATTTCAAAAGGGGCAACATAAGATTTCGCATCGTTCATTCTGCCACGCATATAAGGGTCAACGGAATAATACATGCCCTTCAATAAGATTTCGCCAGGCTTTAATTCCGGTAGGTCAATCTGTGCCATTCTAAAGTCATCACTCACGGGCAAGCCCTTTGGCCTAGCTGAGAGTACTATTTGTTGCGTAGTCATTTTTGTTAGATTTCGTGTGGTAGAAAATTCGGGTAAGGGTCGGGTGATACCAGAATAAAATTTTACAAATCGTTCGTTGGTTTTACATTTCAACGAAGAAGTTTTTAATCACCGATAACACTGGTTGGAAAGGTTTAACTTCCAATCATGTCGTAAAGTTCACATCTGACCAATATAATTTTATTTCTTGAATAAATAGCATCTTTTTAATTTTCAATTCATTTTTATTGATTTATTCGTTTAAATATTTTATTTTTCTAGTCTGTCGTTTTAACCTGATTGCAAACTTAAACCCGTTTTATGCATTGAGAATGCTATTCAATACTGTATTTATTTGATATTAGTCAGTTGTGTGATTTTATTGACTTCACCCTATCGGTGTCAGGAATTATTCTTCCAATCGTCTGATTTTATTGCAGTTTCAATTCCTTTAGGAAGCCTAATGACTCGCTACATTTAAAAGGACATCCAATTTAGCTCATCTCTTAAATATGAAACATTGAGAAAAAATAATGGAGGAAATTGACTAGACTTTTAATACAAGGGCCCTAGTGCTACAATTGAGCAGTAAATAAAAAATCGGCAGGGATTTGGACATGATTTAGTCCGAAATCAACCAGTGAATGAAAAGCTTTTCTTGAAACAAAATCCTGAATTTTTCATTGGAACATATTGGGTAACCACCTAAAAACCAAAATATCTATTCGTTTTGCAATCCCTCTCCCAGATGCCTCCGGTAGCTTCATTTCGTTCGCTCCCCTAAAAAAATCCGGGGCAACTCCCTTCATTCACCACCTTCCGGCACCGCACGACAATTGTAGCCTGCTCGCTCCTTATCAAGGAAAGCAGTATTCAACATCCATTAATTTTATTTCTCCCAAAACCCTTCAAAAAATTTCTCCCTTTCCTATTTCCGGAATCATTTTTTCGTTGGACTTTTTGACAAAACCATAGTCTTTCTTTGCTGAAAGTATGGAGATCCATTTCGATGACAGCTAATTTCCCTCTATTCCCCGGTAGTTCAAACCTTCCTGTTGGTCATCTATGAAAACCAAATGACAAACCTCCTCCGGCTTGCCAACCGAATAGATTTTTTAATCGTCATTTCTGCAGGTTTCCCGGTTGTATTTATGATCTATGCAAAGATCGGGGTTTCCGCCCACTAGCCAAGGGTCCGCTTTGCCCTGACAAAAAAAGGGCTTTCCTAAAGGAAGCCATCCACGATTTTTTTTAATACCCTTGTCATTAATGGCCAATTTCTTCCCCCAGTTCTCCGGCATCATCAAATTTAAAACCGCTAAACAATACCAATTTGAAAAACCTATATCAGAAAAGGCAGTAAAGTAAAGGATCTTGCCATCATCAGGGTATCCATCGCCTGAGAAACCCTGGAAGAAATCCTGAAAAGCCAAATGGTGGATTTTGAAGGAAAAGAATACTTCGTCTTCGAAGTGGCCGCCCTCAAAGAAGCAGACATCTACGGAAAGACCCACACGGCCTACATCAGCAAAAAAGTCCCTGCCCCAAAAAAGAAAATGGCAAGGGAATAGGACGCTGGAGAAAAGAAATGGCCCTGCGGGTTTTTTTGGTGGATTATGCATATGGATATAAATGGGTATGTGTGTATCCAAATTCCTTGTAAAATCAATTCATTCGAACACTTCAAATTGACAAACGATTTAATTATATGTATCTTTGTCAGTTACGTAAAAACACATTGATTTTTCAGTTAAACATATCGACCCAAATCTGCGATCCTTTTCAAGGAAAATTCATGAGTTTTTTAAAATCCACCCATAGTAAGGCCTTCGTATAGTTAGTCCCTGCTATAATTCCAATTCCTATATAAGCAGGGGACTCAAGTCCAAATCTCTTAAATGAGAAAAGAGGATTCTAATTTTTTTCCATATAGAAATCATCAATTAAAATTTAAAATCCATGAAACCAATTATCAAAAAATCCGATGAAAAGGCCATT
>NZ_JAUSPP010000018.1:0-163864 GCF_030656585.1 Rhodonellum sp.
CGATTTTACCATGGATGTTTATGATCTCACCTTGAAAATGGAGGCTTTGATCGCTGACATCACCTACGAGGGAACCAATTACATGCGGAACAAAAAGTTTTCCGGAGAAACCCAGATGAACATTGATTTGAACCAAATGAAGTTCACTTTTGGGGAAGGGAACTTTGCCCTGAATGAATTTCTGTTTGATCTCAAAGGTTTCGTAGCGCTTCCAGAAGAGGACATCGATTTTGATCTCGTCTTTGCAGGGAAAGACAATTCCTTCAAAAGTATCCTGTCATTGGTCCCGGGGATTTACACCGAAAGTTTCTCTACGCTCAATACTGCGGGAAATATGGATTTCAAGGGGTTTTTGAAAGGGAAATACAATGAAGCCAGTATTCCCACTTTTGATGTTTCCCTGAACATCACAGACGGAATGTTCCAGTATCCTGACCTGCCAAGACCGGTAAGCAATATCAATTTGGATATGCAGGTGATCAACACGTCCGGGAATTTGGATGATACCAAAATCAATATTCCCGCCTTTAACCTCGACTTTGGCAGCAACCCGATTTCAGGCCGGTTCTTACTCGAGAACCTGGTGACTTATGATATTGATGGCTTGCTGAAAGGGAAAATGAATCTGGAAGAAATGACCTCTATTTTTCCCATCGAAGGCATGACCCTCAAGGGGGTTTTGGATGTCAACGCCACGGCAAAAGGAAGGTATGATTCCATTGCAAAAATTATCCCAATGATCGATGCAAAGTTGTTGTTGACGGATGGCTATGTGAAAAGCGCAGAGTATCCCGCACCAATCGAAAAACTTCGGGTGAATGCCACGGTATTGAATACGACCGGAAAAATGAATGATTTTCAGGTCGATTTAACGGCCTTTGGCTTTGAACTGGAGGATGAGGCCATCAATGGAAAGTTAAAAGTCAATGATTTTGCCTTGCTCAAATGGGATGGGGCCGTGAAAGGGACAGTCGATTTGGGGAAATTACTGAAAATCTTTCCGATGGAAAATGTGATCATGGAGGGAAAAGTCAAGACAGATCTCCTCACAAAAGGATCCTATGAGGATGTGGAAAAAAGTAGGTTTGACAAATTGGACACTCGCGGAGATGTAGAAGTAACGGGTTTTTATTTCACTTCTGTTGATTTTCCCCAGGGAATCCGGATCAGGGATGCAAAAGCGGATTTTTCACCCGATAGAATCAACTTGACCCAATTCGATGCAAGGGTAGGTGAAAGTCCCTTGGTCGCAAGTGGTTTTCTATCCAACTACATGAATTTTTTCCTGAAGGAAAATGAAACTCTCAAAGGTCAGCTTACCCTGAATTCCACGCGATTCAATGCCAACCAATGGTTGACTGAATCGGGTGAGGCAGATTCTTCGGATTTGGCAGTCATCGAATTGCCAAAGAATATTGATTTCAACATGAAAGTTCAGGCAGCCGAAGTGCTTTATGACAATCTTAACCTGAAAGATGTAAAGGGCAGTCTCACCTTGAAAGATGGGGTTTTGAACTTCACCGATGCTTCTATGAGTACACTAGGGGGTCAAATGGTCCTGAATGGCAAGTATGATCCAAGGGATTTATCCAACCCTAAGTTTGATTTCAACTTCAATGTCGTCAACCTCAGCATTCAAGAAGCCTTCAAATCTTTCAACACCGTCAGAATCCTTGCCCCGATAGCACAACACCTTTCTGGAAATTTCTCCACCAGTATGGATTTCTCTGGGATTTTGGGACAGGATATGATGCCGATTCTTTCTTCCTTGGATGGGAAGGGATTGATGAAAGTATTGGAAGCCTCTCTTCAGAACAGCGCTATTTTGGAAGGCATCGCAAGCCTGACAAAATTAAGTGATGCCAGAACACTCCAATTGAAGAACCTGGCCCTGCCGATTGAAATCAACAATGGGATGCTCAACGTCAAACCGTTTGACCTGAAGCTTTGGGATTATCAAGCGAATGTCCAAGGAAGCACCGGTTTTGATGGAAGCATCAATTACCTCGTCAATATGCAGGTTCCGGCGGGTAAATTTGGTGCCCAAGCCAATACTTTGTTGGCCACCATTTCTAAAACCGAGGCCAATGAATCTACCCTGATCCCTGTTGCCATTAGTTTGGGAGGAACCTACAGCAGTCCCAAAATCGGATTGGCAGGAGGAAACAGCCTTGAAAGCTTGTTGACCAATGCCTTGAAATCAAGGGTTTCTTCAGAAAAAGAAAACCTTACCGCAAAGGCAACCGAGCAGTTCAAGGCAGCCGAGGACAGTTTGAAACAGGAGTTGAAGCTCAAAGCTGAAATCCTTCAGGACAGTGTGAAGAAAGAAGCCGAGAAAAAAGTGACCGAAACCAAGTCAAAGGCTTTGGAAGAAGCCAAGGGCTTGTTAAGAGGTGTTTTGGGAAATAAGGCCAAGCCGGTGGTAAAACCGGACACCACCAAAAAGGAAGACAATTAACCCAAGATAAGATACCAGATTCCCACTGTCAAAAAAGACAGTGGGATTCCCACGCCGACCATCAAAGAAGCCAATCTTGGTTCCAAATCATGGGATATGGCGATGATCGTGGCGGTGATCATGGGTGCCATGGCCGCTTCTATCACCGAAATCTTCAACAGCAGTCCCCCCAGATTAAATACCCCCTTGAAAAGCAAAAGAACGATGGCTGGGATCAGGATAAGCTTATAGCCAAGTCCATACCAAAGGAATTTTGACCGCATGGCTTCCGGATTTATCCTGATTTGCAATCCAACGGCGATCAGGGCCACTGGGGTCAGTGTCATGGCGATGATTTCCAAAACTTGCGCTAGAAAACCGCCGACTTGCCATTGGTAGAGATTCATGAACATGGCAATCAAGAAAAACAGAAAAGGAGGGAAGGTCAATATTTTTCTGGTAATGTCCCGCTTTCGTTTTTTTTCAGTTCCGTAAATGGAAGCTACGACAATCGCCACGCTGCTCACCAAAATAAAAGACCCCGCCTGATCGATCAACAAGGCGATTTTGATCCCCTCCTCACCATACAAGGCATTGACGATGGGAAAACCCACAAACGAAGTATTCGAGAGCCCGGCAGTGATCACGAGACAGCCCGTGACAGACTTTCCCCAATTGAATTTTTTTCCCAGCCAGCCAAACAGCAGCCAGGAAAGACCAAATCCAATCCATGCTGATAGGATGGGCAGGAGGAGTTCCAACTTCATCTCGATTCCTGGCAGATAGCGCAAGGCCATGGCTGGAAGGACGATGTAAATCAGATAATAATTAAGAAATTTTGGTGTTTGGGGCGGAAGGGATTTGACCTTCTGTAATATAACGCCAACCAAAAGAAAGACAATGATCAGAAGAATAGCATTCATATAGGGAATTAAATAGGCTCGCCAATTTCTAACTCAACCATTTATTCTTTTTGGGATACCTAAATCCGGTAAAAATGGGTGGCGTTCTTCGCGAATTAAAGCTAAAGAAAAATCGTTTTAAAATGCTGCTTTGGAGAAAGGAATCTCAAGGAAGTAGGATTATTGAGGTCATGCAAAATTAACACAAGCGTAATGACTTGTTCATCAAATGCTTGAACGAAATGACTTAATTTGTAAGATAAGTTTTAATGTCATGGTCAAATTAATTCCCATTGTTATTGAAGGGCAAAAAATCATCCAATTGTCCCAGTTAAGGATCGATCAAGCGAATGACCTGAGATGCTGGTTGCCTGGAAACCAGCTCCGCAATTATTTTTTTCAGGGACTTGAACTCCATGAATGTATTCTATTTGAAACCTATGAGTACTGGTTTAGATCAAATCATATCCTATCCAGAAACTATGAAACGATTTTGGATTTCTAAGAAAGGCCAAAACTTCTTCTTTTTTCATTGAAATATGCTTTCAGATCCGGATAAAGCAGGCTTTCCGCTTCGGGTATGCCTGCAAGTGTCCATTCCACATTGCCTTGTGCCAAATCCGGAGCCACATCCATGGTTTCGATCATAATGATCAAAGCTTGAAGGGAAAGGGTTTGGCTATATTTTTCAGGAACGATTTTAAAGTCATTGCCATAGAAATCAACCGCCTCAAATAAAATCTCTCCATCTACGGTATTGGCGAAAATGCTGATTTCCTCACCCCATTGACTTTCGGGGTAGGTCAATTTGACCAATAAAGCAGAAGGGCCCGTTCCATCAAAATAGGTTGAGGGTTGGTAATCAAAATTTATCATGTTTCAAAAATAGGGATTAGATTCCAATCAAGGAATTGAATGGACTTCAAAATTGGTTATTGGATTTTTTTTATTCAAAAGGTACCGTTGACAAAACATTCTTTATTACTTTTGATTTATTATCTCGATATTCCAATTGTAGCGTGAACCACTTTAGGAAAATAATATCCCTTTTCAGTCATTTTTGCTTGGTGCTTATACTCAGTGTAATCGCCAATGGGATGCTTTTTTTCCATTCACATGAGTTGGACAATGGCAAAATCATTACCCATGCCCATCCCATTCTTACCGAAGAACAAGAGAACCTCCCTGATCATGGGCATACAGAATCTGAGCTCATTATTCTCGATCTGATCGCCCATGCCGATTATTTTGTTTTTGAATACCAGTTCCATTTACCTGAAAACCCTGTTTTTGAAACCACTGTTTCCTCTGGTTATTATTTCAAAAACAGCTATCAAAAATCGCTCATTGGTTTTGAACACCGCGGACCACCTGCAAACGCATAATTCTCATTTTTACCTGCATACCCCTTGATGGGTATGCCCCTCTCTTTTTATTAAAATCTTAAGAATTATAGCAATGCGATTCATTTTACTAATCGTCTTGTCCCTGCTTTCTGCCGGGACAATGGCCATACAAGACATTTCCCTATCTGGTAAAGTCATTGACAAAAATACACAGTCTCCACTTCCGGGAGTTTCGGTTTTCATCCCTGAATTGAACAGAGGGGTGGTCACAGACCTTGACGGAAGTTTTTCCATCGGTACTTTGCCTGATCGGAATCTGACATTTCAGTTTTCTTTTATCGGATATTCTACCATCATTCAGGTGCTCAAGCCGGGATCGAAAGACCGGGATTTGGTGATTAAATTGGAAGAGGCCACCACCAATATCGATGAAGTGGTCGTCTCAGGAGCGTATATCATGAGTAAGGAAAGCTCACCCATTTCTATAGAGAAAGTAAGCAGGGATGCCATTCTCAAAATGCCCTCTCCAAGTTTGATGACTTCACTAACCAGAACACCTGGCGTAAATGAAATATCATTGGGTCCAGGGATAAGCAAGCCGGTAATTAGAGGTTTGTCATTCAGCAGAGTCTTGTCCGTCTATCAGGGAGCAAGATTCGAAAACCAGCAATGGGGTGCCGATCATGGTTTGGGCTTATCTGAAACAGGTATTGGTAACATTGAATTGATCAAAGGTCCAGCATCGATCATTTATGGTTCAGGTGCCATGGCAGGTGTTGTCAATTTGATTGAAGATAAAGATGCCGCAGCAGGAACTGTTGAGGGGGATGTAAATTTGAGAGGATACAGCAATTCTTTAGGTTTCCGAACTGATGCCGGTGCCAAAGGAGCGAGCGAAAACGGGTTTTTATGGTCTTTTAGAGCAGCAGCAGAATCACATGCTGATTATTTGGATGGTAATGGAAATGCTGTCGGCAATACCAGGTTCAACACACAAAATATCAAAGCGGGTGTTGGATTACGTAAAAAATGGGGAGATACCAGATTACGCTATACTTATTTGAGACAAAACCTTGGAATCATAGATGAGGAAAATGTCAGTGAGTTAGTAACAAGCCGTGGAGATAGAAAAGTACAACTGCCCTTTCAAGATGTGAGAGATCACTTTATCAATTCAGAGACAAATATAAATATTGGGCAAGACCGCTTGAAGGCTTCATTCGGTTATCATTTTAACTTTAGAGAAGAAGTCGAAACAGCCGAGGATCAAGTGGATTTGGGTTTGAGACAATCCAACTTCATGTATGATATCAAATACGCCAAAGAGCTATTCCCAAATGTGGAAGCGATTTTAGGTGTTCAGGGATTTTATTTGCAAAATGTGAATTATGAAAGTGCAAATGAATTTTTGATCCCCGATGCCATGAAAGATGACAGATCGGTTTATCTCTTGTTAAATTACAATAAAGACAAGTGGGTGGCGCAAGGGGGTATCCGATATGATTATAGAAAGGTAACTGCAGATGCCAGTGCAGACCATATTGTTGATTATGGGTTTTTACTTCCTGGAGACCCAGCAGACAGAACATTGACAAGAACATTTGATGGTGTCACAGCAAGTGCCGGGACCACTTTCAGACCGAATTCTGCATGGAGATTTAGATTGAATGTAGCACAAGGATTCAGGGCACCGGATTTGGGTGAGTTATTTTCCAATGGACCACATCCAGGAACAAATAGATTTGAAAGAGGAAGTGCTGATTTTGTCAGAGAGCAGAATATTCAGTCTGATTTTGGTATCAGATACAGCAGGTCAAACTTCTCTATTTCAGGTGAGGTCTTCTACAACCACATTGACAATTATATATTCTTCGCACCAACAAATTCGTTTGTTGGCGATTTGACAGTTTGGGAGTTTGAGCAAGAAGACGCAAGATTATATGGAGGTGAGTTGGAATTGGATATTCATCCTACTTCAGCCAAGTGGTTTTCAGCTTCAACTTCCTACAGCATGGTTATCGGCCAAAGAAGATCAAATATGAGTTATTTGCCCTATATCCCAGCATTTAGATGGAATCAATCATTAGATTTCAGGCTGAGTAATGTAGGAGCTTTGAAAAACCCATATATCAGTGTTTTGGGTTCATTTATTTTTGATCAAAACAGAGAAGCACCTTTGGAAGAAGCTACTCCGGGATATTATTTGTTAGGATTGAATGTGGGAAGTCAGGTGATGATGGGAGGAAAAGCACTTGATATCTACATCAGTGGATCCAATATTCTAAACAAAACTTACATTGATCACTTGTCTCTTTTCCGACCTTTTGGTGTGAATCAAATGGGTAGAAATGTGGCTTTGAATGTTAGGATACCATTTTAACCCGAATTCCAAGACAGCGGAAAAGTAACGGAAAGCAGCTAACTTGAGAGAAGTTAGATGGAATATGCATTGGGTTTTCCAATCGGGTTTGAAACTGCAAGAAAATCACATCATCGGAAAATAAGTGACGTACAGATTTGCTGAAGCCGAAACCAGAAAAATAAAAGCGGATGATGAAGCAATTTCAAGATAGAATTGAATTCGTAATGCAGAACACGAGTTTAATCCAAAACATTGGATGAGGTTGTGGAATTAGCCAATCGGATTACAATTGGAATCAAAACTTATTTCAAATCGCGTGGTTATTTTATGGGAAATGAGAGATTGGATATCTGCATTTCCCTGTAATATCATTTTTATTCAATTGGATAATCCGTCGAATAAAACTAATTTTGGGCCACCTATTAAAAATATCCCCATGAAAAGAGATCAGATCATTTTCGACCTCATTGCAAAAGAAGAAAACCGTCAAAAAACCGGTATTGAATTGATTGCTTCTGAGAATTTCACCAGCAAACAGGTAATGGAAGCTGCTGGAAGTGTACTCACCAACAAATACGCCGAGGGTTTGCCCAACAGGCGATATTATGGTGGTTGCGAAGTTGTGGATCAAATCGAGCAGTTGGCGATCGATAGAGCCAAGGAGCTTTTTGGAGCTTCATGGGCAAACGTGCAGCCCCATTCCGGTGCACAGGCGAATGCAGCTGTATTTTTGGCTTGTTTGAATGCAGGAGATTCAATATTAGGTTTTGACCTTTCCCATGGAGGACACCTCACACATGGTTCCCCCGTTAATTTTTCAGGAAAACTTTATCAGGCCAATTTTTATGGCGTGGAAGAGGAAACAGGTGTGATCGACTATGATAAAGTGGAGGCTACGGCACTTGAAGTAAAACCAAAGTTGTTGATTTGTGGTGCTTCTGCTTATAGTCGAGATTGGGATTATGAGCGTTTGAGAGACATTGCCGATCAGGTAGGAGCGCTTTTATTGGCTGATATTTCACATCCTTCGGGATTGATTGCGAGGGGATTGTTGAATGACCCCCTTGATTTTTGTCACATCGTGACCACCACCACACACAAAACCCTTAGAGGTCCGCGTGGTGGTTTGATTTTGATGAGAGCCGATTTTGACAATCCATTTGGTTTGAAAACGCCGAAAGGAGAATTGAGAAAAATGTCTTCCCTGTTGGATTCCGGGGTATTTCCGGGTACACAGGGCGGCCCCTTGGAGCATATCATCGCGGCAAAGGCTATTGCTTTCCAAGAAGCACTTTCAGATGAGTACATGGAATATGTGCTCCAGGTAAAACAGAATGCATCGGTGATGGCAGAAACCTTCGTTGGTTTGGGTTACCAGATTATTTCAGGAGGTACAGACAACCACATGATGCTTATCGACCTTCGCAACAAAGACCTAACCGGTAAACTTGCAGAGGAAACCTTGGGTAAAGTCGATATTACGATCAACAAAAACATGGTGCCTTTCGATACCCGCTCACCTTTTGTGACTTCTGGAATGCGCGTTGGCACAGCGGCAGTGACGACCAGAGGATTGATGGAAGATGACATGAGACGTATTGTGAAGCTGATCGACAGTGCACTCACCCATCACGACAATGAAGCAGAACTTGCCAAAATCAAGACTGAGGTCAACGATTGGATGGTTCAGTTTCCATTATACTAAATAGCAAAATTCAAGTGGCATTAGATCAATATAGAGAAGAAGAAGAGGAAGAAGAGGGAGGAATGTCCTTTTTGGACCATTTGGAGCAGTTACGATGGCATTTGCTTCGGTCGGTGGCCGCAGTATTGGTCTTCACGGTAGCCGCTTTCCTAGCCAAAAGCATCGTCTTCGGAAAGGTGATTTTAGGGCCTTCCAGAGTGGATTTCGTTACCTATCAAACTCTTTGCAAAGTTTCGAATTGGCTTAATATTCCGGCCTTGTGTATCGATGTACTTCCCTTCACCATCCAGAGTAGGCAGATGACAGGTCAGTTTTCCATGCACCTTACCTCCAGTATGGTCGTGGGTCTGGTCGTGGCGTTTCCTTATCTTTTTTGGGAAATATGGAGATTCATCAGTCCCGGATTGCATCTGCAGGAAAAAAATGCCGCTAGAGGGGCAGTTTTCTTTGTCAGCTTGCTGTTCTTTGCGGGGGCTTCGTTCGGGTACTTTATCCTGGCACCACTTTCCATAAACTTCTTGTCCAATTACCAATTGGACCCAAGTATTCTCAACGAGTTTGACATCGGGTCCTATGTGACCACACTCATCATGCTGGTACTGGCCTCGGCCATTATGTTCCAGTTGCCGGTAGTGATCTATTTCCTGTCCATGTCAGGATTGGTTTCCGCGGCCATGTTGCGGTCTTACAGAAGACACGCCATTGTGGTTATTTTGATCATTGCGGCAGTAATCACTCCACCCGATATCATCAGCCAGGTTTTGATAGCGATGCCTATTTTGGTCTTGTATGAAGTGGGGATAACGATTGCCAAAAGACTTGAAAAGAAAAGAGCAAAAAAAGAAGCAGCAGAAAATAGAGATAATTGAGCCATGTCAAAGAAAATTGCAGTAGGTGGTGATCATGCAGGATTTGCCTACAAAAAAGATATCATCAAAATGTTGGAATCCGAAGGTTATGAAGTAAAGGATTTTGGACCCTATTCGGATGCCTCAGCGGATTACCCGGATTTTGTACATCCTTTGTGCGAAGCGATCGAAAGCGGAGAATTCAAGCAGGGCGTATTGGTCTGTGGCAGCGGAAACGGTGTCGCCATGACGGCCAACAAGCACCAAGGAATCCGTGCGGCACTTTGCTGGAATGAGGAATTGGCAGCACTTTCTCGTCAACACAATGATGCCAATGTCCTTGCCTTGCCAGCAAGATTCATTCCATCCGAATTGGCGGAAAAACTCGTCAAGATCTTTCTTTCCACCGATTTTGAAGGGGGAAGACATGGAACCAGAGTGGACAAAATCAACTGTAAATAATAGCAAAAGGCCAGGTTTTTCCTGGCCTTAACTTTTACTGGTAACTGGCAATTGAATCCGCATGATGAATTCCCAAATTAACTCCATTCTGGAATCAATTCATCATCAGTAAGTTGTTTCTGTTTTTTGCTCCGCCTTATCGGGACTTCGTCTTATTTTCCAAATAGTCTGATTTTCTAATAGTTTCTATGTCATTAAGAAACCTCATGCCTATTGCCAGCTTACTTAATCAAGTTTGATGCTTTACGTTACTTTTTCCATGTCTTAGAATTCGGGTTAAAACTGGAGCAGGGTTTGCAAAATCATTTTTTGAAAGGAAACCATTCCGATTGATCTTTATTGGATCACTTCAGCACATATATTCCTTCGGATTTTTTCAAATAAGAATTCTCAAGTAAAGGAATCCTCTCTACCAATTGTTCGAAGAGGCCATCCTCGTCTATGATCATTTCTGGTTTTTCCTTTAGGAAATCCTGGTAAACGGCAGCCATCTCTGCGAAATTGTTGAAGTCCCGCAAAATTCCCTTGGAAAGATTGTAGTTCAAATAAGGGGTTGCCAGTTTTGCCTGTTGGTAATAGCCAAGGTCATTTCCCAATACCAAAATGGATTTGCCTGCAGTTTCCCTGTGTTTTTCGGAAAAAGCCACGGCGTAACTGTCGATTTTACCGGAAGCCTTTTGGTAATTGGTCCATCCAAATCCGATAAGTGGGATACTGATCAAAAAGGAAATAGAAAAGAATTGGAGTAAAAAACCTCGTTGGAGATATAGGAAAATCTGCGTGATGAAATAGGTTAGTCCAGGCAAAAGGATGACAAATTGATAGGGTGTTCGCCTGTTGGTCAAGAAAATGGTCAACAAGGCAAAAAGCAGGAAAAGAATGATGAGCTGTTTCTGTTTTTGCTGGTTGACGGTGATCAATTTGAAAACTGTTCCAATGAAATATCCCGCTGCCGCAAAAGAAAAAGGGGCAATGAGCAGCAGGATCAAATCCAAAAACTGAACATGGTAATACACATCGATGACGCGGGTGGCAAAAATATATTGAATGACAAACTCGGGAAGCCCATCAATCCAAAAATAATAAAGCCCGCAGCCGATAATGGGCAGGAAATAGCCCAGAAGGGAAAGCAGAAACTGATTGAAATTAAAACCACTGACGGTAACTCCCGCAACGATCAAGTAGGGAAGGAAGATGACCAAGGGAAAGTGGAAACAAGCTGCAATCCCCCCGAAAATACCCACCAGGAGGATGGAGTCTGATCCTTCTTTCTGAAGCACGGTCTGGGAAAACAACTGACCCAACGCCAGCACGATAAACGTGCTTCCCATCAATGCAGGGGAAAGGGTGAGGATGTCAAATGAAAAATGGAAAAGAACTACCAAGACCAAGGCTGGAATGTAGGTGTTTTCGTCAAAGGATTTGTATCGGATAAAAAGACCGTTGATATACGCTATCTGGAAGAAAATGACCAACCCGCCCAATAATTTGTATGCAAAAAGATTTTTGCCAAAAAGCACATGGATCATCCAGTATACAGTAGCAGAAAGCGGTCCTGTATCGTCAATGATGTCAATATACATGGAAAAACCTTCAGACATCCGCTCCCCGGCAAGCATCCAAATCAACTCTGGCTGCAACATCGGCACATCCAAAACCCAGATATAGATACCCCCGAACAAGAGCATCAAAAAGAAGATCCCAATAAATCTAAAAGGATCATTAATTCTAAAAAAACTCAACAAGGCTAGTGGATATTGAAGTGTGGGACAAACAAGACTTCCAAAATTAAAGGTTACGCATTTAATTCACTAAATTTGTATCAATTATTATCTGTTATGGAAAGTAAAAGACAACAAAAATATGCGAAGCTCATCCAAAAGGAATTGGGCGAAATTTTTCAAAGAGAAGCCAAGCTGCTGGTTGGTAGGGCAATGGTGACAGTAGTACGGGTCGAAATCAGCCCTGACTTGAGTGTTGCCAAAGTGAACCTTAGTTTCCTTTTGGCAAACAATCAGGAGCTTTTCGAAAAAATAAACGAGCATAAAAAAGAAATTCGCAAACACCTTGGCAACAGGATTGGGAAAAATGTCAGAATTGTGCCCGAGCTGGCCTTCTTTCTGGATGAATCCTCTGCCTATGCCCAACATATGGATAAGGTCATTTCGGCTTTGGATATCCCCCAAGCACCAGAGCAAGAAGAAGACGACGACGATCAAGAGGATTAAAACAATTCCAGTCAAGCCTTGAATCTGTCCACATTTATCGCCACTCGGTATTTTCGCAGCAAAAAGAAGCGAAATTTCATTACCATCCTTTCCAGGATTTCCATGGTAGGGGTGGCTGTGGGCACTATGGCGCTGATCATCGTGCTTTCTGTCTTCAATGGTTTGGAGGATTTGGTCCGTGGACTTTATGCCTCCTTCGATGCTGAACTGAAAATAGAAGCTGTAAAAGGGAAATCCTTTGAGGTAAATGAGGATTGGCTGGACAGTATCCGCAGCATCCAAGGGGTGGAAGTGGTGACCGAAGTGATCGAAGACAATGTTTTGTTTAGGTACCGGGAAGACCAACACTTGGCCAAAATCAAAGGAGTTTCCGATAATTTCGTCGATCAAGGCCGCTTTGAGAAGGGATATGTCTGGGGAGACCTGAACCTCGGCACGCCCGAGCAGCCGAGAGCTATAATCGGTCGGGGTATAGCCTTCTTTCTTTCCATTGACTTGGACAATGACTTTGACCTCCTACAGGTCTTTTACCCGAAAGCCCCTCGTAGCGCCGGCACGATCGACCCCAGGCAGATGTACAGCAGGGATGTAATTAAGCCAGTTGCTTTTTTTAGTATCGAAAAAGAATTCGATGAAAACTATGTGTTGGCCCCGATTGATTTTGTCAGCAAACTGCTCAACTATGGCCAAAAAAGAACTTCCCTGGAAATCAAATTAAAGGAAGGCCAAAAAATCTCTTCGGTTAAATCGAGATTAAGGGACTTGTTGGGGCCGGAATTTTCCGTCAAGGATACCGATGAACAACATGCCGGCATGCTGCGGACCATCAAAGTGGAGAAGTTATTTGTGTTTATTACCTTGAGTTTCATTTTGGCAGTGGCATCTTTCAATATCTTCTTTTCGCTTTCGATGATGGCGATAGAAAAAAAGAAAGATACTGCCGTGCTGATGGCCTTGGGGGCTACGGAGAAATTGGTTCGCCAGATCTATATGAAACAAGGTGCCATCATTGCCTTCACCGGTGCCACAATAGGATTGGTGCTGGGATTCTTGGTGTGTTGGGTTCAGGATACTTTTGGATTGGTTTCTTTGGGCATTGCCTCTTCCTTGGTGGACAATTATCCTGTGAAGATGATCTGGACAGATTTTTTGTGGACAAGTTTGGCCGTCATTGCCATTACCTTCATCGCATCTTATAGACCGGCATTGATTGCTTCCAAGGTGAAGGCAGGAGATATTTAAGGTCTTCTTTTATTCAGGAAAAAACCCAAAAGTAAATCACTCCTGAAAGGGGTCTTTATCCCAAAGCATTTTTTTTAAAAAAGCCACCTGGTTGACTGCGCTGAAAAAATTGGGTTTTTTGCGGTTATTCAGATCTTGAACCCAAAACATGCATTAAGTTTCCTATTGGAGTTGAAACTGGAAGAAAATCAGACTATTGAGAGCATAAGGTCTTTTGCCGATTGAGTGGGTTCAAAAAACAAACCCTGATTCCTAAGTAATTTCAGCCTGGAAGGGAAAAGACAATGCATGACGACAAGGGTTAAAATTAAAAAAGCCGTGAAATAAAATCTCACAGCTTTAGTCAATTAACAATAAACCCAAAATAACCAGCTGTAGGAGAAGGATTCGAACCTCCACGGAGCAGTTAGGCGAAACACGAGCTCGATGTTTGCTTTATACTGTGATCCCCACCCCCGAGACAGGAGGGCTTGTCTGCCAGTTTCAACATCCTACAATATGTGCATGCTAAAATTTTCAATTTAACCCGTTATATGCATGACCAACTCCATTACAACATGTAATTTATAAATAATCAGTGTTTGGGCCATGTTTTGGCTTTTTCCCATCGAAGAAGCCTGATGCATATTTCGGATTCAATATAGCTGTAGGAGAAGGATTCGAACCTCCACGGAGCAATTAGGCAAAACACGAGCTCGATATTTGCTTTATACTGTGATCCCCACCCCCGAGACAGGAGGGCTTGTCTGCCAGTTTCAACATCCTACATTGTAAAAGACCATTTGTCTTTGTTTGATATTTCAAAGTTAACAAAACATTCCTTTTATTAAAAATAATTCAAAGAAATAAATAAAAAAATACATATAATTTATAAAAAAGCTGTAATTGTTATTGAATACGCAAAAACTATCCTTCGAATTATTTTTAAATTATGAATATGGAAATGCGGTTTTGATCCAATTGGGGACAAACTATCGAAGCTATCCTTCCTGTTTTCCTCAGCCATTGGGATTCCTGTTTCGATAAGGGACCCGGTAACCTTCATTAGGCGAATCAGAATGTAGCCAAGTTGATTGTGTTTTCTGTGAATGGGAAAGGACGTACGGAGGGAAATCAAAAAAAATAGGCCATTGCCATCGGGATTATTGGCAGGCTTTTTCCAAAGCTTTTAGCGCAGGCTCCAAACCCCATTGCGCAGCTTGCTGGAAATCGATGCAGGCTTGGTCCACATCTTTTAATTTGTGATGGGCGATTCCCCTTTGATAATGGGCTTGGGGATTTTCAGGCTGGTAAATAATGGCCAATGTGTAAGATTTTACTGCTTCAGGAAGCTTCCCTGATTTGACCTGCACATCGCCCAGTCCTATCCAGGCTTGGGAACGAGAGGGCTCTAGCACGAGAACCTGTTCAAAGTCTTTTTGTGCAGCACCGAGTTCTCCTTTTTTTTCAAATGCAAAGCCTCTATAAAGTAAGGTCTCCACATCATCTCTTTTCAATTCCAATACTTTGTGAAAATCCTCAAGAGCACCTTCGATTTGTCCAGCGATCAACCGCTGATAACCCCGTTGCTTATAAGGATAGGGGACGTCAGGTGCCTCGGCAATGGCTTGTGAATAATAGCGATCGGCTTTGAGTTTATCTCCTGATGCATTGGCCAATATCCCCATATATTGATGGACCATGGGATGATAGGGATTTAGGGAGAGTGCCTTGATGTAATCCTTTTCCGCATTTTCGACCTGTCCGGAGGATTGGAATATTTTGCCGCGATGGAGGTAATGGTCCGGGTCATCTGGGCGAAGCGCTATGGCTTTTTCCAGGTAATGAAGGGCCTCGTTGTAATCCTCCAGTTCCATGCAGATCAGTCCTAAATGCTGGTAGATGTAGTCTTGTTGCCCATTTTGGAGGGTAGTGATCCTATCTATTCCTGATTTATAGGGCGATTTTCGGTACAGCACCGAGTTGGTTTCTCCTTGTGGCAATGCCAAGACCTTTAGAAAATCTTCCTTTGACAATTCATAGTGCTTCATCTCATAGCGGACGATTCCTCTGGAGAATATTCCCTCTGTGTGCGTAGGAGACAATTCCAGCAAAATATTATAATCGGTGAGGGCCCCTTCGAGATCTCCCATCTTTTCCCTGACCCCTGCCCTTTGGAAATAAGGCTCCGCAAAAAATGGATGGTCGCTGATGATTTTCGAAAATATCCACTCCGCTTGCTTAGGATTTCCTTTTTCAGAGATTTTAATGGCGTCACGCATCTGCCCATCGGCATGCGGATGTTGGGCATGCACACAATAGGGAAACAGCACTACCGCCAATAGTGTGATGATTTTCATAAAATAAAGATAGAAAAAAACGAGCAGGTTTAAGATGCTCATTTTCATTTCTTTATTCTTCCCTGTATTCGCTGCTGAGGATTTCTATCCTCAATGTTTTGTTGGA
This sequence comes from Rhodonellum sp., assembly GCF_030656585.1. Classification (NCBI taxonomy): domain Bacteria; kingdom Pseudomonadati; phylum Bacteroidota; class Cytophagia; order Cytophagales; family Cytophagaceae; genus Rhodonellum; species Rhodonellum sp. The sequence continues at coordinate 15,978 of NZ_JAUSPP010000018.1, forward strand.
AAGTTGGGTCACTTTCCAGGTTTGAACAGAAATCCCGCCCCAATATTTGGCCTCAATGATGACTTCTTCCCCTACGATCCTCCAAGTCCCCTGAAAATCAGAAGTGACCACTGGAGGTGTTCCACACCAGCCCGAATTGCTTCTTTGGATAAGCGTACCGTCCTTTCGAAAGGAATAACCATACACGTTAGAGGCCAAATTCTTGGATTTTTCCATCGTAAAAGCATCCATCTCATACTCAAAATTGGTCCAGTTGCCTACCAAAAAGTGCCCGGCCATGACCTCGGTTTGTCCCTGATCCATACAGGAGATAGAAAAAAAAGTCAATAATACTATCGCGAATTTAGTTTTCATAAGTCATGGATTTTTTATAAAGACAGGACGAAGAAATTTTGATTGATGTTGCAAACAAGAAAAAAATAATAAGCATTAAGGTGCAATAAACACTATTTTTGATCAAGATAGGCACAGCCTTTGAGAATTGATGTCCAGTCCGAAATATGCATGGGGTGTCCTTATAAGGGTGGATACTGCAAGAAAATCAGACCATTTGGAGAATAAGACGTATTACCGATATAGCGGAGCCAAAAACAGGAAACAGCTGTTTGATTTTTAAGTGATTTCAGGATGGAATGGAATTGGGAATGCAAAACACGGGTTTAACTTAATATTCTTTTATTTATGAGCGAAAATATCGAAAAGTATTCCGGAATGGGTGCTATTGTTGGGAATGAAGGCGTCACTTTTAGGCTTTGGGCGCCAAATGCCGAAAAAGTATTTGTCATGGGATCTTTCAATGATTGGAAGGATGATGAATTTCAACTTGAACACGAAGGGGAGGGGTATTGGGCACTTTTCCTCGAAAATGCAGGAAATGGGGATGAATATAAATATGTCCTTGTCAATGGTGATCAGAAGCTTTCAAGGAATGATCCCTATGCGAGAAAAATGACCCACAGTGGTGGAAATTCAATGGTCTATCAGCCGGAAGAAAACCAAGAGGACCATCAATTTCAATTGCCCCCTTTCAACGAATTGGTCATTTATGAAATGCACATCGGTACCTTCTACAAAAAAGAGGACAGCCAAAATGGCGTTGGTGATTTTTATTCTGCTGCGGAAAAACTGGATTACCTTCAGGCGCTTGGAATCAATGTGATTGAGTTGATGCCCGTGATGGAATTTCCAGGAGCAAAATCCTGGGGCTATAATCCTTCTTATCCCTTTGCTATTGAATCCGATTATGGCGGCCCCGAGGGCTTGGCCCATTTTGTCAAAGAAGCGCACCTCAAGGGAATCGCTGTACTGATGGATGTGGTTTACAACCATTTTGGACCAGGGGATACTGACCTTTGGCAGTTTGATGGCTGGCAGGAAAATGACAAAGGGGGCATTTATTTTTATAACGATTATAAATCCACCACACCTTGGGGAGATAACAGGCCAGATTTTGGAAGAAAAGAGGTAAGGAATTATATAAGGGACAATGCCTTCATGTGGTTGGAGGCCTTTCAATGTGATGGACTTCGATTCGATGCTACTGCTTATATTAGATTTGTGGAGGGTGGAGACCTTAAGGAGAGATCCGAACTCGAAGAAGGGTACCGATTTTTACAGCAACTGAATGCCGAGATCAGGGAGAAATATCCGCAAAAAATCCTGATTGCCGAGGACCTGAAGGCCGACTCGATAGTCACCGCAGACATTGCGCACAATGGCTTGGGTTTTCATAGTCAGTGGGGACTTGGATTCAATCATTCCATCAAACGTGTTTTGTTGGAAATTGAAGACGAGCACCGAAATCTTCAAGAAGTGGTAGAGTCGCTCTTTTTTTCCTTCAACAATTCCGCATTCCAAAGGGTAATCTTCACCGAATCGCACGATGAAGTTGCAAATGGATCCTCAAGGTTGCCTGAGGAAATTCAACCGGGTGAAGCAGATGGGGAGTATGCCAAGAAAAAATCCACGCTTGGGGCAATTACCCTATTCACTTCACCAGGCATCCCCATGATTTTTCAGGGACAGGAATTTCTGACCGACAGCCATTTCAATGTGGAAAACCCACTGGATTGGAACCGGTATTCTGAATTGAATGGCATTGCCAGGATGTACAGGGATCTTATCCAGCTGCGGAATGGGAGGAATGAGGATTGTGTTGGTTTGACTGGAAGCATGACGGATACTTTCCATTTCAGCCAAGAATCCTTGGTTTTGGCTTTTCAGCGGGTACATTTTGAGCACCAAGACAAGCCTGTCTTGGTTATTTTGAATTTCTCCAATCAACTCTATCAAGGTTACAGGATCGGGCTTCCACATGAAGGGATTTGGAAAGTCAGGTTCAACAGTGGCTGGAAGGGTTATGATGAGGATTTCTCTGAGGTGGAATTGTTGGAAGTCCATGCTGAGCCTTTTGAAATGGAAGGTTTTCCATTCTCCATGCTCGTTGATCTGCCCCAGTACGGAGGTATTGTTCTGAGTAGATAAAGTTTCAGGCAGAAAGATTTGCCAGATCTTCATTGGGAATTATGATGGATTACTTCTGAATCTTTATATCACATCCATTTTTTGGATTTGGTGAATGAGACTTAGGTCTGGTTATCGGCCAGACTTAGGTCTCATTTCATTTATATCCAATTCGATATTGGTTTCATGCTCGGAGATTGCACTGGTTTCATGCAGGAAAATCCCCTTTCGAGTAGATCATTTCAATTTTTCCCTGAAAAAGGAAATGGTCCTACTCCAAGCCAAATCTGCGGCAGCCTTGTCATACCTTGGGGTGGAATGGTTGTGGAAACCATGATTGACTCCCGGGTAGAAGTAGGCGGTATGTTCTTTGTTATTTGCTTTTAAGGCAGCCTCATAAGCTGGCCAACCTTCATTCACCCGAGTATCCAATTCAGCAAAATGCAATTGTACCGCGGCATTGATCTTGGGCACATCCTCGGCGGCAGCTTGTCCTCCGTAATAGGGGACCGCCGCAGGCAAATCCGGAATCCGAACAGCCATCATGTTTGAAATCCAGCCGCCAAAACAAAAGCCTACCACACCGACTTTTCCCGTGCAATCCTCATGTGCTTGCAACAATTCATAGGCAGCAATAAAATCCTCAAGCATGGAATCCCTGTCCCGTTTTGCCTGCATCGTCCTGCCTTCGTCATCATTTCCCGGATATCCGCCCAGTGGGGTCAATGCATCTGGTGCAAATGCAATAAAGCCATCCAGTGCAGCCTGATGGGCAACATCTTCGATGTATGGATTCAGGCCTCGGTTTTCATGGACTACAATGATACCGGGTAATTTTCCCACACTGTTTTTAGGCTTGGTCAAGAGCCCCCGCATTTTGCCTCCTCCTTTGGGAGAATCATACTCAATGTATTCCGAAGTCAATCTCGGGTCATCTTGTTTGAATTGTTTGGCCTCTGCGTAATTGGGCATCAAATAAGCAAGTAGCGCCGAAACCGTCAATCCCCCGACCGCATAAACGGACAGTTTGCTGACAAATTCCCTCCGGGCGATCTTGCTGTGGCAATAGTCATCGTAGATGTCAAAAATCTCCTGTTTTAAATCTTCTTTTTTAATTTCTGCCATTATTTTGGTTGTTAATTGTTTGACGGTTCAAGATCAAACCATGTGTTTTATAGATTGTTTCTGTCTGATTTAACCCGTTTAATGCATGCCCAATCCCTTTCCAGCTTATAATTCCTTAATAATCATCAGATATTTTCTGTTTTTGATTTCACCATATCGGGACGAGTCCTTATTTTTCAAATATCCTGATTTTCTTGTGGTGATAACTCCATTAGGGAATTGATGGCATATTGCGGGTTGAATTCGGAATAAGACAATGGAAAGCATTTGTGGAGATGTGCATTCAATAATTCTTTTCAGAACGGACAAAAGGAATTTTAATTTAATGATTTATATGGGCAATCATCATTTTTTTTGCCAACCGGCGATTGGAATGGATTATGGGTCAATGAGAGGGGAAAACAGGTAATCCCCGTCCCTACCTATAGAAGTGCAGACCTTGTCAGAATTTGAAGACAATAATTTTTTATAAGGACCAAGCGAATAGAAAAAGGTCGGCTGGTTAGGCCATACTTTTTTTTGTTTTAACCCCTATAATGCATTACCAATACTAAACCAGCCTTTAATTGCTTAATAATCATTCCGTTATCAATAATTTTTGACTTCATCATGTCCCTACTGTAAGCGATTCTCCAAATGGTCTGATTTACTTGCAATTTCAATCTCCTTTGAAAAGCCATTGCATCTTGGGGTTTTAATAAATTGATGTCTGATGGGTATAGAATAGTCCTTTTGACTTAAATTTTTCCACCCAAATATTGTATTGGGGATAAATAGCATATTTTTACAAAGCTTTGGAACAGCGATCGCCAGTAATGTTTAGATCGTTAGGTAAATAAGAAGCTGTTTCCACAATATATTGTTAATCTCCAACAGATGACCTCATGGTTTCTGAAACAGAAATACTTTCATCCGATGAAAAAAGAGCCCAAAGATTTTAAAATCTCCAAGAACAGATACGTTCCTTCAGCAGATTTTTACAGCCAAATTATTGACAGCCTCCAGGATTATTCAATTTTCACCATGGACAATGCGCTGAAAATAAATAGTTGGAGTGCTGGGGCGGAAAAAATATTTGGTTATGAAGAACAGGAGGTCTTGGGAGAAGGGTTTGATATTATTTTCACCGAGGAAGATATCCAAAATGAGGTTCCTAAAAATGAAATCGATAGGGCAACAAGCCATGGAAGAGCAACGGATAATAGATGGCATCTCTGCAAAGATGGCCAAACCTTTTATGCCTTTGGTTTGGTATTCCCACTCATCGGAAAGGGTGGCGAGAAATTGGGTTATGTAAAAATTCTTCAGGATTTGACGGAAAGAAAGAAGTCCGAAGATGCAATTAGGAAGTACATGAGGGACCTTAAGGAACTCAATACCCATAAAGACAGCGTTCTTGCCATTCTTTCCCATGATTTAAGGAGTCCGCTGACCGGGATCATCGGCGCAGCGGAATATTTGAAATCTAATTTTGAAAGACTGGAGAAAAAGACAGTTTTGGAGATGCTTGAGCTTATCCATCACTCTTCCGTAGAGGAATTGAACATGCTGGACTATCTGGTGGAATGGGCAAGGATAAAATATGCCTCAGAGGTGTTTTCACCCGAAAAAATCGAGCTTTCCGTTTATGTTCAAAAGGTTTTTGATATCCTGAATGAAACGGCGGAATTGAACACGATCAATTTTCACCAAGAAATCGAAGCGAATGAAAGTGTTTTTGCAGATGGTAAAATGTTGCTCTCAATCCTTCACAATATTGTTTCAAACGCAATCAAGCATTCCAGTCCCGGTGGAAAGATCACCGTTTCCGCCAAAAGAAAAGAAGACAAAATTATCGTAAAAATACAGGATACTGGAGTGGGGATGTCCAAGGAAATCCAAGAGAAGCTTTTTGCCCCCCAATTGAAGAGTCTTTCAAGCCCGAGGGAAGAAAACAAAGGGGCGGGTATTGGACTGCTTTTGGTGAAGGGCTTTTTGGAAAAAAACGGAGGGGAAATCTGGGTTGAAAGTATTGAAGGAGTTGGGTCGACCTTTTATTTTACCCTGCCCGCAGATATGCCTAAAGTAGAAGTGGAGAAGAATAACCCCGCCGAATCTGGGGATTGATCCATTTCCATTTCGGATTGGCAAGAATTCATTTTTTCCCATCGATCACCAACTGTCAACAACAAGGAAAATGATCTAGGCGATTGAATTTCCTTTCCTTTTCTGGAAAAAATTGACCCAAATTGACGCAGCCAAGGCCAAAATTGCCATGCTGACTGTCAGCACATCAACCCAAAGATCAGGGAGCTTCAAGCCGAGCAGTCTTTGGAACAAATAACTGATATATGAATTTGGGAGATTCGTTTCCCCCATTTTCCGGAGAATATCCCAGTGCCAATCCGTCAGCGGACAATACCCTAAACCATACCAAATCCCCAATCCCAGCCAAGAAGCAAAGGTCAGGGAGATGGTGAGCAGTTGCCATTTTTGTAGCGGTCTCCAGAGCCAGCCAAAAAGATTGAAAAGGATCAGACAGGTGTGAAACAGCACAAAAAAATAATCGGCCATTTGGAGCATGTGGAGGTTCAGCATGGTGATTTTGTGTCCAGTTAATATGTAAATTTCCAATGCCTTTCAAGTTTGAAACGTTTTTTCCGTACTTGCAGCCTCTTTTAGCGTGCATTTCGTACTTTTCTTTTCCCAAATGTATAATTTCCACAGAAAAATGGGCCTAAATGCAGGTTCCTTTTCACCATTTTCCTTCCCCGGGAATTAATTTTGGTTCCTCCGGGGTTTTTCGAGGTTTTGTTTTCGTTTGTTTAAAGGAATCATTTAACCCTTGCGATGCATTTCCATTTCTCGTACAGGCTTAAATTTTGATTTCACCATATCGTGAAATTCCTTTATTTCCCGAATCTTCTGAATTTCTTTCAGTTTCAACCGTTTTTAGGAGAGATAATGCAAATTTCGGGTTAAATTGATTCTGATGTGCTGTGATTCCACTAGAGGTCTAGATCAATAAAATTATTGGCTTACCCTAATAAGAGATTGATTCAGTTTAGCTTCATCTTTCTTCAAATCCTTCATCCGTAAAAAGAACAGACATCTTGCGGAAAAGCAGACACAATATTTCACATTGACAAAACCCGATAAACCATGAAGAGAAAGACCTTTTTAAAGTTATCTTCAACGCTTGTTGCAATCCCCTTGATCTCACCTATGAAAATTTGGGCAAACTCGGAAAATCTTAAAAATTGGGCTGGAAATCTTACCTACAGTACCGATAAAGTCGCCTACCCCAATGCTGTTGGGGATATCCAACAGTTCGTTCGAAAACAGGAAAAACTGAAAGTCCTGGGGACAAGGCATTGTTTCAATACCATCGCAGACAGCAAGGATTTTCTTTTGGCTACAGGAAAGATGGAGAAGTCGATAGACATCGACGTGGAGGCCAAGCAGGTGACCGTGGATGGAGGGATAAATTATGGGACGCTTGCCCCGATCCTTCAGGAAAATGGATTTGCCTTGCACAACTTGGCTTCCTTGCCCCACATTTCTGTGGTAGGTGGTTGCATGACAGCCACGCATGGCTCTGGAGTAAACAACGGGAATCTATCCTCCCAAGTCGCCGCTTTGGAACTTGTGGCAGCAGATGGGGAGATCCATCAGTTGTCCAGAGAAAAAGACGGTGGGGATTTTCATGGGGCAGTGGTGGGTTTGGGCGCTTTGGGGATTGTCACCAAGATCACCTTGGACCTTCAGCCAACTTTCAACATCAGACAATTTGTATATGAAAACCTTCCCATGTCCCAACTCTTGGACAATTTTGATGCGATCATGTCAGCGGGTTATAGCGTCAGCTTGTTTACCGATTGGCAAGGAGAATTTGTCAATGAAGTTTGGGTGAAAGCCCTGGAAAACGACCCGGTGGATTATGGCAAGATTCCCGAATTTTTTGGTGGGAAAGCCGCCACCAAAAATCTGCATCCCATTGCTGAAATCTCAGCCGAAAACTGCAGCGAACAAATGGGTGTTTCTGGAGCATGGTTTGAGCGGCTGCCCCATTTCCGGATGGGTTTCACGCCAAGCAGCGGCAAAGAACTTCAATCCGAATATTTTGTACCGAAGGCGGATGCCGTCGAAGCCATTCAATCGGTTTCCAGATTGGCGAAGCAAGTCGGTCCTCATTTATTGATTTCGGAAATCCGCAGCATCAAAGCGGACAAGCTTTGGATGAGCCCCTGCTATGCACAGGATTCCGTTGCGATTCATTTTACGTGGAAACAGGAAATACCCGAGGTGATGCGGTTATTGCCTATTATTGAAAAGGAATTGATGCCTTTTAATGTGAAACCCCATTGGGGAAAATTGTTTGCCATGGCGCCCCCTGTTTTGCAAAATCGATATGAGCGGTTGGCGGATTTCAAAAATCTGGTGGCCAAATATGATCCACAAGGAAAATTCCGCAATGCGTTTTTGGAAAAAAATCTGTACGGGTTATAAGAACCTTATTTTGAGGAAATGAAACGGAAAGCAGTTGATGGTCAATGGCTCAGTTCGCATATGCTTCAAAAGCCAAGTTGGTAATATTGGCGATGATTTCATCCGCCTGCTCGAGGGTTTCAAAGTTTTCCACAAAAATGCTGAGGATGATGGGCTTTTGGTTGAGGATAATCCCTGCATCTCCACGTACATAGGACAAGGTCCCGGTTTTGTGGGCCACTCTGGTTTCTTCTGGAAGCTTGCCGGGGATGGTCGATTTGTCTGCACAAGCCAATAGCATATTGAGCATGGATTCTCTGGAGGATGTGGATAACTCAACACCCGAAAGGATGATACTTAAGAGTTTGTTGATTTCTGCCGGGCTGGTGAAGTTTTGCTTACCCGCTTCAATCGCCTCAAAATCCATCATGTACCTGTTGAGGCGGGTGGTTTTGAGTCCCAATTCTTCCATCAGGAGATTGACATTTTCCATCCCGACAAGACCAATCAGGACATTGGTGGCGGTGTTGTCGGAAATGCGGATCATTTCCCGGGCGAGAAACTCAAGGCTATGTGTGGAATTTTCTTCCAAGTTTTGAAGCTCTCCCGCTCCGCCTACTTTGTCTTTCGCTTTCAGAGCATACATTTGATCAAGGTGGAGCGTTTTTGACTCGATTTGTCTGAAAAATTCCATCAGGATCGGGATTTTGATAATGCTTGCAGAAGGGACCGATTTTTCCGCATTCATGCTGAATAGTATTTCCCCTGTTGGCTGTTGGACGAGCAGCGAGACTTCCAGGCCTTTGTCTAAGTCATTGAGGTATTGGGAAATGGTCTTATTTTGCTGTCCCCAAACCGAAATGGGCAAAAGAAGCAGAATAAAGAGCTTTTGGAATATTTGGTGCCTCATGGTCTTTGATTTGAAAATAAAGGATTGGTCAAAGTTAGGGGAATTCGGCTGAATACTTTGTCTTCCTTGATTCCAGTTGTGTATGCAGCTGTGTTATTTGGTTCTATTCAGGAATTCAAGACATTCATTTCCACGAAAATTTGGATGGAGCATTTGACTCGAAAATTCAATAGGCTTCCCAATAGCTGTATAAACTGCAAGAAAATCTGATGATTTGGAGAATTAGGCAGTGTGCCAAAATGGGGAAGTCATAAACAGTAAACAAGCGACTGATAATGAAGCGTTTTTGGGATGGAATGGGTTGGTAATGCATAAAATGGGCTTGAATTCCCAAATCAAAATCAACAAAATTGCCAATCCTTCAAAAGGATGAATCAAAACACAATATTTTTCAGTCGGGAAGGGGGGAGATTCATTCAGGGGATTTTAAAAAAATTCTGACCTTAACGGGCATAATATTTGCACGGTTTTACACCAATATTTAAAACCAATAAATTTTACCGGAATCGGATCAAATTATATCCATATAAGCATGAAAAAATCCTATACAATTACTTTTTTCACCTTTTTTCTAGTCGTATTTGCCAGCTTTGCACAAGACACTACACCAGTCGAAGAACCTACAACAGGGTCCCTCAACAGCGGAACCATCTCGAGTCAATTTGATTATCTGAAGAGTGTTTCCAACAATTTTCAGGAATACAAGGTCATAAAGCGTACTAATCTGGATAAAATCGAGAAAAATGTACTGGACTCTCTCAAAGTATTCAAGGATCAACTCCTAGCCGTCAATCAACAATTGGCAGAGAAAAGGGAAAAAATGCTGACAATTGAGGCAGAGATGAATGCAAACCTGGAGGAATTGAAGGCGGCAGAAGAGGCGAGAGACAGTTTCTCCTTTATGGGGATGGCGATCCACAAATCGGCCTATAATTCCCTCATGTGGACCATTGTTGCTGGATTGGCCGTGGCCTTGGGTTTCTTTTTATTCAAATATAGCCAAAGCCATAAAGTAATCACCCGTGCAGAGAATAACCTGAACGAGACGGTGGAGGAATTCGAACAACACCGAAAAAACACCTTGGAGCGTGAGCGGAAATTGAAAAGAGAGCTCGTGGATGCCATGAATGGCAAGAAAAGCTAATCCGATCCGAAACTGTAAATCTCTTTTCCGGAAATCTATGCGTACTACTTCCTTGCCATCAGACAAATGAATTGGCCTAAATTTAGAATGCTTAACACATAGGAGTAGGATCACGATATTCAGCAAAAATTGGGCTTAAGCTCAAATAAAAAACCCCCCAAGACATTTGTCTTGGGGGGTTTTTTATTTGTTTTTGTGTGATTAGGTAAGCAAAATCACGATCAATAGAATGACGATGATGGCTCCCACTGAAAGATAAACACCGTTGTTCAAGGCTCTAGCTTCTTTGTTCATTTCCTTCAACTCAGTTTTGACACTGTTTTTTTCAGCTTTGGACATTTCAGAAAAGTCCATGGATTTGATTTCGGCTACTCTTGACTCGATCTCCCCAACACGAACCAATTGTTCGGCAGTGAGTTCTGTTATTTCTTTTTTCACGCCTTTAGCCATTGCTGCGGGTGCAAAAGCACTGAATAAAAACATTACTGATAATAGGTAAGCGATCTTCTTCATAATTGTGTGTTTGATTGGTTGAAAATAAACGAAATGTGCCACCAAGTAACGGTGATTAAGCAGTATTGAGGAATACAAATGACAGGCCGAATGGATATTGAAGCATTCAAACAATGACAAAATTCTACCTAAACTAATTAAATAATTTTTTAAGCCTTCACATACAGGCCAAAGAACAAGACAGTCAACAAAAGTTGGCGCAAAGGGCATAAAAAAACCCGATACATTCGTCTCGGGTTTTTGAGTTGTTTTATGCGATTAGGTAAGCAAGATCACAATCAAAAGGATGATGATAATGGCACCAACTGAAAGGTAAATGCCATTGTTGGCTGCTCTAGCTTCCTTATTCATTTCCTTCAGCTCAGTTTTGACACTGCTTATTTCTGATTTGGACATTTTGGAAAAGTCCATGGATTTGATTTCTGCTACTCTTGACTCGATTTCCCCAACACGAACCAATTGTTCGGCAGTGAGTTCTGTTTTTTCTTTTTTCACGCCTTTAGCCATTGCTGCGGGTGCAAAAGCACTGAATAAAAGCATGAACGATAATAGGTAAGCGATCTTCTTCATAATAATGTATTTAATTGGTTGAAAATAAAATAAATGTACCACCAGGGATCTATACTCCTGCATTGCTGTCAAATACAAAAGTCAGGCCGAATAGAGGGGCAAGCATTCAAAAATAAGATAATAATTCAATATTCGACAAATAGCAGCTAAAACTAATTTCATTATTCTTTGTAATTTAGCCAATCTTCGGAAACCAGTTTTCTTTCCCTGAAGAATCCTTAATTTTACCATTGCCAATGTGTTTTCCGATTCTGATCCTGAAACAGGGGAGAAATCTTGCAGCCCTGGCCTTTTCTCAGTGCGATCAGGATCACCTTAAGCATAATAAAACCGAAGGTTCATTTCTTTACTTGTAAAAACCCACCCCATGCCCCCAAAAGGAGATAAAAAACTGTTTCTTCTGGATGCAATGGCTTTGATCTACAGAGCCCATTTTGCATTCAGTAAAAATCCCAGGATCAATTCAAAAGGATTGAATACAGGCGTCATGCTTGGATTTACCAATACGCTTTTGGAGGTCCTTGAAAAAGAAAAACCGACCCATATTGCCGTTGCCTTTGACACCAAAGCCCCGACTTTTAGGCATGTGCGGTATGAACCCTATAAAGCAAACAGGCTGTCCCAACCCGAAGACATTGAGGTTGGTATACCATGGGTCAAGCAAATCGTGGAGGGTTTTGACATTCCCATTCTTGAGCTGGATGGTTTTGAAGCAGATGACATCATCGGCACCATCGCCAAAAAGGCTGAAAACACGAGTTTTGTCGTGTACATGATGACACCGGACAAGGATTTCGGGCAGTTGGTCGAAGACCATATCTATTTGTACAAGCCGGCCTTCATGGGCAATGCGGTGGACATCATGGGTCCCAAGGAAATCTGCGCCAAATGGGATATCGAACATGTGGAACAGGTGCGAGACATCCTGGGATTGATGGGAGATGCTGTGGATAACATTCCGGGGATTCCCGGAATCGGCGAAAAAACAGCCGTCAAATTCCTGAAGGAATTCGGAAGCGTAGAAGAGCTGCTGAAGAACACGGACAAACTCAAAGGCAAGCAAAAGGAAAATGTGGAAAACTTTGGCGAACAAGGTTTACTTTCCAAGGAACTGGCGACCATCAACCAGGATGTTCCCATTGACTTTGATGAAGTTGCCCTGCGGTACAGTGGGCCCAATGAAGAGAAGCTGAAGGCGCTTTTTGCGGAACTTGAATTCAGAACGCTTACCCAGAGGGTTTTTGGAGAAAGTCTCAAAAAGCCGACAATGAAGGTCAGCGACCAAATGGATCTTTTTGCCGGAGGCAGTGTGAAAAAAGAAGCCGAGGTGGAAGTGGCAGTGGAAGAAAATCCTCTCCCGGAAGCGTCCCTGCAAGACAGCATCTTGAGCAGTGCACATGACTACCACAAAGTCGAGGGTGAGGAGGACATCAAAGAATTGATCTCCTATCTCGAAATCCAGGAAGAATTTTGCTTTGATACCGAGACGACCTCCCTCAATCCCAATGTGGCGGAATTGGTTGGGATTTCATTTTCTTACCAAATAGGAGAAGCTTTTTATATTCCATTCCCAGATGATCAGGAAAAAGCCAAGGACAAATTGGAATTGTTCAGAGGGATTTTTGAAAATGAAAGCATCCGGAAAATCGGACAGAACATCAAGTACGATGTGCTGGTGCTGAAAAATTATGGGATGGAAGTCAAAGGCGAATATTACGATACCATGTTGGCCCATTACCTGATCGAACCCGAAGGGAAGCATTCCATGGATTGGCTCGCCCAGCAATACCTGAATTACAAACCCGTATCGATAGAATCTCTGATCGGGAAAAAAGGAAAGAATCAAGGCAATATGCGCGACGTGGACGTGGACGAGGTCGTCGCCTACGCCGCCGAGGATGCAGACATCACCCTTAAACTGAAGCAGGTTTTTGATCCCATCATCAAGTCCAATGGATTAAACAATCTTTTTCACAATGTGGAAAACCCCTTGATCAAAGTTTTGGCCGCAATGGAATTTGAAGGTGTCAAGATCGATACCGCCAGCCTGGCAGAGTTATCCACAATTCTGGAGGACGACAGCAAGGAAATCGAAAAAAGGGTGTACGAACTCGCAGGACAGACTTTTAATCTATCGTCCCCAAAACAATTGGGCGAAATCCTTTTTGTCAAGATGGACCTTGACCCGAAGGCCAAAAAGACCAAAACCGGCCAATTTGCCACCGGCGAGGAAGTGCTCAGCAGGATGGCCGGAGAGCATGAAATCGCCTCTGCCATCTTGGAATACCGACAGATGGTCAAGCTCAAGTCCACCTATGTGGACGCATTGCCCACCATGATCAATCCCAAAACCGGAAGGATCCATACGACCTACAACCAGTTCGTGGCAGCCACTGGAAGGCTATCTTCCATCAATCCCAATCTCCAGAACATCCCGATCAGGACCGAAAGAGGCAGGGAAATCCGAAAGGCTTTTGTCCCGCGTGACGAAAATTTCGTGATCCTGGCAGCGGATTATTCACAGATCGAACTGCGGATCATGGCTGCATTTTCGCAGGATGAATCCATGATTGAAGCTTTCAAAAACGGCCGTGATATCCATGCCACCACTGCGGCAAAGATCTTCCAAGTCCCCTTGGAAGAAGTCACCACCGACATGAGAAGAAAGGCCAAGACGGCCAACTTTGGGATTATTTACGGCATTTCCGCCTTTGGGCTTGCCCAGCGCCTCAACATCTCCAGGGGAGAGGCGAAGGAAATCATCGATGCATACTTCAAGGAATTCTCTGCCGTGAAGCAATACATGGACGATTGCATCGAAAAGGCCCAGAAAAACGAGTATGTGGAAACCATTTTGGGAAGAAGACGCTACCTCAGGGACATCAACAGCCGCAACCAAACCATGAGGGGATTTGCAGAACGAAACGCCATCAATGCCCCCATCCAAGGTTCAGCAGCCGACATGATCAAAGTGGCCATGATCAACGTCCATGAATGGATGAAAAAAGAGAACCTGAAGTCCAAAATGATCCTTCAGGTACATGATGAACTCGTTTTTGATGCGCACAAGGATGAAGTCGAACTCTTGAAAATCGAAATCCCCAAATTGATGGCCAATGCCGTCACCATTGCCGTTCCTTTGGAAGTGCAGGTGGGCGTCGGGAAAGATTGGCTGGAAGCCCATTAAACATCGAACTATGGACTCCGGAGTTTATACTTCGGACTTTGTACTTGGTACTAAGTACTTCCAACTTAACAACTCTATTCAAATTATACCATCATTGAAGCATTCCGAATGGCCAAAGTAAAAAGCTCATTTTTTTGTCAAAATTGTGGGACGCAGAGTCCCAAATGGATCGGGAAATGTCCTTCCTGTGGGGAGTGGAACACCTTCGTGGAGGAAGTGATCCAAAAGGAGGAAAGCACAGTCGGCACTTGGAAACAAGGATCGGGTAAGCAAAAAAGGGCCGTTGTTCCCAAAAGATTGCATGAGATCAATTTCGAGGAGCAATCCAGGTTGGTCACCCAAGATGCAGAATTGGACCGGGTGTTGGGCGGAGGAATCGTCCCAGGATCCCTGATTTTGATCGGGGGAGAACCGGGCATTGGGAAATCTACCCTCATGCTCCAGATCGCTTTGATCCTAAATAATACCAAGGTCCTGTATGTCTCCGGGGAGGAAAGCGAATCCCAGATCAAGATGCGGGCCGAACGGATGCCGCACAAATCCGAGAACTGCTACATCCTTTCCGAAACGAATACCCAGAGTATTTTTCAACAGATCGAGGCCTTGCAACCCGAGCTCTTGGTGATCGATTCCATCCAGACGCTGCACAGCAACTATGTGGAATCCGCTGCCGGATCTGTCAGCCAGGTTCGGGAATGTGCCGCCGAGTTGATGAAGTTTGCCAAGGAAACCGGCACGCCGGTCTTTCTGGTAGGGCACATCACCAAGGATGGCGCCATCGCAGGACCCAAGGTCCTGGAACACATGGTTGATACTGTCCTTCAATTTGAGGGGGACCGACACCTTGCTTACCGGATTTTGAGGACCACCAAAAACCGATTCGGATCCACCCATGAGTTGGGGATCTACGAGATGCGGTCAGATGGCCTGAGACAGGTGGCCAATCCTTCCGAAATCCTGCTTACCCAGCGGGATGAGGCACTCAATGGGGTGGCCATCGGCGCCATGATGGAGGGAAATCGGCCTTTGCTGATCGAAATCCAATCTTTGGTCAGCCCGGCGACTTATGGCACGCCACAGCGAAGCAGTACCGGGCACGATGCCAAGAGGCTGAATATGCTTTTGGCAGTCTTGGAAAAAAGGGGAGGGATGCGATTGGGACAGCAGGATGTTTTCCTGAACGTGGCCGGAGGGATGCGCGTGGACGACCCAGCATTGGATCTGGCGGTGTGTGCTTCCTTGATTTCCTCCTACGAGGACAGTCCCGTGCCGGAAGACATTTGTTTTGCGGGAGAAGTGGGGCTTGGGGGAGAGATCAGGGCAGTGCACAGGATCGAAAACCGGATCACGGAAGCGGAGAAACTCGGGTTCAAAAGGATCATGGTATCCAAGTATTCGGTGAAGGGTGTGGATTTGGACAAATACAACATCAAGGTCATTCCCGTCAGCAAGCTGGAGGAATTGTACCAGGGATTGTTTGGGGAATAATCGGAACCCCGGTTGGGAGAGAAACCAACCGGGGTTTTTATTTGGATTTTTTGGGAAGGATTGGGCTTTTTTGCCATCTAAATAGTGAATGCTGAGATTTATGTTCAAGCATGAAATGGGATTTTTTACCCGTTTGAAAAAAAAAGAATTGGTCAGTTGATGTCAATTTAAAACGATTCTATCCATTGGGCTATTATTTTATTTACCTTAAGCCTTAATTGTTTAATTACAGCGTTTTTTTATGAATCAAGGAATTTACGAAGCATTGATCACGAAACTTGTTCAGTCAAAACTGGATGAGTTGGACAGAGAGAAATTTTTAATTGCCCAAAAGGTCATCGATAAGGAGGAGGCCAAAACTGTCCTTTCACAATATTTCTCCGATATTCTGAATAAAGCCTTGAGTCTTTATTCACAAAAAGATTCGCTTGACCACCAGATCGCATTGGTCAATAAGCTTATTTTATTGATTAGGGATGAGTTGAATGAAGGGGATTTTGAAGAAGATCTTGTAGGACTCAATGGTCAAATACTGAAAGCCATTTATTCCAAAGTTAATTTTGGAATCCTGGATTTCGATACCTTTTTGAAAGAAATAACTCCTGAATCCAGGTTGATTTTCAGTTCTCTTTTTACGGGAGGAGGAGGATCAAAAAAAATCCAAATGGATGGGGAACTTCAGAAAGAAATCAAATCCTCCGATAGAATTGATTTGATTGTTTCCTTCATCAAATGGGAGGGTCTGAGACTCTTGATGAGGGAATTGGAAGACTTTACGAATAGGGGTGGGAAATTAAGATTAATTACCACCACTTATGTTGGTGCCACCGATGCGAAATCCGTTGTATTCCTTTCCAAATTAAAGAATTGCGAGGTAAAGGTTTCTTATAACACCAAGAACGAGAGGGTGCATGTCAAGGCCTATTTGTTTTTTAGAAAAACAGGATTCAACACCGCCTATATTGGTTCTTCAAACCTTTCTAAATCAGCTTTGACAAAAGGCTTGGAGTGGAATGTAAAGATCACCAGCAAAGAGGTCCCGCATGTGATAGAAACGGCCCTAAAAACATTTGAAACCTATTGGCAAAGTTCAGATTTTGAAACCTATGTGCATGAAACCCATTCTGAAAAACTAGTAATTGCCTTAAAAGAAGGGCGATTCGGTGGAGGATTTGAAAATAATTCCTTCACGATTTTTGACATTAAGCCCTATAAGTTCCAAGAAGAGATTTTGGAAAAACTTGAGGTAGAGAGGAGTGTCCACAATAGATTTAGGAATTTGATTGTTGCTGCCACGGGTACGGGAAAAACTGTTATTTCTGCTTTTGATTTCAAAAACTTTTTTAATGCCAATCCTCAGGCAAATCTACTTTTTGTGGCACATCGGAAAGAGATTTTGCAGCAGTCTCTTGCAACTTTTAGAGGCATCCTGAAAAACCAGAATTTTGGAGAGCTTTGGGTGGATGGAATTAATCCCCAAAAACTTGATCATGTTTTTGCTTCTGTACAGACTTTAAACAACAGAATTGAGGATTTGGATCTTTCGGAAGACTATTATGATTTTATCATCATTGACGAAGTCCATCATATCACGGCTGAAAGTTATCGACCGATTCTGAAAAAATTCAACCCGAAGATTCTATTGGGATTGACTGCAACGCCAGAAAGAATGGATAGGACAGATATTTTGGAAGACTTTTGTGACCACATCGCGGCTGAGATCAGGTTGCCAGAAGCATTGAACCAAAAGCTACTGTGTCCATTTAATTACTTTGGAATCTCAGACAATGTAGATTTATCCAATGTCTCCTGGTCAAGAGGAAGGTATCTACCCAGTGAGCTGACAATAATTTACACCAACAATGACCATAGGGTTAGTCACATACTTTCCAATCTGGAAAAATACCTTACTAATATTCATGAAGTGAGGTCGCTTGGATTTTGTGTCACTCAGGAGCATGCGCAATTTATGGCTGAAAAATTCACTTTGGCTGGGTTAAAAGCCGATTATTTGGTCAGTGGTAGGAATGAAAATAGGGCTGAAATTAGAAATAGGCTTCTGAAAAAAGAGATCAATTATCTTTTTGTGGTTGATATCTTCAATGAGGGAGTTGATATTCCTGAGATCGATACGGTTTTGTTTTTGAGACCTACGGAAAGTTTGACTGTTTTTCTCCAGCAATTGGGCCGTGGGCTTCGGTTATCAGAAAACAAAGACTGTCTGACGGTTTTGGATTTTGTTGGAAATGCCCGTGCTGAATACGATTTTGAAGGGAAATTTAGAGCCCTCATTGGAAAATCAAACACCTCCATTCAAAATGAGGTCGAACGAAATTTCCCGCATTTACCACTGGGTTGTTCTATTATTTTAGAAAAACAGGCGAAGGAGACAATCTTAAACAATATCAAATCGGCCACCAGTCCAAATAGAAATCAGATTATCCAAAAAATCAGGAATTTCCAACACCAATCCACACAGCCATTAAACCTTAAGAATTTTTCAGAGTTTTTCCACCTTCCATTGGCAACCATCTACAAAAGAGGGTCTTGGAAAAGACTCTGTTATGAAGCAGGGAAGTTGAGCAGTTTGGATAATTTGAATGAAAAAGAAATGGTGAGCTGTATTTCAAAGAAATGGCTGTCCACAGACTCTTCGTCCTACTTTAAATTTTTATTGACGCAAGCCAAAATTGGATTTCAAATACAATTGGAGAATTTTTCCGAAAATGAAAAAGCAATGTGTTTGATGCTTCATTATGATTTTTGGCAAAAAGAAGGTGGTTTTGATGATTTGGAGGATAGCATCAAGGCGATCGGTAGAAATGAAAATCTTGTCGAGGAAATGAAGGAAGTATTAGAGCTTCTTCTGGATGATGTTTCCTTTAAAGAAATCGATATTAAACTGTCTTATAACCAACCTCTTAGGCTACATGCCCGATATACCAGAGATCAGATATTATCTGCTTTTAGATTGAGCAGTTTTGAAACTAGATCTTCAAACAGAGAGGGAGTGGCAGAAAATGGAGCGTTAAATACCGAGATTTTGTTTATTGATTTGATAAAATCCGAAGAGAATTACTCGCCAACAACCATGTATCAGGATTATGCCATAAAGGAAAACCTTTTTCATTGGCAATCCCAAAATGCTTCACGACCAGATAGGGGGAAAGGATTGAGTTATATTCAGCATGAAGAAATTGGGAAAATAATTTTATTGTTTGTTCGGGAACAAAGACAGAATGAGTTTAAAAATACGATGGGGTATGTATTCATAGGAGAAGGTACATTCAAGGATTATTATGGCTCAAAACCAATGAGTATCAATTGGGAATTAAATGAGCCTATACCACTTTATCTATGGAGCGCCTCAGCCAAACTTTCGCTTGGATAAAGGGGTTTTAAAAATCAATCAAATCATCGCAGGCTTAAAAGCTTTTTCTAAATGATGAAAAACATCAAACTCAATTACATGTACAGAGATGGTGCAAATTACAAGCAGTTTGGGGAGATTGTATTCGAAAATCCAGAAGAAATCAGCATCGCTGCGGCAACGCATAAGATAAAAGAAAAACTGATTCAGGAGATGTTTTTTGTGTCTGAGGATTGGGGTTTTCCAAGTTTAAGGATTTATCCCTATGATCCTGAAATTGACCATGATTGGCATACGTTTGAGGATTTTGAGGAAACCAATGCTGTGCAAAGTGATAGCAGGAGTTTAGGTGAGTTTTTAGAAGGCATAGTCATGGGGTAAGAATGGAATGATTGACAGACCTCATTTATCCGTTATTAATCCTTATCCCTCTCCAAACATTTCCCGAAAAGCATGAAAATTGGCGACTGAAAATTGTCCTTTTCCTATTTTAGAGTCAGGAAGAAATCGGATCGGAATGCTTTCCATTGAAATTCTAAAAGGATCAAAACATCCTATTCCTCTTAA
Source organism: Rhodonellum sp. (assembly GCF_030656585.1). Lineage (NCBI taxonomy): Bacteria > Pseudomonadati > Bacteroidota > Cytophagia > Cytophagales > Cytophagaceae > Rhodonellum > Rhodonellum sp. The sequence goes on from NZ_JAUSPP010000018.1 coordinate 35,782, forward strand.
AAAAACAGAAATATCCAGTATTTTTGTAAATCAAAAATGAACATAAGCTTTTATGGAATTTAACCCCTTTCACCTCCGAGAAATCCAATCGATCCTCAACCCTTGGCTGGAAGAGAAAAGACCGCCAGTGGAATTAAGGGAGGAGATGGATCTCCAGTGCACCATCAAGGATCAAAATATTATCCTGGAAGAAATAAGTCCAAGTTTTAGGTCACCAACAATAAAATTGACAATCCCTCTTGCCAAAATCACCTTTGTCAACGCCAAGAATGAGTGGAAAATCTATTGGATGCGGGCAAGTGGAAAATGGGAATTGTACAAGCCCGATAAAAAAATAAATACGCTCGAAGAGATCCTGAAGGAAATCAGTGATGACCCTTATGGCTGTTTTTTCGGCTAAGGGTTTTTTCATTTGTTTATTTCTGACCCATCACGTTTCATCTTGCTCTAGAAATACCGCCGCATAGATCTTAGGGAATCCGGCAGATTCAAATTTTTAAGTCCACTCGGATCCAAGCGGTACACGGGTTGTGAACTACTAGGAAATGTAGGGACCTTTGGCTTTTTCAAGTCCCGAAAGGCCTGGATCAGGCCCCCTCCTGTGCTGGTAAAAAAAGTGGCACCACCCTCTTGACGGACCCGGGAAAGGAAGGAATTGTAACTGCTCATGTCGTAATGTTTGGCCAAATTCCGAATGGACTTCATATAGGTGACATTGTTTTGGAGGTTTTGGTGCATTTGGGAGGGAATAAAGCTGTTGTCCAGCAACAGGCGTTTGAAATCCTCCTCGCTTGGATAAGGCCTTATTTCTATCTCATCCAACTGAAACACGATTGCTTGCAATTGAATTGTGTTGGGTAATGAATCCAGGTTCAGATCCAAAATCAAGGTTTCGTATCCCACATGCCTGATGGTGACAGGATATGCATCCTCAAAGCGAAGGATAAAATTACCCTCAAGGTCTGAGATCGCCTGATCTTTTTGGTGGAGGATATGGGCAAAAGCAATAGGTTCTCCGGTCACGGAATCCACTAATTTTGCCTTCCAGACTTTTTCGTTTGGGAGGGTTTGGAGCATAAGTAAAAGAATAGAAAAAAGGACCATCGCAAACCTGGAAATTGATTTCCAATTAAATTCCAGGTTTTCACGATATATTAAAAACGATTAACTTTCATTAACCGTGAGCTTTAACAAAACTTGTGAAAACAGATCGGTTTAGCCCTTTCAATTAACATTCGCTTAGATTTTTCTCTTTTGGACTTTTTCCTTTTCTTTTCGGATGCGGTCGATCAAGGCATCAATATTTTCCCTTTTCACCTCAAAATCCCATATCCGGAGGACGGTCCAGCCTTTCTGGACATAGTGTTGGTTGATTTCCCTGTCGCGCTGCCTATTGCGTTCGATTTTAGGCAGCCAAAAGGCACGGTTGGACTTGATGCTTTCCTTTCTGTTTTCCCAATCGTAACCATGCCAAAAAGCGCCATCGATAAAGATGAGAAGTTTGTATTTGAGAAAGGCGATATCGGGTTTTCCGGGCAATTTTTGCTTATTGCTCCGGTGCCGCAGTCCAGCATGCCAAAGGGCTTTTTTAAGCAGGATTTCCGGTTTGGTGTTTTTTCCCCGAATTTGGGACATGTTGTAAGAGCGCTGTTTGGTTGTATAAAAACCCTCCTCCTCACAGAACTTGGGAACTGTGATTTTGGCTTCGGTATAGCGCTTCCCAGACATGTCTTGTTTTACGCATCCGGCAATATGAAGTTGGTTGCTTTTTCCTGGAAATCAGATTAAGTAAAAAATCCATGCCTCTAAACATTTGTAGATGAACGGTTCAGTGTTGTTATCCACTAGTTATCCACATTTTAGACGATCAAAATAGGCGCATTGCACGCTTAAAATGCACATTTTACGAAAATAGACAAAAAACCTAAGATTTCGGTGGACAACTTTGGCCTTCGGTTTACTTAAATTTTTCCTATTGGAATAAAAAATATTGGAAGATAATCTGTTGATATTGATACAATTCCTTTTAGGATTTATGTTTTTATGGAAGGAAGGATTGCTGGAATTACACTGGTGTTTCCTAGCCCAAAAATGATTTTTACCACTGGTAAAAAAGCCAAATCAATTAACGCTTCCAATGTGCAATTTTAAAAACCCAACCTGCTGCCATGAAGCCTTTGTTTTTTGTATTTCTGTTCTTTTCCAGTTCCTTCTTGTTTGCGCAGGGAGAGACCGAAATACTGCCCGGCTTGCAAGCTGTAAAAATCGATTTCCCCATCACCTTGGACGGTGTTTTGGATGAATCCGTTTGGCTGGAGGAAGGCTGGGCAACCAATTTTTATCAATTCTTCCCCTCTGACACCTCTTTGGCCAAGGCCCAATCCAGGGTCAAAATCGCCTATGATGACAAATTCATCTATATCGCCGCAGTCATGTACAACCTCGGGCCACGGGATAAATATGTCAGCACCTCCCTGCGAAGGGATTTCCGGGGGGAACAAAATGATGGAATCAGCTTTGTGTTCGATACCTTCAATGACAAAACGAATGCCTTCCAATTCGGAGTCAATCCCTACGGAGTCCAGCGGGAATCCCTGATTGCCAACGGTGGTAGTGTCTCTGCGGACCTGAACCTAGCTTGGGACAACAAATGGTTTTCCACAGCCAAAATCTACGAGGACTACTGGGTGGTGGAGGCAGCGATCCCCTTTTCCACGCTGCGCTTCAAGGAGCGGGCGACAAGTTGGAACGTGAATTTCTATCGAATTGACAGCGAATACAACGAAAGGAGTACCTGGACCCCTATTCCCAGAAATTTCTCCGTCATTGCCTTGGCCTTCTCGAGGAAATTACTTTTTGAGGAACCCTTGGAAAAATCCGGGGCCAATATTTCCTTGATTCCCTATGCTGCTATGGGGACAGCCAGAAATTCGCTGGAGGGCACATCTGATCCGCTCAAGCCCTCCTTTGGTGGTGATGCCAAAATCGGTGTTGGTCCGGCGCTTAACCTGGATCTGACCTTTAATCCTGATTTTTCCCAAGTGGAAGTGGACGAACAGGTCACCAATCTGGACCGTTTTGAGATATTCTTTCCGGAAAGAAGGCAGTTTTTTCTGGAGAATGCCGATCTGTTTTCCGATTTCGGGACCGAAAAAATCCGGCCATTCTTCTCCCGAAGGATCGGTGTGGATCGGGACGAAAACACAGGCCAAAACGTTCAAAACCAAATCGTCTATGGTGCGAGGCTCAGTGGAAAACTCACCGATGATTGGAGAATCGGTCTGATGAACATGCAGACGGGCAATGATCCAGAAAGGAATATTGAGGGAAAAAACTACACGGTCGCCGCCCTTCAGAAAAAGGTTTTTGGCAGATCTAATTTGGGTATCATTTTGGTCAGCAGAGAGAGCCTCGATTCCGAAAAGGGCGGGGCGAGTTTCAAACCTTTTGATTTTAACCGCTTGGCTGGTATTGATTACAATCTGGCCTCCAAAAACAACAGGTGGTCAGGAAAATTCTTTTACCACAAGACTTTCGAATACCAAAATCCGAGTAATTCCGGAACCGGGCATGCCCAGTTGAACTACAATAACCTCAATTTTTCAGCAAGCTTGGCCTATTCCAATATCGGGGAAAATTACAACCCTGCGGTTGGCTTCACTCCTAGAAAAGATTACCAAAGAATCGCGCCGCAATTGGCTTTTCGATTTTTTCCAAAATCCGATTTGATCAACAGGCACGGTCCGGGCTTTGAATCCGAAACCCTATGGAATGAAAACCTCGGGGTGACTGACGAATTGCATACCGCTTTCTATATGGTACAGTTTCAATCCTTATCCACACTGACGGTTGCGCTGAACAATCGCTACACCTATCTTTTTTCCCCCTTTGATCCGACGAGAACCAATGGGACGGAGTTGGAGTCTGGTACCGATTACAGGAATACGTTTTTCAGTTTCCGATACCTGGGTAATCCCAGAAACACATTTTTTGTCACAGCCAATGGGGATTTTGGGGATTATTTTACCGGCTCTATCAAAAGATTGGGAGGTACAATGAACTATCGAATGGGGTATCTCGCAAATATTTCCATGAATTTCAGCTTCAATCAAATCCGGTTGCCTGCACCGCAAAACAATGCTGATTTGCTGCTGGTCGGTCCAAGGATAGATTTCACCATGACAAAAAATCTCTTTTGGACCACTTTCCTCCAGTACAACAATCAGATTGACAACATCAATATCAATACCCGACTTCAGTGGCGGTATGCCCCGGTGTCGGATCTCTTTATCGTCTACACGGACAATTATTTTCCCAATACCTTTGCCTCCAAGCAACGGGCTTTTGTGATGAAGCTCAACTATTGGTTGAATATTTGAGCTGGTTTGGCTCCGTCGAATCGCCCCATCCCACCATCGGCTCAGTGGTTTACCTTACAAAAAAGGGTTCACCGAAACGCGTTTCAGTGAACCCCTTGCCTCTATTTGTCAATCAGATTGGTCGACAGTGTTTTACCAGCCATTTTTCAGCAAAATTCTTTTTTGGGGATGTTTCAGCCCACATGGTTTAAATCCTGTTTTTTGCCTAGCGAATCACAAGATTTCCTTATTTGAAGCTTGCAGAAATGCTGGTACCAGACGTTCGGAAGACTTCCTGATTGCCAACCCTTGTTTTTTCCACTTCTTTTCCGCCGAATTTCCAAACGTTGTATTTCCCCGTCGGGAAAACAAAATCGATTTGCCAATCCCCTTTCGTTTGGTTGATTTGCAACTGGATTTCCCCTTCCACTCTCAGGAATGACAAGGTCAGAACATTGTCTCCGATCAATACCTTTTCAATTTTTGCGGAGTCCCAATCCGAAGGCATTTGGGTTGAAATGTGGATAACTTTATTGCCTGCATCCGGCTGGATTCCAAAAAACTGAGTCACAATAGGGACCCCAAAGCTGTAGAGATTCCAAGCCTGAGCCATCATTCCATAATCTGGAGAAACCTCATAAATCGATCCCGGAAGTGCAAATCCAAATGATTTCACCATCATTTGAAGGTAGGCAAGTGCTTGGTCAGGTCTTCCATAATTGTTTTCCGAAATGGCCTGAACGCCCGTGGGCAAGGTCATGACAGCACCCGTATAAGAGAACACTTTGCTCCCCGTAAAGGAGCCGTCCTCGGATTTGGAGGCCTCGTCCCGGTCTATTCCGGTCACAAAAACCCCAAAAGGATTGACGAACTTACTGCCCTTGTCAAGTGCCTTGATGGCTTTTTCGGGATCGGCGATTCCCATCTCCATCGGTGTATTGACCACCCAGTTGTGAAAGAGCACAAATCCCTGTTTTTTGTTTCTTGGGTATGTGGATAACTTTTTTCGCAAGAGTTTTAATTCCTCCACTGCCCAAGGTTTGCCCAAGGTGTCTGCGCGGATGATCGCGGCATCTACCAAAGGCAATGTTTCCGCTGCAGTCCCGATAAAATCAGCGTAGGAGTTGGCAGACTCCACCCAAAAATCGGTGTTGATCTTTGCTTTCATCAGGTCAGCGGTCTGTTGATAACTTCTGGCGACCTCTGGTTCCGCCATCAGGAGGGCCATTTGGGCGGCATCTGCAAAAGCTTTTTGGGTATAGACAGCCACGTCGATCATTTCGGATTCCAATCCGTGGATTTCCATCATGCCATAGCCATCTGGAAAAAGATTGCCATCCTTGTCGTTTTCTTCCATCAGCCATACCAGACCTTTTTTGATTGTTGGATAATATTTTTCCAAAAATGCTTTGTCTCCTGTCCATTGGTAAACATACCAGATCAAGGAGGCAAATTGAGGGGTTTCATTGATGTTTCCGGGATTGAAGACTACTCCATTGGTGCTCACTTCATGTACGATTTTGCCGTTGTCATTTTCCTGTACGGACAGTTTGTGGATAAGATCAACCGTGGCGTACACCAAGTCTTTCCTCCCTGTGGCAATGGCGCCTTTGAGCGTGTATTCATTGTCCACGCCAAACCACCAAGGGTAATCGGGCATCCCGGCGCCGAGTCCCCGGCCAACTTCCGGTATATCCCTCACCAGCCATTCTGTATTGTATTTGACCCATTCAAAGGTTTTTTCAAGTTCCTTGTCCGGAATGGTGATTTTCGACAAAGAGGCTATTCTGTCGTAGTTTGTTCTTTTGTCCTTCAAAAAGGTTTCGGGATGTGTCTTGATCAGGTCAAAGGTTTTTTGCACGTCATCCAAACCGGAGTAAGATCCTGCAATAAAAAATTTAAGGCTTCCTTCCCCGTTTGCCGAAAGCTCCATTTCATAGCTGAGCTTGGCGGACTTTCCCTTTCCCTGTGGGAAATAATTGCAAAGGGAAGAATCCCCCTGAGAATGGCTGGCCGTCTGGTTGGCACCAAACAATACATACCATTCATTTCCCTCGTCCTTGCCTCTCCAGGCTTGTCTTTGGTCATCGAAAACCAAGTTATCCACATGGTCAATCATGCCTGCCCGATCGCCGAGCCAGACTGGCATCAGGTCAGTATGACCGTCAAATTCAAATACAAAGCTTTTTTTGGACTTATCCACATTTTTAAAAAGGTATTCGATGACCAATCCTTGCTTTCCATCTGGGACAAATTGGAACCGTTCTACCTCCAAGCCAGGGACGGAATTCTTGAATTCATGCTTGTTGGCAAAGGGATAGTTGATGAATGCACTGGCATTGTCCAAACAAAAGCGATTGCCCTCGATTTCTATGGCGTTGGTGAATCCATCCATGAGTTTGATGGGATGGTTCCAGATCCCTCCCATTTCACCTTCCACGTGCCAACCCAAATCAGGGAAACTTCCATCCTGATGACCGACCATATACACGCGGTCTCCTGCCGTGACATAGGGGGATGCAAGGTATTCAGTCTTTCCTGAAAGTCCTTCGACCCCATCCATCATGCTGAAAAGGACGATTTCTGCTGGTTTTTTTTCGCAAGCAAAGACTGCCAACAGCAAAGTGACAGTCGTTAGGATTTTGGAAAGGCTTTTCATTGGGAGATTGTTATGAATGGTTATTGAATAAAGGTAGGCGTTTCGGACCACCCCATTTATGAATTTCAGCTTATTTAACCCGTTTTATACAGTATCAATTCTATTCAGACTAAAATTGCCTAATAAGCAGTCGGTTTTTTGCTGTTTTTGACTTCCCCATCTTGGCGCCACGCCTTATATTTCAAATAATCTGATTTTCCTTATGGTTTCCAACCTCCTTGGGAAGCCTAATGCATTTTTTGGTTTTAACGCTTCCTTCGAAGGACTCGCTGCGGTCGAAAAATTCGCAAGCGATCATTTATTTATAAAGCCCCAATTTCCCGCCAAGTGACCAATTTGATGTTGTTTTCTTCAATAAGATTTTTGGCTTTTTCGCTTGTGAAAAAATCATAGTCAGCCTGCCGCCAGGGCGAATTCCAGTAAGGATGGCGAAGGGTAATGGCCTGCATTTCTGCATCGTCAAAAGCTACATGAATCAAAAGGGCGGTGATTCCGGGTTGTAGGTTGTTCAGCAAGCTTGTGTAATACCCTTCCATTCCTTTCTCATCGTATTCCTGAGGGGATGCGCTTGCAATTTGGGTAATGATAGGCAAGTTATCCACATCAAATTCAGTGAAAAGGGAAGGATTGGCCTTGATGATGGATTCCACTATTTCTGGTGTGATCATCGCTGGAATCCCATATTCCTGGCCCAATTTCAGGTAGGAAGCCACATATTCCGGTCTTCCATAAAAAACACAGCCCATATGGGAATCCAAATGGGTGGGTTTGATGCCGATTTTCAGCGCAGCTTCTATTTGAGCCCTCATTTCCGTTTCCACTTCCTCTGGTGTTGCATTTTGAGAAACCGTGGCACAGTCAAAATGCATGAAGCCGCTCTCTGAAATCAATCCCGGTACTTTTTCGGCAGATGCCACTGGGCGCCACTTGTAATTGAACCATTCGTTGGTCAGGGTAATGTGCACCCCGACATCCAAATTGGGAAAATTTTGAATCAACTCCCCGACCTCCGTTGACCAGGCGCAGGGCATCATGATGCTGGTGGAATTGACGATTCCCTCGGTCATAGAGGCCAAGGTGGCCACATTCTCGGAATGGGCCAAGCCGATGTCATCTGCATGGATGATCAGCAATTTGTCGGTTTTCGAATAGCCTAACTTTTCAGCCAATGTTTTTTCTTGGCCGTGGATCGGTAAGGTCAAAAAAATCAGAAAGAGAGCGGGGAGGATTTTCTTCATCGGGTAGATTGGGTTTAAAGGAGCCATTCGAATTGACGGTCGAAATATATCGAAACCGAGAGAATTTCATGTCAAAAGGGCTGTCCGCAATTCAGAATTCCAATTGCGGACAGCCCAATTCAATCTCAATCATTCCATCCCCAAGGGGCATCCGGAGTTTCTATTTCCTTTGTCAAATCAAATTTTACGGAAAAGAAACGATCACTTCCGATTCTTCTTAAATTATAGGTAAAGGAGGTTTCATCCACTGTGATCCACCAGACATTGTTGGCTGCATAGGGAATCAAATCCGCAGTTTCTTGATCGGCTGGAAAAAACTGGATCCCAGCCATTCCTGTATTGGCCGTTCTACCGCCGTACATGGTCACCTTGTCATCGGTCCCGTCTTCGTGTCTGTGGTCATGCTTGAGTAGGATCAAGCCGTCTTCCAGCGTCAAAACCCAAGTTCTGGATTTGTCTTCGCCCACAAAAAACGGAATCCTGATCACGTTGTCGTCACAGTTTCGCACATGCATGACCAATTTTTTTCCAGCAAAAGGATCATTGTCCGCTAGTGGTGTTACGACAGTGCCTTCATAAGCCTTTCCACAATGTTGTTTGAGTGTTTCCATAAACATTTGGGAACCTGTTTTTTCCTGTGCAAAGGCAGGTAGTGTAAGGATTGCAAAAAAGAGGAAGATGTAATTTTTCATAGGGTTATTATAAATGTGTAAAATTTAATTTTGGGCAATATAAATAGGCTTATCAACAAGGGGACCAATAGGAGATTCTTGCCAATTTTTCATCTTCAAATTGAAAAACATAAGCGTCTTTGTTTTCCAACCAAAAAAACAATCCTTTTTCCTTGACCACTTCTGGGTCCAAGCCAAACAGGTCAATCAATTCTTGTTTATTGGTTTGATTGGAAATGGGGGAGTTTTCATAGACGACAACCGCCTTTGGATTCAACAGGAAGTTGAGCTCGCTGAGCATAAATTTTGTTTTTTCATTTCCCGTAAAAGAAATAAAGCCATAATCCAGGGTAGAGATTTGAGCTTCTGGATTTTTGTTGGCAAGTACACCACATTCCTCTTCCGGTACATAAACCCGAAAGGCTTCTCCCAAAGTCTTTTCGATTTGCTTCTGGGAGCTTTGGTACTTTAGACCTTGGTAGGTAAGTTTTTTGATGTCTAATTTTTGACTTTGGGCAAAAGCGCTTGTCCCTACGAATAGGGAAAAAAGAAGAAATAGGGAGGCTTTGTTGTACATGGAATCGGATTGGGTAGTCATGGATTTCAAACATAACCAAATTATGGATTAAAGCCATGGGCTTCATAAACACTTTTCCTCCACAAGCTGTTAAAATGTCAAATGAAGCACGATAGAATATTGGTTTGGTTTAGAAATGATCTTAGGGTTCATGATCATGCGGTGTTGTCCACTGCAATAGAAAAGGGGCTGGAGATTTTTCCTGTTTTTTGTTTCGATCCCTGGATGTTTAGGGAAAGTAAATTAGGGCTCTCCAAAACCGGGGAATTCAGGGCAAAATTCCTGTTGGAAGCTGTGGATAACCTCAGGGAAAATCTCCGAATCCTAGGCGCTGATCTTGTTGTTTTACAAGGGCTTCCCGAGAAGGAAGTGGTGGATTTAGCCATCTCGATCCAGGCCAATGCCATTTTTTTCTCGGAAGAAGTGACCCTTGAGGAAAAACAGGTTGAGGAAGATTTGGAGCAATACGCATGGAAAAACGGGATCGCCACGGAATCCTTCTGGCAAAGTACGCTCTACAATGTCCAAGACCTACCTTTTCCCGTTACACAAACTCCTGAAGTATTTACCCATTTCAGAAAAGACTGTGAAAAACTTTCTCAAATCAGGAAAACTTTTCCAACCCCCACCAATATTCCCTATCCTGAATTGGAGATTCAAAAAGGAGTACTTCCGGACTTATCCACATTTGGATTAAGGGAAATGCCCAAGGACAAAAGAGCGGTTTTGGAATTCAAAGGGGGGGAGGACGAAGCCAAAAAAAGACTTCAGGCCTACTTCTGGGACAATGATTGTCTAAAAGTGTACAAGGAAACCCGGAACGGTTTGTTAGGGGCTGATTACAGCAGCAAATTTTCTCCCTGGCTGGCACTGGGCTGCATTTCTCCCAGATATATTTTTGAGGAAGTGCTGCGCTATGAGCGGGAAGTGAAAAAAAATCAATCCACGTATTGGCTTGTCTTCGAATTGATTTGGAGGGATTACTTCAGGTTTATCTGCAAAAAGCATGGAAGCAAGGTCTTCAAGCTGTCTGGAATCAAAAACCATGTGGATAGCTGGAGTCAAGACGAACAAATCTTTGCTTCCTGGACAGCGGGCAAAACCGGTATTCCCTTCGTGGATGCCAATATGCGGGAATTGAATCAAACGGGTTTTATGTCCAACCGTGGCCGTCAGATTGTGGCTAGCTTTCTGGTAAACGATCTAGGCATTAACTGGACCTGGGGAGCAGCTTACTTCGAGCGCATTCTGATCGATTACGATGTGTGCAGCAATTGGGGGAATTGGATGTATGTGGCCGGTGTGGGCAATGATCCCAGGGAAAATCGGTATTTCAATATCCTCAGGCAAGCAACCAATTACGATCCAAAAGGGCGTTACGTCAGACATTGGATCCCTGAATTGGAAAAGATCGAGGGATTTGATATTCACCAGCCTTTTGAGCTGTCTACCAAAGCATTAAAGCAATTGGGGATCAATCCTGGTCATACTTATCCACATCCCGTGGTCAAGATTCCTGTGGTCTAAGGAGGGTGCTGTGTATCAGGAATTGTATTCGTGAATCTTTTTATTGGGCTTGTATAGGAGAAAATAATGGATTATCAACATGAACACCAAATACAGAAGTGCCGTGTTTATCTTTTGAATTTGGATCAGATTGTTGAAATCAAACCTGATGATCAAAAGGTAGAATAAAACCCCACCAAGCACGTTCAGAGGCAGACTTTTTTTGAAAAAATAAGCCTTGTAGTTTGGGTACAGATTTAACCATTTCTCGGATTTTTCCTTCGACATCCCATTACCTTTAAGATTGTGTTTATTAAAAAAATTACGCATTAAAATATAATTTTAAACTTGGTTTTCCAAAAACTTTCCGACGATTTCCAAGCATTCAGATTCCGCTTCGAACATACCCATGTGGCCAACTCCTTCCAATTCGTGGTAATGTGTGGCAAATGCTTGGTGTCTGCGGCTGGCTTCTATTTTGATGGCACCATCAATTTCCCCTGCGATAAAAAGCTTTTTTCCTGAAAAATGTTGCCAAATGTCTATCCGATCCTTTCTGTCCCGCATGGCGACGATGAAGGCGAGGATGCCTTTTTTTGAACTCCTTTTTCCTGAAGAGACTAGTTGTGCTATTTGGTCTTCTTGGGTGAGCCGATGCGCTTCCGAGAATAATGGGGGAACAAAGGCATCCATAAACTTATCCACACCGTATTTTTTGACAAAGGTGATGGTTTTGTTTCTGGTCTGTTTTTTTTCATCCTCATCAGGAAAAGCAGTCGAGTGAAAAAGGCCAATTCCTTTGAGTTCCGCACCCATCAGTTCCGCCATGGCCAATGCGACATAGCCACCCAAGGAATGACCGATGAGGATGGGTTTTTCGATCTGCTGTTCAGCCATCCATTCCTGCAGCATCACAGCGACCTCTTCAAGGGAAATGTGATCTTGTTCCAAACGGGTCTCCCCAAATCCGGGCAAATCCGGACAAAAAACCTCAAAATCTTCTGAAAATCGTTCTGCAAAAGTGTTCCACATTTCTTTGGACTCACAGAATCCATGAAGTAATATCAGTGCTGGCCCTTTCCCTTTTTGGCTAAATTTTATCATCCCTGAAAAATAAGAAAATCCCAGCAGGAATGCTGGGATTTGAAGTTTTCTTTAAGTTATGGGAATTAAAAGCAAGCCATCAATGAAAGCTTCCAACTTTGACTTCTGCCAATTCTTTTACAGCATTGGCGATTCCTTCTGGATCAAAACCACATTCGTGGTGCAGTTGCAATTGTTCCCCATGCTCGATCACGGCATCGGGAATGCCAAGGCGTTTCACCTGAGCGGAATAGCCATGATCCATCATCCATTCCAAAACGGCTGTTCCAAATCCACCCATTACAGCGCCATCCTCTACGGTGACCACTTTTTTGAACTTGCTAAAAATCTCATGGAGAAGCGATTCATCCAGCGGCTTGACAAAACGCATGTCATAATGCGCAGGATTGAAACCTTTCTTGGCAAGTGCATCCGTCGCTTCGGTGGCATAGTTTCCAATATGTCCTATGGTCAGAATCGCAACATCTTCTCCCTCCCGGATAATTCTTCCTTGTCCGATTGGAATTTCCCGCATCGGTCTCTTCCAGTCCGGCATCACGCCTTGACCTCTTGGATACCGTATCGAGAAAGGCCCTTCAAATTTTGATGCTGTAAACATCAAGTTTCGAAGTTCTTCCTCATCCATCGGGGCACTCACAACCATATTTGGGATACACCTGAAAAAGGGAATGTCATAGGCCCCATGGTGTGTTGGACCATCTGCGCCGGCAAATCCAGCCCGATCCAGACAAAAGACTACGGGAAGATTTTGGAGGCAAACGTCATGGATCACTTGATCATAGGCCCGCTGCATAAAGGTACTGTAGATATTACAGAAAGGCTTCAAGCCTTGTGTTGCCAAACCTGCGGAGAAAGTAACGGCATGCTGCTCCGCTATCCCCACATCAATGGCCCTGTCCGGCATTTCTGCCATCATGATATTGAGTGAGGAGCCGGAAGGCATGGCCGGAGTGATACCCATGATTCTTGGATCCGCTTTTGCCAATTCCACAAGAGTGTGGCCAAATACATCTTGGTATTTTGGCGGCTGTGGGCTGGTAATGGTTTTTTTATAAATTTCTCCTGTGACCTTGTCAAAAAGCCCCGGTGCATGCCAAGTGGTTTGATCTCCATTTTCGGCTGGGCCGTAGCCTTTTCCTTTCATCGTGACGCAATGAAGGATTTTTGGGCCGGGAATATTTTTTAGGTCAGCCAAGACTTCAGCAAGGTGATTGACATCATGGCCATCCACCGGTCCGAAATACCTGAGGTTGAGGGATTCAAAAAGATTGCTTTGTTTGAGTACCGCGGATTTGACGGCACCTTCCACTTTGGAAAGGATTTCCTGCGCGGAGCTTCCAAATTTGCTGAATTTGCCTAAAATGTGCCAAACGTCGTCTTTGACCTTGTTATAGGTTCTGGACGTGGTTATGTCTGTGAGATAATCCTTGAGCGCACCGACGTTGGGGTCGATGGCCATACAGTTGTCATTGAGGATGATCAACAGATTGGTGTCCAAAACGCCAGCATGGTTCATGGCTTCAAATGCCATTCCGCCAGTCATGGAACCATCTCCGATGACGGCAACATGTTGCTTTTTCTTGTCTCCTTTATATTTGGAAGCATAGGCCATTCCCAAAGCCGCCGAAATGGAGGTGCTGGAGTGACCGACACCAAAGGTGTCATATTCGCTTTCTTTTCTTTTTGGGAATCCCGAAATGCCCCCGTAAATCCTGTTGGTATGGAAAACTTCTTTTCTTCCGGTCAGTATTTTGTGTCCGTAGGCCTGATGTCCCACATCCCAGACCAACTGGTCCTCGGGTGTTTCCAGGATATAATGCAGTGCCACGGTCAATTCTACCACGCCAAGACTTGCGCCAAAATGTCCCCCATATACAGATACATTGTCAATGATAAATTGACGAAGTTCGTCACACACCTGAACAAGCTGTTCTTTTGGAAGCTTTTTTAAGTCGGCTGGGGAATCGATCTGGGAGAGTAACTTACCGGGTTTTATAATCATCAGCGAATGTTGTCTTTAATAAAAATATAAACCATGATTGGATTTGTTTGTTTTCATATCCTCAAAGTTTGTGTCAAGCTTTCTTTCTATCCAAAAGGTTAATATAGTATTAATTGGATATATTTGAATGCAAAAATAAGATAAATTTAATTGTATCCAGTGAGTTTCGGGATCAAATTACCTCTTTTCGAAGGACCCTTCGATTTATTGTTGTTCTTTATCGAGAGAGACGAATTGGATATCTATGACATTCCCATCTCGAAGATAACCAACGACTTCTTGGATTATATCCATCATTTGGAAAAATTGGATATCGAAATGGCAAGTGAATTTATCCTTTTTGCGTCGACACTGATGAAAATCAAGTCAAGGATGTTGCTTCCAAGACCGGAATTGGATGATCAGGGTACTGAGATAGATCCCCGGGAAGAGTTGATCAGGCATTTATTGGAATACAAGAAATACAAATCCATCATCGGTGATCTTGCCGATTTGGAGGCGGACCGCATTGGGAAAGAAAAAAGGGGCAATATCCTCGAAGAAATCAGGCAACTTTCCAAATACGATGACGTGGAATCCGAAATGCAAGACATAGATTTGTATAAGCTTCTCAAGGTTTATCAAAAAGTAATGGCCAAGTTTGCGGTGCGGTCAGATGAAACGACACATACGGTCATCCAGTATCCTTATACCATCGAACAACAAAAAGACTTTGTCTTGGAAAAAATCGGTTTAAATAGCACGCTTCCTTTCACAGATTTTATCGGGTATAACGCCGATAAAATATTTGTCATTTATACATTTTTGGCCATCTTGGAACTCCTTCAGTTATCGTTGATCACGATCAGGATCGGGGAGGGATTTAATAATTTTTGGGTTGAAAAAACCCAAGCTTTGCCAATAGTGTAAATATGAAGATAGACAATAAAAAGATTTTTGAGACACTCAACCCAAACCGCGTTTGGGTACCCGTCCTGATCGGCCTTGGGATTGTTTTTCTCTTGTTTTATTTGGATCCAACCGTCAATGCAAAAACCCTAAAGGTTGTATTTGATGCTTCCCCAGCGTGGATTTTATTGGCTGTTGTGGTGATTTTGTTTAGGGATGCGGGCTATGTGTACAGAATTAGGGAAATTACGGACCGACATCTCAGTTGGACGAGGGCCATTTATGTCATTATTCTTTGGGAATTTGCCTCCGCAGTGACGCCCTCTGTGGTTGGGGGGACAGCGGTTGCGGTTTTTATCCTGAACAAAGAAGGAATTAAGTTGGGCAAGGCCATTGCTTTTGTGATGGTTACCGCCATACTGGACAATTTGTTCTTTGTCATTGGCGCGCCGATCATCATGTACTTTGCTCAGGGGAATATTTTTCCCGCAAGCAAAGTGATGGAGATGAAATTCGGCAAAAGCCTGGAAATATTGTTTTGGTCAAGCTATGGGCTTTATGCTTCTTATACCCTGATCATGGCTGGGGCACTTTTTTTCAGGCCCAGGGTTTTCAAATGGCTCCTCCTAAAATTGTATTCCATCAAGTGGCTGAGAAAGTGGAAACATGCTGCCAATGAATATGGCAATCAGATCATGGAGGCTTCCAAAGAATTGAGAGGGAAGAATTTTAGGTATTGGTTGCCTATTATTTTAGCGACCATCTTCGTGTGGTGCTCCCGCTACTTGATGCTCAATGCCCTGATTGGGGCTTATGAAAGCCTTTCCTCCATCGAGCACGTCATCATTTTTGCCCGTCAGGTGATCATGTGGATTGTGATGATGATTTCGCCCACGCCAGGAAGTAGTGGTACGGCGGAGTTTTTCTTTGGGCAATTCTTCAGCGAATTCCTGACCGGATATACCTTTGTCACCAGTATATTGTGGAGGCTTCTTTCTTACTATCCGTATTTGATATTGGGAGCGATATTTCTACCAAGGTGGATTCGACAGGTTTTTTTCAAAAAGAAAGCCGATTGATTTCAAAAGGTTAAATTAGGCGTATGATCCAATCCCTTCTCCCTTCACAGGTTTGCGAAATAGTCCAAGGTTTTCTTTTACATGGATCCCAGGAACAAATCATCAACCAGATCATCGTGGATTCCAGGAATGTGGTCTATCCCGAAACCACCTTATTTGTGGCCCTGAAGGGGGCAAAATCGGATGGACATGACTTTATAGAGGAACTCTATAAAAAAGGCGTTCGCCATTTTTTGATCAGGAAAGACTCGGGAATCAATATTGCCGGAAAAGAGGAAGGAACATTTATCGCCTGTGAGGATCCCCTTTCCGGGTTACAGCTTTTGGCTGCCTACCAACGTCAGCTCTACAAAAATCCAGTCGTCGGCATCACCGGCAGCAATGGCAAAACCATTGTCAAGGAATGGCTGGGTCAGATTCTTGGTCAGCGGTTTGCCGTGGCCAAAAGCCCAAAAAGCTACAACAGCCAGGTGGGCGTGCCACTTTCCATTTTCGGAATAGCGCAATACCATCAAGTAGCGGTCATGGAGGCGGGGATTTCCAAGCCTGCCGAAATGGTCAAATTGGCCAATATGATCCAAGCAAGTCTTGGGATTTTCACCAATATCGGAACCGCCCACGAGGAGGGTTTTTCCTCCCAAGACGAAAAACTCGAAGAGAAAACAAAGCTTTTTGAAAAGTCAAAGTTTATCGTTTACCGAAAGGACCAGGTAAAATCCGCCCGGTATCTGGAAGCCAATTTTGAAGCCGAAAGGTTGGTCAGCTGGTCCCAAGAACCGGGGGCAACCTACACCCTATCGGTCAAAAAAGAAATCGACAAGTCAAAGATACTCCTTTTGAAACCGGACTTGAGTCTTTTCACTTTTTGGGTTCCTTTTACCGATGCGGCCTCCCTCGAGAATGTCAGGCATGCGATTGTTGCGGCATTGACCTTGGGCATGGAAGCGGTCGAGATCCAAGAAGGTCTGGACCACCTCAAGGCGGTAGACATGCGGCTGACCCTGAAAACCGGACCAAATGATAGCCTCGTCATTGACGACACCTACAACAATGATCTGGCAGGACTCCGCTTGGCATTGGATTTTATGGCTGCCCAGCGGTCCAAAAAACGCAAGGTTCTTTTTCTTTCCGACATGTTACAGGTCGGAGATGCCAAGACGGTGTATGAAGAAGTTGCAGAATTGATCAATCACCATCAGATTGACTATGTCTTTGGGGTAGGAAAGGAAATCCCTGTGCTGAAGGACAAACTTTCGGAGGGATCGGTTTTTTACCCAGACACGGAAAGCCTTTTGGCAAATTTGGATCAAAACCAGTTTGACAATGACCTGATTTTGGTCACAGGGGCAAGGAATTTCGGATTTGAAAAAATAGTCAACAGCCTTCAGCAAAGGATCCATGGAACCGTTTTGGAAATCAACCTGAACGCATTGACCCACAATTACAATTTTTATAAAACCAAGCTTTTGCCTGATACCAAAGTGATGGTGATGGTGAAGGCTTTTGCCTACGGAGGCGGAGCCACAGAGATTGCCAACCATCTTCAACAACTCAAAGCGGATTATTTGGCAGTCGCCTACACCGATGAAGGTGTGGCATTGCGGGAACAAGGGATCACTTTGCCGATAATGGTCCTGAATCCCATGCAGGAATCCTTTGTGAATTTACAGAAATTTGACCTTGAACCGGTGGTGTACAGCCCCTTGTTTTTTCTTCAGCTGGGGAAGTTTTGCCGAAACAACCGTTTGTCCATGAAAATTCATTTGGATCTTGATACGGGAATGCACCGATTGGGTTTTGAGGAAAATCAGGTGGAGGATTTGCTTCAATTGATCAAAGATTATCCAGAATTGACCATTGCAAGTCTTTATACCCACTTGGTGGGAGCAGATGAGGGCGCCCATCAGGACTATAGCCTGGAGCAATTGGAATTATTCATCCGCATGAGTGCGCAAATCACCGAAAATCTTGCTTATCAACCGCTTCGCCATGCCCTAAACTCGGCTGGAATCATCCGATATCCTGAGTACCAGATGGAAATGGTCCGCTTGGGAATCGGCTTGTATGGCGTTGAGGTTAACGGAAAATTTGACCAAGCGCTCAAGCCCATCAGCACGCTGAAAACAACCATCTCCCAGATCAAAGAACTGAAAAAAGGGGAAACTGTGGGCTACAGTCGAAAGGGAGAAATGCACGAAAACGGAAAAATAGCCACCATTGCCATTGGCTATGCAGATGGATATGACCGGAGGTTCAGCAATGGAAAAGGGATCGTCCTACTCAATGGACATCCCGTCCCGGTAATCGGGAATGTCTGCATGGACATGTGTATGATTGACATCACGGGTGTTGAAGCAAAGGAAGGGGATGAGGTGACGATTTATGGTCCCGGAATTTCATTAAAGGAACTTGCCCAGCGCATCGGAACCATCCCCTACGAATTGCTGACCAATATCAGCAGCAGGGTGAAGCGTGTGTATTACCTGGATTGAAACCCCTTTCTATCAGTCTCGAAAAGATCCGAATCCATGGTATGTGTCCCCACAGACCATCATTCTATTTCCATCTGAACCATGGTCTGGATTCTAGTTTTTACTACCATGGTCTGTGTCCTCACAGACCATCACCCCACAAATATCAATCTCCGACCATGGCCTGGTCCCCAAAGGCCAACACGCCTGATCAACCAGGTAGGTTCGCGCAAGCAATACCCTTTGTCCCCAATTGAATTGTGCACTGCATCCGGACGAGGATGATCCCCGCGGAAATCAGCGTCAAGACCCCGATGAAAAGGATGGCGGAATTGATTCCATAAAAGTCTGCAATAATACCGGTTAGGATCGCTCCGATCGCATAGCCCAAATCTCTCCAAAGTCTAAATACACCAATACTGCCTGCCCGATCTATCGGATTGGTGTTGTCCGCGACACTCGCCAAAAAAGTGGGGTAAACGATGGCCGTTCCCCAGCCGAGAAGGGCGGAGAGCACGATGAAATGGGTCATTGTTTCTGCATAAAGAAAAACCATCAAGACCAGTCCCTGAAGGAGCATTCCAACGAAAAGAAGATTTTTCTTACAGAAAATATCCGCCATCTTTCCGGTAAACAACTGCCCTATCCCCCAGACAGCGGGGTAGATGGCGGTGACGATTCCGATTTGTTCCAAATTGAAACCCTTGGTGGCCAGAAGTACCGGAAAGATTCCCCATGCCATGCCATCATTCAGATTGTTGACAAGTCCGGCCTGGGTGACGGAACCAAGATTTTTGTTTTTCCAGGTGGTTTCCCAAAATATGTTTTTGAGCTTTGGTGTGGTGCTGGTGTTTTTTTCTGCCTGAACATGGTGTTTTGTGTCCTTGATTAAGAAAATACTTCCAAAAAGCCCCAAAAAAGACATGACCACGCCGAGGTAAAAGGGATAAGGCCTTAGGCCAAAATCAGATGCGATATAGCCCGTTAAAAAAGCGACCAAAGCCACGGCAATATACCCAGACGATTCATTGAGACCCATGGCAAAACCCCGTTGTTTTTCACCGACCAAATCGATTTTCATGACCACGGTACTGCTCCAGGCGAGTCCCTGATTGATACCCAAAAACACATTGGCCGCAATGACCCAATTCCAGTCCTGCGCAAACATCAGGATAAAAGGCACGGGTATGGCAAATATCCAGCCGATGGTCAGCAGGTTTTTTCGTCCGATTTTATTGGCAAAAACCCCGGCGAAATAATTGGTGATGGCCTTGACGATGCCGAAGACGATGATGAAGGAAAGAATGGCTGTCTTGGCAGTAAGGTTGAATTCTATCTCGGCGATTTGAGGGAGAATGCTTCTCTCCAACCCGACCATACCGCCCACAAAGGCATTGATGATGACCAATAGCGCAAATTGTTTCCAGTTTTCCTTCAGTCCCAGCTGTATCTTTTCCATTCTTGCAGTTTATTGTCCTGCAAAATTCGGGTTATGGGCAGCCGATTCCTTTTACATATGTTAAATAATCACCGCTGTGCCCTGATGCGACTTAGGCTTACCTGCGTAATGCCAAGGTAAGAAGCGATGTGTTTCAAAGGGACCCTTTGAAGGATGTCTGGGGAATCCAAAAGCAAGGCTTCGTATCGTTCTTTTGCGGAATGAAACTGAATGCTTTCTATTCGGTTTACGGTTTCCACATAGGCAGTTTCGAAGATTTTCCGGAAGAGCCTTTCGATCTCTGGAAACTGGTCATACAATTTGAAAAGTGCCACAGCATCCACCCCGATTATTTCCGAATCCTCCAATACCTGGATGGCTTTTCGGCTGGGTTTCCCCGTAAATAGGCTTTCCGCGCGCACAATGATGCTGTTTTCGGAGGCGAAAAATTCGGTCACATCTATACCTTCTCTATAATAATAGATACGGGCAATTCCTTTATCGATAAAATAAATGGTCTTACAAGTATAGCCAATCGGTTGGAGGTCTTTGTTTTTCGGTACCTTAATGTGGGAACATAGTTTCACGAGGGCTTCTTCTGCGGCCTTTGAAATCGAATTGAATTTCTTGAAATAATGGAAGAGGTTTTCAAACTGTGCTTGGGATGGCATCATTTCCAAAAGTTATGGTGATTCTCCTTTTTACTTATAAAATAAAGTAGGTAGATTCAAATCTTTTCCCAATATCCGTTCTATTTTCTAATTTGAGTCTAAATTTGCGGGATAAAAATCCTTCAACCAATTTAAAAAATCATCAATCTGGAACAATCCCAGGAATCCATGCTAAAATTTCCCACTAAAGCCAGACTTGCCCATATCGTTTTTGAATCGGATGATTGGGCCTCCAAAACCTTTGATGTGGTTCTTTTGGTCTTGATATTTTTGAGTGTGGGCGTCGCTATTTTGGATTCTGTTCGGCAGATCCATCTGGATTACGGAGAATTTTTGTATCAACTGGAGTGGGGCTTCACCATTCTCTTTTCCATTGAATATGGATTGCGGATATGGTTGAGCAGAAAGCCAAAAGGTTATATTTTCAGCTTCTATGGAATGGTGGATTTGTTTGCGATTCTGCCTTCTTTTTTAAGTCTTTTGGTGGCCAATACGCAGCTATTTGCTGTGGTCAGGGCATTGCGGTTTTTGAGGGTACTTCGGGTGCTAAAATTGGGCAAACACATGCAAGAGGCCCAGATTTTGGTTGCTGCATTGCACAGCAGTCGGCTTAAGATCCAGATTTTTGTGGGCTCTGTACTCACCATTGTTTTGGTGATGGGAACGCTGATGTTCCTGATCGAAGGTCCGGCCAATGGCTTCACCAGCATTCCGGTTTCCATGTATTGGGCCATTGTTACTTTGACGACTGTCGGCTTTGGCGACATCACCCCGAATACGCCCTTGGGTCAGTTTGCGGCCTCTTTGATCATGTTGTTGGGTTATGCGATCATCGCAGTACCGACGGGAATAGTCTCCTCAGAACTGACGGAAGCCAAAAGAAAACGGAATAAAGAAAAAGAAGTTGGCTGTCCAAAATGCCATGCGGGCAATCACGATTTTGACGCTTTGTATTGCAAATACTGTGGCACGACCTTGCCTTGATTCGGGCTTGGAAAATGATTTTTTTCAATCTGTGAATTGAGGATAAAAAAATCAGCTCCCGGAAGCATGTATTTCTGAATTCTCCCGGGAGCTGAATATTTCGTTAGCCCTTCACTGCAATGCAGGAAATTTCCACATTTACATTTTTGGGAAGCCTGCTGACCTCTACGGTCTCCCGGGCTGGGGGATTGTTTTTGAAATACTGTCCGTAGGCTTCATTGATGGTTGAAAATTCATCCATGTTTTTGATGAAGATGGTGCATTTGACCACATCGCCAAAGCCAAAGCCTGCGGCCCTAAGGACTGCTTCCATATTTTTCATGACAGCATGGGTTTCTTCGGTGATGTTTTCATTGATCAACTCGCCGGTTTCCGGATCCAATGCGATTTGACCAGAAACATACAGGGTATTTCCTGCTTTTACCGCTTGGCTGTAGGGTCCTATCGGTGCTGGTGCTTCTTGTGAATAGATGATTTCCTTTTCCATAGCTTATTTTTTTAGGGATTTGAAGACTTCCAAATATTGATCCGTCACATAGTCCCAGTTGTACTTTTGGGTGAGGCCATCCCTTGAGGTGGATCTCAACGTATCCAATTCCATTGGGGACTGCTCCGCCCTGTCGATGATTTCCAAAACCGCGGTATGGCTTTTTTCGAAATACCAGCCATGTTTTCCATTTTGGAGCATTTCCTGGTTGAATCGGGTGTTCAGGGCTAAAATGGCGCAACCATATCCCAATGCTTTGAGCATTGCCGGATTGGTGCCGCCGTATTCATGACCGTGAAAATAGGCAAAAGATTGGTGATACAAGGCCGTTAATTCTTCGGGATCGGTGATATAACCTGTAAACAACAAGCGATCATCCTCAATTGCCTTCAATTCTTCCACATAGGCATCTGTATAGGGAATGTCTCCGACGATCACCAATTTCCTTTTGGTTTTGGATTGGACAAATCCTTCGATGATCAAATCGGCATTGTTGTCCGGAACCAAACGGCCCACGATAAGGTAATAGCCCTGAGGTTCCAAACCCCAATTCCTGATTCTTTCGGGATTGGAATCATGTGCGGGATTGGCACCGTAGGCGATGATGGTGGAGGGCGCATCAAAAAGTTCGAGATAGGTTTTCTGCATTTCTACAGAATCCGTGATGACCCGATCGTAAAGTTTTGTTGCCAATTTGGATGCCCACAAGAAGTATTTGGCACCAAAACCTTTCCATTTTGGTCTTAACCATTCCAAACCGTCCACATTGATGGCGGTTGGTTTGCCAAAAAACTTGGTGAGAAAGCCAAAGGGGCCATTGGCACTGTTGACCACGAAAATCACATCCACATCCGATAAGCAGGCATGGAGGATGGAAAAAAACGAGTGGGACAATTGGCTCAGACTTTTGGTTTCGATCCCGGGTATATAAACCAGTTTGATGCCGTTTACTACCGGAGGCTTTACCGGAAAAAGGGAACTGTGACAGTAAATCCTTACTTCAACTCCTTTTCGGTTCAGTCTTTCTCCCATTTCCTTCATCAAGGTATCGTATCCCCCATATACATAAGGATAGCCTTTGGCACCGAGCATGGCTACCTTTAGTTTCTTTTCTTTGGAGATATCTGACATATCAATTGCTGTATGTTTTGGTTGAATTTTTCAAAACTATATTCTTCCTGGACCTTAATTTGCCCTTTTCTACCCATTTGTCTTGCCAATTCAGGATTGGTTATCAACCGGTCAAGCATTTCTACTCCTGCGCTACGGTCACCGATTTCGATAAGGAATCCTGTCTCTCCCTCGTCGATCATTTCTTCGGCGCCACCGGATTTGGTGGCCACGATGGGCAATCCCGTAGCCATGGCTTCCAGGACCACAGTGGGGAAAGAGTCCGGCAGGATGGAGGGAAGGACAAATATATCTGTTGCTTTTAGAATCTCCGGGATATCCAATCGGAAACCCAAATCTTGGACACTTGCCGCCAATCCATTCTCTTCGATAAAGGATTTTATAGCATCATGTATTCCCTCGTATCCGGGATACGGATCCCCCACTAGCAAAAAGTGTACATTTTTGTGTTTTTGAACCAATTCTTTGGCCATTTCCAAAAAAAACAGTTGGCCTTTTCCGGGATTGATCCTGCCCACCATCGTGATAACGGTCTTGTTGATGGGGACTTGAAGGTAATATTTTGCGTCGATTTCAGGTTCCAAAAAAGGACCATAGTCCAGTCCATTGTAGATGACTTGCGGTTTGGCTTTTTTTAGATAACCCTCCCAATGTTTGGCCACGGCATCCGAAACCACCACTGGATACAAGGTGCTGGCATCGATGGATCTGGCCAAAAACTTGATCATGATTTTTGGGGATTTGATGATCTCATGGATATGCCAGATGTGCGGAATTCCTTTTCTTCTTGCAAAAATGGCCCCGACGAGCACTGCAAGGGTGTTGGAATAGATCAGACTTATTTCCCCTTGCTTTTGTATTTTTTTGAGAAATCTGTAAGAAATAAAAAGCCTTTTGAATCTGTTCAAAATCCCCATGGGATGGAAATGTTTCCGCCGGAGAATGCCGAGATTGGTGATTTGTACGCTGAAGCCCAGCTGTTCAATTTCGGTTTTCAAAGGGCCTTCTCCCGGAAGGATCACCAAAACGTCAAAGCCCGATTTCCTAAAAATCTCAAGCACATAAAGCAGGATTTTGGATGCTCCATAAAGTTCGGATGAACTATGTAAAAAAATGACTTTACCTCTCTGTTGCATTTAGCAATTGCCTATTAAATTCTTTGGGTTTGCAAAAATAGGAGGAATAAAATAAAAAAGCAGAGAATATGTGAATAAGTCATTATCTGATTGATCTTTTTGGTATAAAAACCGGCTTTTTTTCACAGATAATCGATTTTAAGGAGATCCGGTCGATCAGGATTCCAGGGCAATACATCCTTAGTCTTTCCTGAAATAGATTCGCAAAACACCTCCTTTTTGGAAAAGCGTGGAAAGACTTTCCAGAACAAAAGCCAAGGGCAAAGTCACAAGAATGCTTGCCAAAAGCAGCGGTTTTCGTCTGTTTTTCAGGTCAAAGATGATGTTGCCTCGGTACCTGAATTTTCCCAAAATTGCCCGCAACATGCCCAGAACGCCCAAGTGAATCGAAAATCCCTGTTGTTTTACGGGGATGAACCCGATGGTCTTCATTTGGTTTTTCAGCTGATCAGCTGTCCAATGACTCAAGTGCCTCGGAATATCCAAGTGCATCCAGTCCTTGGCCGCGATCCGGGATTGCCAGCTGCCGTAGTTCGGTACCTCGATCACCAAAACTCCAGACTTTGACAGGTTTTTATTGGTCAATTCATGCAGGAGTGCTACCGGTTCAGGAAGATGTTCCAAGACGTGAAAAAGCGTGATCAGGTCAAATTCTCCGGCATTTATTTTTCCTCCTTGGTAAAAGCCCGTTTGGATTTCCAAACCGTATTTTTCCTGGGCAAAAGCCGCTCGGGAAGGGGATGTCTCGATTCCCAAAGTCTCCCAGCCCGAAAGCTTGGCCTGTACCAAAAACTGCCCCTTGCCGGAGCCAAAATCCAAGACCTTGGTCTTTTTTTTGTGGCCAAGCAAAGTGGAGACCGTTGCGATTACTTTCTTCGCTTCCCCAAAGATGATTTTTTCAAAAATGGATTTCCTGTTGTCCACCACTGCATACACCTCGTCCTCATAAAGGGCTTCCGCATCGATCGCTTTTTCAATAAAGGTCCAGGTAAGACCACACTGATGGCAAGGAACCAAAGCCAATTCCGGCGGGGAATTTTTTGCGGGAGCATTACAGACAGGGCACTTGATTTGCCTCATGAAAAGGGAAAGAAATTGGTGAAGATTAAACCGAATTCGAACTTCAGAAGGCAAAGGTAGGCATTAAAATTTATTGAAATAAATCTGAAAAGGTGATAAGCTGGACGGTAATTTATATTTTTGTTGTTCATTCACCCAGAAACAGATTCATCTTTAGCCCCGGCTTTATCATTTTTAATTCCAAAAATTCAAAATGAACACAAAAGAAAATATTTTTAAAAGCCTCGAAGTGGAGGTGTTGAATACGAATAAGCCCCAGGATACCGAATATTTTAATTTTCATAAAAGGCGATTCGAAAGGCTTTATGATTTTGTGGTGAGTAAAAATCCGACAGGGAAAAAATTAAGGGTTCTTGAACTGGGAAGCCATTATTTGCATACTTCCTACATCATCAATGCATTGGGTCATGAACTCCATGGCGTGGATGTTTCTGAATTTTGGGAACTGGATTTTGTGAAAGAGCGGTCAAAAAAACTGGGTATTAAAGAAATTTCCGAAAATGACCTTGCCAATTTTCATGCATTGGATGCCATTGAGGGAGAATATGATCTGATTTTATTCACCGAAATCATGGAACATATCACCTTTAACCCGGTGAATTTCTGGAAAAAAATCCATCATAAAACCGCGGATGGTGGGATGATCTATATCTCCACGCCCAACAGTTTCAATCTGCCCAATATTGTGAGAAGTGTGAAAAACATGGTCACTTTCAATTCAATAGGGATTTCAGCCGAGGACATTTTGGACAAGGTGACCTATGGCCATCATTGGAAAGAATACTCTGCCAAAGAGGTCCAAAGATATTTTCAATTGCTCAGCGACGATTTTGAGGTGGAGATCCACAAATACCATTACAAGAAATTTGAAATGAAAGGGCCTTTTTTGATGTTCAAGATCCTCTCAAAAATCGGAAATCTCACTGGCTTCCTATCCGAGGAATTGGAAATAATCGTTCGGGTCAAAAAGAAGCAGGGTTGGAAAAAGGAATTGCCTAGGTATTGATTTTTTTTAGGTAAAATTCCTGTCGTGCCGCTGGCACTTTGATCGGGAGATTGTTTTCTGCTATCCCCACAATGAATTGTGGGGTTAAGATTTGAATCAAGCCTACGGCTTTTGTTGGGGGGATCGTATTCTCAATCGCGTAGCGATGCCAGAAATCTTAACAGGGGATTTCGGAAGTTCTTTCGGGTATTGATCATATAGGGCGAAATTTTCCTTCGTGCCGCTGGCACTTTGATCGGGAGATTGTTTTCTGCTATCCCCACAATGAATTGTGGGGTTAAGATTTTAACCAAGTCTACGGCTTTTGTTGGGGGGATCGTATTCTCAATCGTTTATCTATGCCAGAAATCTTAACAGGGGATTTCGGAAGTTCTTTCGGGTATTGATCATATTGGGCGAAATTTTCCTTCGTGCCGCTGGCACTTTGATCAGGAGATTGTTTTCTGCTATCCCCACAATGAATTGTAGGGTTAAGATTTGAATCAAGCCTACGGCTTTTGTTGGGGGGATCGTATTCTCAATCGCGTAGCGATGCCAGAAATCTTAACAGGGGATTTCAATCCCCTGAAATACGTGTTACTCTTTATTGAAATCCCATA
Source organism: Rhodonellum sp. (assembly GCF_030656585.1). Taxonomy (NCBI): domain Bacteria; kingdom Pseudomonadati; phylum Bacteroidota; class Cytophagia; order Cytophagales; family Cytophagaceae; genus Rhodonellum; species Rhodonellum sp. The sequence goes on from NZ_JAUSPP010000018.1 coordinate 62,867, forward strand.
GGGATGGGACAAATTTCCGTGCCTTACAAGCACCTCAAATTCCCAATCCAGCCTTAAATTTTCTCAAAATAAAAGCAGGCCTGATCTCCTTTGTTTTCCTGATTGAGGGCGATGGCCTTGTTTTCATAGTCCAAGAGTTCTTCTGCGGTAAACTCCAGCGAAAGGTCTGTGCCCGCAAATTTCATCCCTTTTTTGTAGAGAATGGGTCCCCAAAATTGGTTGGCACCACTGTCGAACACAACCTGCTTCATCGAAAACCCGAAATCGGATGAAATCATTTTCATGGCTTTTACGCTGGGGATATAAAAGTGTCTGGGAGAATCCAGTTGAAACCAATAAATTCCTTCTTGTTTCCAAACTTCCCCATCTGTGACGGGTACCCGGATGAGTAGCCTCCCGCCTTTTTTTACAATCTGGGATAATTTTTCGAAAACCTTCCCTGGAAATTCCATGTGCTCAAAGGAATGGTGCATCATGACGACGTCAAATTTTCCGGACACCTCATCAATGCTTTTTCTCAGCAGTTGAAAACCATTGGTTTTGGTTTCTTGGGAAAGATAGGGGTCAAAGCCCCAAAGGTTTTTGAAACCCGAGCTCTTCATTTCGTATACCAATTGACCGTTTCCACAGCCGATATCGGCGATATGCTCATTTGTTTTTGCGCGCAGGGTTTTCAGCCAAGTGAGATACGCCGGATTTCCAGAAGCAAGCAGGTTTGCTGAAGCGAGGGACCAGCGAATTTTCTTGATCAGATTTTTGAGACGATCGCTTTTGACCAGATTGCCAAAGGCGTAGTAATTATTGGGGTAATACGCATCCATCTTTTTCGGAACGGCAATCAGCTGGACCGATTGACAGGAACTGCATTCCAAAAAATCAAAGGAACCTCCGAGACCGAACATTCTTTCGGTGGATTGGAAAATCCTATTGTCCCGAGAATTTCCGCAAGCCACACAGGTGTTGGATTTGTCTATTTTGGCTTCGTTCAAAATAATATGGGTTTTGATTTAATTTTTTCATCCTCTTTTGTTTCAAAAAAACGGCGTGAATCGAAAAGAATGATGGGACAAAACTATTGAATTTTTCAGGAAAATAATGGTCAGACGCGAAATTCAGATTTTTGATGAGGTTCGTTCTGTTTTAATTTCAGCTTCCCAAATGATTCTTTTTATCATGGGATGAAGATGAATTTTTACAATTCAGGTTTTTTACAAATAATCCATTGGTTGACTTGGAAATAATTTTGGATAAGCTTTGCCATTCTTTTTTGGAATGAAATTTTATAGGTGAGTAAGTTTTGAAGCTTCTCCCCCATGCCGTGAGTAAAGTGTTGAACCACCTCAAAATCCTCGTTTTTGCAGATTTGTGCAAGTAGTTTTTTGGGGAAAATAAAGGTGTGCTCCACCCCGTCGATGATTAAAGGAACCTGCAAGGAGAGCAGTTTTATCATCCGGTACCATTTGTAGAGGTTGCTTGACATATTTGGGGTTCCGATTGCCATGGTACCACCTGGTTTTAATATCCGGTGGATTTCCCGGATATATTGGATGGGGTCAAGTACATGTTCGATCACATGGGAGATATAGACAAAACTAAAATGATTGTCTGGATAATTTGCGTCAAACAACTCTCCCTGAAAGACTTCGACTTTAAATTGTTCCTGGACAAATTCCAGCGCACCGGAATCAAATTCTGTGGCGTACAAATCAAACCCCAATCGGTTTGCATATGCTAGGCCCAATCCCAATCCACAGCCCACATCCAAAAAACGTTCATTGTCGGGATAATGCGCCATATAAGCGGCTTCTTTAAAAATTTCTTGGGGATTCAAGGATTTGATTCTCTGAAAGTGATCTAAAATCAGGTTTTTATAATGCGTTTTTTCATATTGGGGTTTCTCATAATAATTGGAGTAATATGTCGACAATTCTGAAGCATCTGCCATGGGATTGGCAAATACCAATTTGCATTTTTGACACTCAACTCTGGAAATATGCGGTCCCGGTCTGTGGCAGTCGATTGCATAACCTTTCAGGTCTGAAGAATTACAAATGGGGCATTCCCGATATAAAATCATAAAGTTTTTGGACTAATTTTTTTTAAGAAAAGTGCTGGTTTTCATAAGTGTTTGCGAAACTCATTATAAAAAGCTTTTCGGGTAAATTCATTTTTCCTCAAGTATCCTTTTTCGATCATTTGGATGCAGAATTCAGGCCGAATATATACGGTTTCCATTGCCATGGCCAAATCCTGAAAATCACCCATTCCCGTAATCAATCCCGCTCCTCCGGCTACTTCCACCAAGGCTTCTTGGTCAGAGAGGATGACCGGCAATCCATTGCACATGGCTTCAATGATGGGAATTCCAAACCCTTCATTTGAAGAAGGGAATACGTAAGCCAAAGCATTTTTATAGAGTGTTTTGACACTTTCATCCGAAAGGAACCCGGTCATTATTACTTTTCCCTCCAAATTTAATTCTTTTATTTTATCCACCACTTTTTGATAATCATCCAAATTGGTGCTAAGTCCTTTTTCCCCAGCCAACACCAATTTCAATTTTCCAGGATATTTTTGGTCAAAAATACCGAATGCCTGAACCAAAACTGGAAGCAATTTTCTTCTGTCAAAACTGCCGACATGGAGAAAAAAGGATTGACGATGCAGGTCATGCGTAGCGATAACGTTTGTTTCTGGTGTTTCTGGCAATAATTTGGGACATTGGTAAATTACATTTATGGGATTTGTGATCCCTGCTATTCGTTGAAGGGAATTCTTGGAATAATTGGAGGTGGTGATCAGTGTGGTATTTCCCTTGATTCCCCAAAAAAACATTTTCAGGAAATACTTCCTCCAGATAGCATTGTAATTCTGTGGCATTTGCCAGAAAAAAGCATCATGAACCACAACCAATTTTTTGGTGGGGAGTGGAATGACGGGTGCAAGAAAATCAAAACAAATGAGTACATCCGGTTTTTCTTTCCAGACCCTGAACGGGAGCAAAACCTGCTTCCAAAAAAAATAATAGAGGTGATAATATAACTTTTTCCAATAGGCAACATTTCCCCTAAAAGTAGATTTGTTGGCTTGTTTTTGAAAATCATGGGTGAAGATATATTGGATTTCTTTCTCTTCATTTTCAAGGACCGCCTGACAAAACTCCACCATATAGGTTTTGATTCCCGTAAGTGCGGTATTGAGGTAAAATAAGTCGACCAATACTTTTCTTTTCATATTGCCAAGGTCGGTTGATGAGTGTTGAGGGCTTGGTATTCCCGAATACTGTAGCCGACCATCCACCATGTCACCCAGGAAACATACGTGTAGATTTCTACATTTGCAGTGAAAAGCGGCAATAATAATCCGAATTTGACAGTTGCCGCCACAAATGCGATTCGCGCAGTCATTGTATTGGGCGTTTGATTGAATACCTTAAGTGAGTATCGGATGCTGTAAGCCAATAGCAAGATGTAAAGAAGCATGCCTATCCAACCCAATTGCACGCCAAAGATTAGAAATTGGTTTTCGCCACCTATGCGAAGTTCATCCTCCACGCTGCCGAAATTTCCGCTCATGGCCAAACCTATTCCCAAAGGATTGGCGACCATAGAGTCCAGGGCCAGAAGCCATTCGATGACATGGCCCATGCTGGAAGTGTTTTCAAACGTCAAAGTATCCAATACATAATAGTAAAGATCATCTGTGGCAAAGAAGAGGATATAGGCCGAAAAACATACAGCCAGTAATACTCCAGAAACGATGAGCTTATTTAGTTTGAAAATCAAGGCAATGAAGAAAACCATCAGAAAGAAGGCCGCAAAAGCTGCTCTGGAAGCTGAAAAAAACAAGCCCATCATTGCACAAAACATCACAACGGTGTAAAGAAACCATTTTTCTCGTTTGGAAGTCAAAAACCAGATCAGTCCTGCCGAAAAGCCCATCAACACGGAGCTGGCCAATTCCAATGGATCCGCATAGAAAGAAGCCAAGCGTTTGGTTACCGCCTGAGTTTCAAAGGTCCATGTTAAGCCGAAATGTCCCGCAGGTTCAATATCGCTGATTACCGCATTGTAATTTGCATAACCCGTCAAAGATTGAAGATGGGTATCGATGGATTTTTCAAAAATATTGACCACAAAGGCCGCGATGGTGACAAAGAAAATCAATTGAAAAACTCTATTTACTTCCAAATCCGAAAAATTTGTGTTGCGCCCAATAAAGTAGACGAATCCAGGAATCAGAATACTTTTCATATACAGTGCCTTATTCAAGAAGGGAGCCCCGATAGGCAAAAAAAGATAAAGCATTGCAAGCCCGACAAAGGCTAAAAATAATTTGTCCACGAGATGGAGTCTAAAAGGGAATTCCAAGACATTCTTTTGGTAGACCAAAAAGCCAAGGACACTACAAACCACCACCAACTCCTTTAAAATCTGAAAAAATTTGACTAATAAAATTGAATTTGTCGCTTGAAGGGTAAGGCTTAAAATCGTGATATAAATAGGCAGATACAGCAAAAGGAAATAAATGCTGTATTCCCATTTTGCCTTTAGGAAGATTTGCTGCAAGACGATAAGCGTCAAGATAACAAAACTTCCTCCTAGAATTAAGAAAAAAATTATGGACATAATGGTGTATTAGATTCAGGGTTCAATTGAAACCCATCTTTGATTCCGCGCAAAACAGCTTTTGCTTTCTTGAATCTTTTTCTCAGGCAAAAATAAGAGATCCAAACCATATATTTCAATAACTGATAGCCAAAGGCCAAAAGAGCAAAAGGAAAAAGGCCATGGTTGCGAATCAAAAAGATTTGGTTTCTAGCATGGAGGTAAAACACGGTTGCACTCAATGTGCCTTCACTATGGGTTTTTTTAGAGGAAGCACCCGCTTCATGAAAAATTATAGCCTTACTCGCCAAGAATATTTGATATCCCTTTTTTTTCATTCGCAAAGACCAATCCACGTCTTCGAAATAAGCAAAATATCCCGGCACCATATAACCCACATCCTGTAATACCTCCTTGGAAATCAGCAAACAGCAACCGGTTGCCCAGTCGAGTTCCCGATCAGGAATGAGCTGTGGGTCGATTGTTTTTCGGTCGTGAAGAGTGGTGGGGATTGCCAAAAGGGAATTGTATTTTCCTCCGGCACTCCAGATGATTTTTCGTTGTTGATTGAAAAATATCAAAGGTTGGATCAGACCTGCATTGGGCTGAAGTTTTTGGAATAAGATCAATTGATCGAGAAAATCAGGGGAAACTTCCGTGTCGTTATTTAGCAATAAAATATTGTCAAATCCATTTTCCAAAGCATAGGCCATTCCCACATTGTTGCCACCTGTAAAACCGATGTTCTCAGCAAGACCGATGTAATGGTGGGCGGGAAAAGCCTCCCGGAGTTTTTGGAGAGAGTCATCCGTGGAACCATTGTCTATGACAATTATTTTGAAAGAAGGATACAATGTATTTTCCAATGACTGAAGACATTGGAGTGTAAAAGGATAGCCATTCCAATTAATGATGATGATGGCTACCGAAGAGACTTGAGGTGATTCCATTGAAGATCGCTTTTTCATTTTTATAGATGAGTACTAGACCCACGAAAAACACAAATAATTCTTTGGCCAACAAACCAAAACATAACCCGGTGCCGCCAAAATTTGATCCCAGAACAATTGAAACCACCAACATAAAGATACACATCGTCCAAGACAATTTGAAAAGGAGGTTTTTTCTATCTGTGACCAAAAGAATAGTGATGTTCAAAATATTCAAGCAGGCTACAAAAGGGATAAAAGACAAAATTTTAAGGTATAAGATGGATTCTTCCAAATACTGCTTGGTCATGACCTTGACGATAAAGGGTGCAAGCAGGAAGGTCATCATTGATATAATCACGCTGAGGATAATGGCGGTATAATATATCTTTCTCAGATATCGATAAAACCCCGGTCTATCATTTTGATAAAGCTTGGAAGCATTTGGATAAATGGATTGAATCACCAATGCGGGAAACATTCTGAGGACAAAGGAGATTTTTTCCGCCAAACTAAACATTCCCAAAGTCTCCGCATTGGAAAAAAAACTCAGGATGATCAATCCCCCATTCACTGAAAAGTGGGATGTTAGATTGGACAAGAAAAGAAAAATATTTTCTTTAAAAGAAATAACCAATGCCTTAAGTCGAGGTTTAAAAAGTTTAATTTCCAGTTCATAATGAATGTAAAGCAAGAGGCAAAGATTGATGACCAGTGCGGATCCTCCAAAAATGAAATTCACCCATTTTGATTGTTCGGGAGATTGTATAAAAAATACTATCCCCATCAGAAACAGTAGCTTGCTGAAAATATTGGTAATGGAAACCAATTTCATTTTTTCGAGACCCTGAAAAAACCAGAGAGGAAGGGCTGCTTCCGAAAACAGGATCAACATCGATAAAATGAGAATCGTCTGGTAGCCTTGAAAAAGATTAAAAACAAAAACACTGATCAGAATAACCACCGAAGTCAAGGAAGCCAGCAACATCTTACTCGAAATAATATTGGAGAAAATATGAGACAGCGCCTCTTTGTCATTGCTTTGGAGGGCGACCGCCCGTGGAGCACTTAGACTATATCCATAATCTACCACAATATTGGCCAATATGATCACAGATAGAGCAAGGTTGACCAAGCCAAACTGATCCACGCCGATTGACTGAATCAACAAGGGCATGGAAATCAGCGAAATCAATATATTCGATGCTTGAATGGTCACCAAAAAAGCGAAATTCTGAATGGATTTGTTCCGAATAAGGTGGCTGAATGGAAATGAGGTTATTTTTTCAAACATGATTAAAAAATGTCAGGCCCATCAAGATGCTTTGATGTGAATGCGATAGAGCGCGGTAACATACAGAAAAATCACCATCAAGATCCCCGCAAATAGTCCTCCCAAAACCATCCCTTTGAGTGGTCGGATTTCCGAACGGGTCAATGGATATCTCGGGGAGTCGATGAGCTGGATCAATGGCGAATTGTTTCTATGGTTGACCTTGGCGATTTCCAGATTTTTGACGATTTCTGAATAGATGGCAGAAGATGCCTGCACATCCACCTGTTTTTTCTTGGCATCCACGATGCCCGCTTGGAGCAAGGGGTTTGGATTTGGGATTCGATCCGTGCTGCTCGCGTAAGCGGTAAGGCTTCCGTCCAGGATCACCCTAACACTGTCGGCCTGCGACTGCAAAATCCTTAGATTCTCAGCGGTTTTCTTGGTTTTGGTTTCCAGATAAAAACTGTTGACATTCTCCACCAAGGCCTCATTGAAGACCTTTGCGAAAGCTTCATCTTTGGAAGAAATGTTTACCTGGATGATGGTGAGCTTCCGGTTTGGTTTGTCAACGGCAAGTTGGCTTTTGCGGATAAGTTTAGAGACCTCTTTGACGACTGAATCCTGGGTGATGCTGAATTTTTCGCGATCAATTGAAAAATCGATCGCACTGAAATCCACCTTGTTTTTCCATTTTTGATCCAGCTTGTTGAAGGTGATGAATCGGTCGATGAGCAATTGACTTGAATCGAAAGGGCTCAACAGGGTTTTGCCCATCATGTTGTCCGAGCGGTAGAGCTCCATGATGTTGTCCCCTTGAAACAAACCGCTGGAACTGCCCAAGGAGCCGAGATTGACACCCACCAAAGAGGCCAAACCTGACATTTGCCCAAGTCCTGAGGCATCCGATTCCTCCAATACAAAAGAGGTTTCGGCAATGTAGACGGGCTTCTTGAACTTTGAAACCAAATATCCCACTCCAATTCCGAGCACTCCAGCCAAGAATATCAATTTCCACTGACCTACAAAAAACCTGACCCAATTCCGAATGCGCAGGATAACCTCCCTAAACGTGATTTTATCGTCCAATATATGTTCTTGATTTGCCATGCTGATTACCAGTTGATTTGGGAAGAGATCAGGAGCAGGGTTGCCAATCCAGTGGAAATTCCTACCAATTCTCCCGGTCGAAGCGGGATTCTGGGTCCTTTGGTCGGCACGATCACTTCAGCGCCAGGCTCGACACCGGGGAAAACCCGCAAGCCAAGAAAACTTTTTGTCCGGGCAACTTCCCCGTTTGCATAGACGACATAAGTCCGCTTGCGATTGGCGCGGTTGTCAAAACCGCCCGATTGGTTGATATAATACTTCATTCCCCTGGCAGATTCATGCCGCACGGTGGTTGGATACACGACATCTCCCCGCATTCTGACGGTTTGGAGTTGTCTAGGAATGGAAATAATGTCGCCCTCTTCCAAGATAAGATCGTATTCAGATCCCGGATTTTTGAGTATGGACTCCAAATCGATGGCGACGGCTTCCGTTTGTTTGATTTTAATGGGAGAAAGATTGCTTTTGGTTTCGGATATTCCCGTGATGGCGTCTCTCTTGGATTGAGAGGCGGAAGCAGTTTCCATGGCATCAAGCGCTGGGGTTTTTCCGAGGTCTTGAAACAAACGTGCGAGCAGCAATTCCTGGGCTTCGGTATTGTTGGGGTCCAGAAGCATTTTTTGCTGGAGGTCTGAAAGGTTTCTCTGTCTCCGGATTTGTTCGGATTCTGTTTCGTAAAATTCCGTTCTCCGGATCAAGGTTGCCCCTTTGGGATAGGCGAAAGCTGTCAAACCTCCCGCTCTTCGAATAACATCTGAAATCCTTTCCTGGGCAGACTTCACGGCAAACACCCCCGGGGAATTGATTTGTCCTTCGACCTGGATCAATTTTTCCAAGGTGAAATTCGGTTTTCTCCGGATGATCAAATTGTCAAAAGGCGCCATTGCAATGGGGTTTGCGCGTAGGGAAAGATCTGCATTGATTTGCACAGGCACCAGTTCTGAGAAAGCGCCTACTTCTGGATTTACCAATCTTCTGGCGATTTCAATGTCATTGATATTGGCAGCTTCCCTTAAGCCTCCGGCAAGGACAATCAGGTCCTCTACGGTCATTTCGCTGGAGTAGGGATAGGTTCCGGGATTCCTTACTTCACCCGTTACCTGCACATAAATTTCCTCCTTGAGGTCGTAGATGCTTGACACCCGAACCACATCTTCCCGCTGAAGGGAAATGTCTGATTGGCTGCCATTGAGGATGTTTCTAAGATTGACGGAAAGTACTTCCGTGCTGAGGTCTTCATTTGTCCGGAGGATACTCGCGCGTTCCAGATTGGCTTCTCCACGGACCCCATCGGCATTTCGGATCAATTGGACCAAGGTGAGGCCTTCGGTCAAGGCGTAATTGCCTTCCCTAAATACAGCGCCTTTGATCTGAACCCGATTGGCGAAGCGGTTGAGTACTTTTCCTACGGTATATTGGTCACCGCCTTTTACGGAGAAGATGGCAAATTGATTTTGGTAAATGTCTGAAACCGCCCGCTCTTTTCCTGTGATCCGCGTGACATTGATTCGGTCTCGAAAGGCCTCATCCGTGAATCCACCTGCATATTTCAGCAGTTGATCAAAGTTTTCGTTTTCCTTCACCTCAAAAATCTTCGGCCTTTTGACTTCCCCGATCACGGAAACCCTGGAAATAAAGGGTTCGACCAAAATCACGTCCTGATCCCGAAGTTGGAAGTCCAGGCTGGCGATTCCTTCTACCAAGAAAGTGTAGATATCGATTGTCGAAACCATTTTGCCATCCCGGATGACTTTGATGTTTCGCATGGTGCCATTGTCATTTGGGCCGCCTGCTGCATAAAGTGCATTGAACACCGAGCTGAAAGCGCTCAGCGTAAAAGTGCCTGGAAGTCTCAGTTCACCCACCAAATGCACTTTTATCGTCCGGACATTTCCCAGAGTCACCTGAAGAAAAGTATTGGGGTTGGCGCCACGAAGGCCCGAGTAATACGTGGAAAGCCTGTTTCTGATGATTCCCGTGGATTCTTCTATGGTCTTTCCTGAAACACTCACCGGACCGATATTGTCCAATAAAAGAAATCCGTCTGGATTTACCGTGGCTTCATAATATTGCTCGGATTGTCCATAGACATCGATGTACAGCATGTCACCCGGTCCGACCACATAATTTTTTGGCGTGGCCATGTTCAGGTTGGGTTCAAATGACAATCTCCTGTTTTTGTTGTAAAAAAGATTGGAGCCGAAAACTGCGGAGATCTCATCTTTCACTCCACTAAAATCAGGTTGGAATTTAAGAATGTCTTGGGCGATGAAGTTGAGATCTGCCTGACTTCTTGGCTCCCTTTTGGAAGCGGTTGCAGTGGATCTGGTCCCAGATCCAGTCAAGGATAACTTTTCGAGACGGATTCTAAGTTTTTCGACTTCCGTGGCGGGAACCCCCCTTACCTGAGCCATTTGTAGCAACTCTGATTCGGACAAACCGGCTTCATTTGCCCGTCGGACCAATTCCTTGATTTGTTCATCCGAGAGCTCATCCACCTTGATATTGGCGATATCCGCCATCGACTGGGAGTGAGCCGTCGGCGGAACTGCAAAAAACAAAACAAGGGACAGCAATAGTACCGACCAGCATGTTTTTAAAGTCATTTTTATTTGAAAATTCATGGGTAATTCTCTGTGTTTTTTCAGATTTCAGCTTTTCCCTTTTCAAGGAAACTTGAAAAAAGAAGCGCTTAAAAGGTGTTGATTCGCTGTGAAATATCAGTAAACTAGCGTAAAGATAACTATTCCAAGCTGTAATGAAATAGCGGTGATTTCTATATGGTGGAATTCAAGATTACTCCGAGCAGTTTTTGCACATTTCGATTTGCTGACGATCTTCCAGAAGTTGCCGCCGGAAGGCATTGTATTGGGGAGATTTCCAGACTTCCTGAAGTGTTGCCTCCCCGATTTTGCCCATGACATGGCTGCCATCTTTGTCAAAGCAGCAGGGGACGATCTTGCCATCCCAAGTGACCACGGCACCTTGCCACATCCGCCAACATTTGTTTTCGATTTCTTTCTTGAGTTTCCAGGTCCCGTTTCCGGAAGGGAGATAACGGGAATATTCCGGGTTTTTGGGAATCAATTCAGATCCCATTTCGAAACCATAGATTTGGGTGGTTTTCAATTGGACCTCATCCACCCCGAGTGCCGCCGCAAAACCATGTAGTTCCGGGATTTGGTGTTCGTTTTTTCCCGTGACCAAAAACTGGAGGATGATTCTTGGAAATTTCAAGTCCCTTTCCTTCCGGGTTTGGACCAAAAGCGCCAGTCCATCTTTGACTTTTTGGAGTTTTCCTCCGATTCGATAATCCTGATACACTTCCTGAGTGATGCCATCCATGGAGACGATCAACTGTCGAAGTCCAGAATCAAGGGTTTTGTGGACATTTTCGGCATTGAGGTAATGGGCATTGGTGGAGGTGGCGGTAAAAATCCCTTTCTGGTCTGCGTATTTGACCATATCCAAAAATTCCGGATGCAGGTACGGTTCTCCCTGAAAGTAGAGGTGGAGGTAGCTGAGGTAATCTCCCGATTGGTCAATGATGGACCTGAATAAGGTGTTGCTCAGCATGCCGGTCGGTCTGGTAAAACTGCGCAGTCCACTTGGACATTCTGGACAGCGAAGATTGCAGCTCGTAGTCGGCTCTATCGAAAGTGTGCTTGGATACCCCCAAATGATGGGTTTTTTGGTCCATCGGCTAAGGTGAAAAGAGGCGAATAAAAGAATGTAATTGGATAGTTTTTTTTTGTTCAGGTACCTGAAAAATGCCCAACCGTTGATCAATTTGTTTTTCACGCGTTCAAGAAAGAAATAAAATTTTGGATAAAAAAGAAACCAAAGGTCTGGTCTTAATCAATTTTGTTCAGCAATCAATACCCGATCCACAATGTGGATTACTCCATTAGTCGCTTCGATGTTGGCGGTGGTGATCTTTGTGTTTTCATTGATGCTTATCCTGTTATTTTGCCCCCGAAAAAACAGGTAGTTGTCCGGTGAAAATGTTGGAATGGAGTCTCTTTCTAACAGGGATGTCAAATATCTTCCGGATAATACATGATAGACCGGAATGTCCTGGAGGGAATCAGCGGTCATCAAATTGAGGTTCAATTGGGACTCTAAAAAAGCCTGGTTAGATGGTGCAAAAACGGTGAATGGCCCTTGGGTGGACAATGCATTGGTCAATCCGGCTTTGTTGATGGCGAAGAGGAAGGTGCTGAGTTCCGGATTTTCTGCCGCCGTGGCGATCATGTTTTGCTCAGTCGTGGGGGGAAGGTCAAATCCGCCATTGCAGGAACCGACTACCATTACTGCGAGGGAAGCCCAAAGGAGAGATTGAAGGAAGAAGCGTCGTCTGTTTTTCATTTTTCGAAATTTGGTCTTCCAAAATGGAACGTGATTGGAGCCCATAAGATTTCAAATCACTGATGGTTTTTGCTCGTTCCCTGTTGGCTTAAGGCAAAAGTATGATTTATTTCCCAATCCCAGTTTTGGGGAGGGATAATTGAGAAGCTTTGTGATAGGGGTCGATTTTCGTCCTGCCGCTTAACAATGAATTGCGGTGTTAAGATTTGAACCAAGCCTATAGCTTTTGTTGAGAGGTGGTTTTTTCAATCGCGTAACGAAGGTGAAAATCTTAAGCGTGTATTTTAATCTTCGGAAATTATCCCGCTGTTCGAGGTTTGCAATCCCGTACTTCAGATAATCAGGATTTGTAATCCTGGTCAAAGAAAAAATTCAACCCAACCAACCAGGAAACTCCAGTTACTTTTCCTGTCTTTTCTCCGAGGACCCTTCGACCCCTCTTTTCGCTAATGAAAATTAAAGAAACATCTTTAAATTATTTTACAGCGCCTTGATAAGCAACAGTAATTCTAATTCTCGTTTGTTTCATTGTCAAACAGTTCGTGTAGTTTTTGTTGTAAAAGTTTCTTGTCAGGTAGTTGGGTTTTGTACTCTGAAACCATAGTGGGGGATAGGCTTCTGCTTAAAGCATATTCAACAACTTCACTGTCTTTGTCCTTACACAACAAAATTCCAATACTTGGATTTTCATTCGTTTTCTTAACATCTCGGTCTAATGCTTCTAAATAAAAATTCAGTTGTCCTAAGTGGTCAGGCTTAAACTTGTCGGCTTTGAGTTCAAATGCCACCAAGCATTGCAGTCCACGATGATAAAAAAGCAAGTCAATAAAAAAGTCGCTATTACCAACTTGTAGCTTGTATTCTTTATCTATGAACAAAAAGTCCTTGCCAAGTTCAAGTATGAAGTTTTTCATTTGTCCTACAAGTCCACTTTGTAACTCACTTTCACTATGTGGCTCCGTCAGGTTTAGAAATTCTAACACATAGCCGTCTTTGAATGTGTTTGTGATGTCGAAGTTACTTTCTTTCAGCACTGCTGAGAGTTTTGAGTTTCCTATCAAAGTGCGCTCGAAAAGGCTAGCAGATATTTGTCGTTCGAGTTCTCGGAAACTGTAACTTTCTTGTTTGGCTAGTTTCAAATAAAACTCTCGTTCTTCAACGGTTTTGCATCTTGAAAATATCGCCAAATTATGAGACCAACTTATTTCTCTCAACAGTGTTGAGAGTTTTGGAAAGTCCTTGTATGTCTCGTAAAACTGCTTCATTCTCCAAATATTCTTGTCGGAAAAGCCTTTTATTTCGGGTTCGTTTTGTTGAATGTGTTTTGCTAATTCAGTCACCACAGCGTCGCCCCATTCGGCTAGTTCAATCTTATTGGTTAAATATTCTCCGATGTTCCAATAAAGGTTAATCAATTCAGAATTTACGGCTTTAAGAGCAATCGTCCGAGATTGCTTAATAAGTTGAATAATGTGGGTAAATCGCTTGTCCATATTTATTTTGATACAAAATAATGTTTTTTTAGTAATGCTTGTCTTTCCGAACTGGTTTTCTACGCAGTTTATCCTTTGATGACCGAGTTGATTATCCATTTAACCACCAATGACACAACAATAATCTAAAGGAAATAGTATTGAAAAGCCCTAAATAAGCTATGGGGCTTCTGTGTTGCTGTTCGATATTTGCAATCCTGGTCAATCTACAATCATACCTTTGCGAAAAACTCTTCGCCCTTATTGTAAAATCTTCCGCAACGAAGATTTCATTGCGCTGCCCCTTTGTGGTCCTAGCAAGGACTTAGTGGTACGAAGAGATCAGAGAAAAAAAGGCTTGGCCACAATGCCTTATTCAAAAATTTTTCCGGAAATAGCATAAAAAAAGGGGTAAACTTAACCGTCTACCCCTTTTGGAATTTATCAATATCAAATTAACCTGGCAACAAAACCTTGTCTATGGCATGGATGACACCATTTGTACCATGAATATTCAATGCTGTCGGTACAAGACCTGAATCATTAATTTGAAGATTGGCAAGATCTACTGTGAGATTAGAACCAGTAAGCAATGTTGGCAAAGATGCTCCTTGTCTAAGGTCCTGAGAAAATGCTCTTGCAGGTACCACGTGATATTGCAATACCGCTGTTAAGGTTTCCAAATCAACTTCATTGATCCCAGAAACACCCAAGGCAACGTATAAATCTGCAAAAGCAGCATCAGTGGGAGCGAAAACAGTAAAGTTATCATCAAATCCACCAGTGAAAGCACTCACCAAATTGGCACGAGTCAATGCAGCCACCAGTTGCGTAAATTGTGGCGCGGCAGCAGTAGAAGCAGCAACTGCGATCTCAGCAATATTTTGAGTGGGTGCAGTGATGACATAATCCAAAACGTGTATCACTCCATTGGAAGCATTGACATCCGTTTGGATGATTTTGGAATTTCCATTGATCCAAATATCATTGTTTGGCGCCACGCTCACGTAAAATGGAGTTGTTGCAACAGTGGTTTTTTTTCCAGCGGTAACTACTGAAGCGGGTACCTCACCTGCCAAGACATGATAAGTAAGAATGTCATCTAAATTGTCTGCGGCCAACAGCTGATTTGCAGTGAGATTATTGTCAGTCAAAAATCTACCGAAGGCTTCGTTGGTTGGGGCAAAGACAGTAAAAGGACCTGTTCCGGATAATGTTGTTACCAATCCTGCAGTTTGTACTGCAGTAACCAATGTTGTAAAGCTGGCATTTGCAGCGGCTACTTCCACAATATTTGGCTCGGGGATCGGAGGTGTCGGATCATCATCTCCACAGGAATAGAAACCAAAGGTGGCGGCCAACGCCGTCATCGGAATTATTCTACTGAAGTTTGAAATCATGAATTTTTTCATAGTATATATTGGTTTAGTTTAATTGTGGAACATTAGCTAAACCAGATCCGAGGGTGATTGGTTATTGCTTGTGTTGAAAAAAGCAAAAAATGTAAATGAACTGCCTTTAAATGTAACTGAAAAACGCCCTTTTGGAAATAAAAAAATCGTTTGTTTTTTGGGGAATAACACCTGACCATCAATGGTTTATAATTTTTAGGCCTTTATTTATGGCATTTTGTGGTCGGATTTACCCTTTTGATTTACATTTTGTTGCTCAGTTTATACCCAAAAAATCAGGGTAAGGGAAAGTTTCAGTTTTGAAAAGTCCAAAGAGGATCGACTTGGAAGCTGTCCCAGGAATTCTGGGATAAACACAGCTTGGAGGGCAGTTCAAGTGTGATGGAATGGGGTTAAAATGGGTCGATTAAGCCAATAAATTTGATTGTTTGGTGTAATGGGAAATTTGACAGCGTCTCGAATGGGAAAAAACAACATCAATTTGGCTGTTTTCTTGTAGATTTGGTTTTGGAAACAAGGTAATAAAATAGTGAAGATGCAGAAATTACGTTCAGCGGTTATTTGTCTTATTGTGGGAATACTCCTTTTTTCCTGTAAGAAAAAGGAGGAAGCATGTAGTTTGGACCCTGAAATATTGAAGGAAAATATTGAACTGAAAATCGAAAGATTGGAAGATCAATTTTTCCAAGCCGAAAAACCGGAGGATTTGCTTTTTCTGTTGGAGGAATATCCGGAGTTCACCGATCTTTATTTGCAGGCAAAACTTTATGAATCCAAGGAGGTTTTGGCCACCGAACTCTTTGCAATACATCAAGACACCTTGATGATAGAACTTTACACAGAGGTCAAAAAGAATTATGAAGACATCTCCGATTTGGAAACTGAGTTGCTCAATGCCTTCAAGTACATTCGGTATTATTTCCCCGAGTTCAAGGTGCCGAAGGTGTACACTTTCGTCAGCGGATTCAGCTTGGACTTATTGGTTCACGAGGACATCATTGTCATTGGATTGGATTACTTTTTACCGGCCGCGCATCGTTTTCAACCGCCGGATTTGCCCAATTATATCACCAAGCGGTATGAAAGGGACTATTTAATCCCCATGATTGTCACAGCAATTTCTTCCCGTTTCAACAAAACCGATTTAAAGCAAAACACGCTCTTATCGGAAATGATTTACTACGGAAAAGCCTTTCATTTCACCAAGATGATGCTGCCTTGTACTGCCGACGATTATATCATTGGCTACAGCCAAAAGGAAGTGAGGGCTTGTTTTGACAATGAAGAGTTGATTTGGGCACACTTTGTCGAGAATGAATTGCTCTTCGAAACCAATCCCTTTGTCATCAGAAAATACACCGGAGAAGCACCTGCCACAGACGAAATCAGTCCGGATGCGCCCGGAAGAATCGGACGCTGGTTGGGTTGGAATATCGTGGATGATTATCGATTCAACAATTCCGTTTCTCTGGATGAGTTGATGTCGGATACGGATACGGACCGGATTTTCAGGCAATCAGGATATAAGCCCCGTCCCTAAATTCTCCCCCGAATTTTTCCGGATCCAGCACCACCAGCATTTTTCTCACAGCCAATTCCTTTGAAAAATGATTGACGGCCAATTTTCGGGCATTGGCTTGGAAACTCAATAGTCGTTCAGGGTTTTGGGCCAGTTCATCGAGTTTTTGGAATGCTTCCAAAGGTTTGGATGGCGATGCATATAATCCGAGCGCATTGGCTTTTACCAAATCATGGACCCAACCTTTATGGTTGACCAGAATTGATTTTCCGGCAGCCAAAGCATCAAAAAACTTATTGGGGCTGTTGGTCCTCAACACAGGCTGCTGGCCAAAGGAAATAAAAGCCATGTCCGAGATCGATAGCAAATCCCTGACTTTTTCTTTGTTGCCGAAGGGGATAAGATAAAAATTTGACAAGCCCAAATCAGCTGCTTTTTGGGCCAATGCTTTCAGGTGGGAGCCTTCGCCCATCACCACAAACTGATAGGTTTTCTTTTTTTCCTGGGCTATTTTGGCAATATCCAACAAAGTATCCACCGCATTGACCTTGCCGATCGCGCCTGTGTAACAAATGGTGAATACCGCTTTTAACCCGTATTCTCTCAGAATTTTTGGGTCTTTTGAGGTAGCTTGAAAAAATTCCAAATCTGAGAAATTTGGAATAATGGAAATGTGGGCTTCAGGTGATTTTTCACGAATATAATTGGCGATACCCGGGGAAAGGGCTACGATTTTCAGGGCATGTTTGTAGATGTTGGACTCCATGCGATAGAGCCATTTTTGGAGCAAGGGATTCCGGATCACACCGACTTGTATCGGCGCCTCGGGCCAAAGATCCCGCACCTCAAAAATATACGGCAGGGCAAATTTCTTTTTTGCCCACATTCCGATCCATCCCGTAGTGAGGGGAGTGGAGCTTATGTAAAGCAAATCTGCTCTGGGAAGTTTTTTGACCCATTGCTTGGCCAAGCTTACGAACTTGAGAAATGACCAGATCCTTCTGATTGTCCCAAATCCTTGGGCATATGCCACTGGAAGGTAATGCACCTTGATGCCCTGGATCATTTTGAAATCATAGTAGTCTTGGTTGTGTGAAGTGATCATTTCCACCTCTATACCGGCATCCACCATCCCCTTGGCCAAGTGATAGGAGCGGATGGCTCCTCCTTGTTGCGGGGTCAAAAAATACTGGTGGACATAGATGATTCTCATTCGTTTTGCTGCTTTAGCCCGTGTTGTGCTTTACCGATTCTATTCCAACCTTAAATTGTTTGATAATCAGTCAATTGTTTGCTGTTTTTGATTTTGCCAAATCGGTGCTAGACCTGATCCTCCCAATAGTCTGATTTTCTTTCAGTTTCAACACCAATTGGGAAATCTATTGCATCTTTTGGATTTAACCAGGATGCCAAAAGGAAAAGATTCCAAATCAACAGGAAATGCGCTGTTTTTGCGTTTTCTGGACAACGTGCCAATTTAAGCATTTCAGGTGGAAGAATTTCCCCCCATGTTACGGCCATCTCCCGAATCGGCCCGAAAACCCATTCTCGGAAATCCGGCTCTTTTTGAAACCATTCCTGCAGCGGCAAACCGAAACCGAGTTTTTTCCTGTTGGCAATAAAACCCAATCCCCGATCTTCCAAAGCTCCTTTTATCCAAGCTTTTCCCTCCAATTCAAGATGGAGATTTTCGGGCATACTTTTGCTGAAGACGACCAGATCATGGTCCAAATAGGGCGATCTACCCTCAATCGCATGGGCCATGCAGGAATTGTCATGGACTTTGAGCACATCATTGACGAGGTAGAAGGTCCGGTCAAATTCCAATGCGTTTTTGAAAGGAGCATTGGACTGGGTATACCAAGGCTTGAAAAGGCTTAGTGAATCTTTGGGAAGCGGGAAAAGCGTGGAAAAATTGACAAAAGTCTGTTCAGGTGTTTCTGCGATGGCCTTGAGCATTTTTTCCAAAGCCAATGGCATTGGAATCCATTGGTAAAATTTCTTCAACCAAAGAAATGCCTTTGGGTTTTTGAGGTAATTTTTCAAGGCTTTGTGGCGGTTGTAGCCCCCAAACAATTCGTCGGCACCCGCTCCGGATATCAAAATGTTGACCTTTTCTTTCGCTTTCTTTGCAATCATCCAAGTCAGAAATCCTGCACTGTCTCCGATGGGTTGGTCGAGACTTTCGATGTATGCCGGCCAATTTTCCATCACGGTCCCTACGTCGATTTTTATTTCATGGTGGTCTGCCGGATATTTCTGGACAAGCTTGTTGGCAAAAATGGGGTCCTCGTATTTGTGTTGGAGCGCCTGATCAAATGTGGCCGTGTAAGTGGGCAGTGCAATCCCCGATTGCTCATGCCAAAGCGCATACAACAAACTACTGTCAGCACCGCCACTGAGCACCATCCCAACCGGTCTTTCGGCATGAAAATGCTTCCGGACAGCGTTCTTTAATAGTGTTTCGAATTTGGCTTGATGAAAATCCGTTTGTTTTTCAATCGGGTAGTCCCATTGAAAAGGGCTGGATGTGGAGGTTTTCCAGTTCCACACCATGCCATGGCCGGGCAAGACCTGGTGGATTCTCCGATAAAAAGTTTTGTCGGGAAAGGAATGGCGTGCATGAAAATACGGAAAAAATTGATTTTCGTCTATGGAAGGGGTTTTGTCCAAAGCCGCCAAAATCCCCTTGCTTTCTGAGGAAAAAGCCCAAAAACTCCCTGAATGGTAACTATAGAGAGGTTTTTGTCCTGATGGATCCCTTGCGACAAGGAGTTCATGGGTTTGAATGTTTGCATAGACAAAGGCAAACATGCCTTTAAGGGAAGCGATTTTTTTTGTACCAAAGGCCATCAGCCAATAGAGCAATACTTCCGAATCCGATTCGGTGCGAAAAGTATAACCCAATTCCGACAATTCATTTTTGAGTTCCTCATAATTGTACAAGGCCCCGTTCCAAACCAATACAGCGTTTTTGTCCTGTGACCAAAAAGGTTGGTTGGAAGCATCTGTCAAATCCAGAATTTTCAATCTGTTTCCGGCCAAAAAAACATTCTCCGCCAATCTTTCGAAACCCGAAGCATCCGGTCCCCGATGCGCGGTTGCCTGCATCATTTTTTGGATGCTGGCTTCACCATTTAGGCTTGGATTGATCAGGAGGTTGATACCGCACATGTCTGGAAGAAGAAAGGAATCAAACGGTTTTCGCCGCGGAATCTTTGGCTACATTTTTTTCGTAATACCTGCAAAAATGGGTCAATTGGCATTCATGGCACTTTGGGCTCCTTGCCAAACAGGTGTAGCGGCCATGAAGAATCAACCAATGATGGGCAACATGGATGTGTTGTTTGGGGAGATGTTTGACAAGCTGCTTTTCAACCTCATAAGGAGTTTTGGCATTCATGGGCACGAGTCCCAGTCTTTTGGACACGCGAAATACGTGGGTATCCACCGCCATGTTGGGTTGATTCCAGATGACCGAAGTGATGACGTTGGCGGTTTTTCTGCCGACTCCCGGGAGTTGGGTCAATTCATCCACGGTGGAAGGGATTTCGCTTTGGAATTTTTCGACCAACATCTTGCCCAATCCAAGAAGGTGTTTGGTTTTGTTGCTGGGGTAGGATACGGATTTTATATAGGGGAAAAGTTCATCAAAATCGGCTGTTGCCAAATGTTCCGGACTGGGAAAATCCCTAAAGAGGGGCGGAGTGACGATGTTGATCCTTTTGTCCGTACACTGTGCGCTGAGGACGACCGCTACCAGAAGCTGGAAAGGGGTTTCATAAGCCAGTTCCGTCTCCGCGACGGGCATGTTTTCTGAAAAGTGTTGAATAAAGGCAGCGTATCTTTCTTTCTTTAGCATTTTTTGGAGGGGCTCTTTCTGGGTGTAATTTACCATCGTTGCCGGCAAATAAGCATTTGGATTTTTATTATTATAACCTCAATGTCGGAAAATCGTTTTTCAACAAAGTTTCTTTTCTGTTTTAAGGAGCATGTTGCTTTTTGGAAATATTTTTTGGAGCAACACCTTGCAGATTTTGGGAGTGTGATTTCTGCAAAGGTGAAGATTTCGTCAAGGGAATTGAGCGAAAAATCAGAGATTTTTGATGGTTTTCGATAGCGAGAAGCAAAAAAAACCTGAAAATTTTGGATTTTCAGGTCTACCTTAGGGCTAAAACGATCATACTTTTTCGAGTCCCGTAGATTTGGCCCTTTTGAGAATGGCCTTTACTACTTTTTCAGAAGGTTCAAGAATGAGTTGGTCCAATTGCTCGATTGTGCTCAGCATACCTAAATATTCCTGCATCAAAGTTTCATCTTTGTGCAGGGCCTGCACGAACAGCTCATTCTCTCCCTCACTCATTTCCTGATAGATATATCTAAGCAGGTCATTTGGGGTAAAAGATTTTGTCATAGGCAAAGTTTAGTTGTTTCATTTTTTTCCTCATGTTGATCAGTGCATAGCGCATTCTTCCCAAGGCGGTATTGATACTTACCCCGGTTTGTTCGGCGATTTCCTGAAAACTCAAATCATTGTAATGCCGCATAATCAAGACTTCCTTTTGGGTTTCTGGGAGTTCTTCTATCAACTTCCGGATCATCGCAAGGGTATCCTCTTTTATTTGGAGGTCTTCAATGGTTTCTTCTGCAAACTTCAGCGTGTTAAATAGGCTTTCTCCATCTTCCATGATGATGGTGGGATAGCGCCTGCTTTTTCTGAAGTAATCAATGGCCAAGTTATGGGCGATTCTCATCAACCAAGGCTGGAACTTTCCTTCTTCATTGTATCCGTCTGCATTCAAGGTATAGATCACTTTGATAAATACATCCTGCAACAAATCCTCAGCAACCCCCTGGTCTTTCACTATCAAATAGATGGTCGTCAATACTTTTGATTTGTATTTATCCACCAACATTTCAAATGCAGCTTCGCTTCCATTCCTATACTGCGCAATTAGCTCACTGTCTTTTGGACCAATCCTTTTACTCATACAAAATTACTTTAAGATAACGTAGAGGTTCAGGCCATATTATAATTTTAAAGGATGAAACATATTTTGAGGTCTATTCAAATGTATTGAATCAAAAACACTCATGCAATACTTTATATGATTTTTTTTGAACTATATTCTGACAAAAGCAGGATTAAAAAGAATATATTGAACTTTTTACGTATTTTAATGAAATATTATTTTGAAAAAAGTAAGTTTAAAATTATAATCTACACAATATAGATGGCAAATCCGATAAATTCATTTTTTGTAGAGAGAAAAGGTGTTTGCGGTAGCCTTACTATTCTTATCTGATTTTCTTATCTTCGTGGTTCGAAAATCATAAACCTTTATATATGGAAATCAACGGAAAAATTGTTCAGGTACTGGCCGAACAAAGCGGAAATGGAAGAAATGGTGTTTGGAGAAAAAAGGAATACATTCTCGAAACGGGCGGTAATTACCCTAAAAAGGTTTGTTTTACCGTTTGGGGAGATAAAATTGACCAATTCAACTTACAAGAAGGCAATCAAGTCAATGTAGGAATAGAATTGGAAAGCCGGGAATACAATGGCAAATGGTATTCTGATATCAAAGCTTGGAAAGTGGACAAGCAGGGAGAGAGTGGCGCGGCTTCGGAGAGCAAATCAGCAAGCATGCCTGATGTGAGTACCTTTTCAGAAGAAGGTGGTGATGATGTTTTGCCATTCTAATTCTTTTGATTTCAAATAAAAGCAGGGATTTGCTCCCAAAAAGCCTTTGGAGCAAATCCCTGCTTTTCCAAGTTTTTTTAAATCTACAAAATCTGGAATGCGATGTGGAATGATTTTGATGAAAATTCTTGGGATGATGAGGATACAGATGATTTTCGGGAAGAAAACCATAAGCATCCACTTTTTAGAAAAGGAATGGAAATAATCAAACTCACGCATGCGCTCGTGGGCTCATTGGATGAGGCAAGAAGAACGCTTTATGGCAGGTTGATGGTGGAAAGTGCAGCCATTCTTTGCTCCAAATTTTCCGAAGCCGAATCCACGTCTGATTTTATCCTCAAGATGGAAAATGCCGTGACCATGAAAGTCAATGCCCGGGAATTGAACACCATGACCTATCAGCTTGCTTTGGAAGGTGCCCATGCTGAAGAGCATTTGAAACTGTTAAGGGATGCCATCCGGGATTTCAAAACCCTATTTGTGGAATGGATTCGAGGATTTGATCCGAATGAAAAAATGAAGGATGGCTGGGGTATTTTTGAAGATTGATTCAACCCTAAATATGCATTGCGTTTCCAAATGGAATCGAAACTGCAAGAAAATCAGCCTATTGGGAGGCTAATTCCTGATGCCAATAGGGTAAGGTCAAAAACAGTCAAGACCTAATTGATTGTCCGTGAATTACAATCTTGAATTGGGTTCGGTATGCATAAAACGGGTTCGAAGAATCGATCTCCAATTTCTACAAAATCAATTTATCGCTGACCGAATTTAAAGCCCAAATAAGCACCACCAAAGACCAAGACAAAGGTAATCCCCAGCAAAAGGAGAATTACCCCCAAGGGCATTTCCCAATCCTCGCTGCCGATTTTGAATTTTATGATTTTTTTCAGATCCATGGGATTGATTTTATAAATGGAATCAAAATGATGTTTGGCCGAGGTCTTCAATTTGAAAATGCCCAAGGAAGGTGATTATTGAATCGACCTCGGATAAAGAAAGATTTTCTTCCGCTTGTTGATCTCAGTAAATCTGAAATTCTTTATTCCCCAAGTGCATTTCTCCAACCCTTGGTTTCGATTTCTCGGGCGGTATCTTCCACGGTTTCCCTCAGTTGCTTTTTGTAGGTGTCAAGCTTTTCAGCGATTGCACCATCAAAAGCCCCTAAAATCGATGCTGCCAATATCCCGGCATTTTTACTGCCATTCAATGCGACGGTCGCCACCGGAATACCTCCCGGCATTTGCAAAATCGACAGGATACTGTCCCAACCGTCGATGGAATTGGAGGATTTGATCGGCACGCCGATCACTGGAAGTGAAGTCAATGAGGCCACCATTCCAGGAAGATGTGCAGCACCACCGGCTCCGGCAATGATCACTTTCAAGCCCCTTTTTCTTGCAGTTTCTGCATATTCCAACATGCGAAGGGGTGTCCTATGGGCCGATACGACGGTCAATTCATAGCCAACGCCCAATTCTTCCAAAACTTTTGCGGCCTCGGCCATGATCGGAAGGTCGGATTTGCTTCCCATGATAATCCCTACTTGTACGCCCATGTTTTATGCTTTTATCTTTATCAATTCTTTTATTTCAAATGCCCGCTTCTTGAGGGTTTCCAGGTTTTCGTCCAACAGGGTCACATGCCCCATTTTCCGGAAAGGTTTGGTGATTTTCTTGCCATAGAGATGGACGTACACGCCTTTTTGGGCCATGGCTTCGTCCAGACCTTCCACGAAGGCTTCTCCGGTGAATCCATCTTCGCCCAATAAATTGACCATGGCTGCCGGCATTCTCAATTCGGTATTGCCCAGGGGCATGTTCATCACCGCCCGGAGATGTTGCTCAAATTGGGAAGTGAAATTTCCTTCTATGGTCTGGTGTCCACTGTTGTGCGGTCTCGGTGCGATTTCATTGACGAGGATTTCTCCTTCTTTGGTCACAAAAAGTTCCACTGCCAAGATACCTACGAGATCAAGCTTTTGGATCACATCCAATGCGACGGCTTCTGCTTTGGCTTGGACTTCTTTTGTGATGGTTGCGGGAGAAAACAGGAATTCGACCAAGTTGGCTGTGGGATGAAAAAGGCACTCCACAGGAGGATAAGCAACGGTTTCCCCGCGCTTGTTTCTGGCCACGATAATGGCCAATTCCGTGTCGAAATCAATCAGTTTCTCAAGCAGCCCCGGTGCATCAAATCCTTTGTGGAAATCATCTGGTGAGCGTAGAATCTGCACCCCACGTCCATCATAACCTTCCCTTCCCAATTTGTTGACCGCTGGGGAGAAATGTTTGTATTGCATCACTTCGGCTTTGTTCTCCGTGAGGACAAAATCAGCCGTTGGGATCCCTTTGTCCTTATAAAATTGTTTCTGAGCTCTTTTGTCTTGGATCAAGCGGATGAGATGAGGCTGTGGATAAACCTCTTTTCCGTCTTTGACCAAGGCTTCCAGTGCTTCTGTATTGACATGCTCGATTTCAATGGTGATGATGTCACAATTTTGCCCAAACGCATAGACCGTATCAAAATCGGTAAGACTTCCCACCGTAAATTGATTGGCAATGGCCTTGCAAGGCGCATTGGGGTCTGGATCAAGGATATGGATGTCAATGTTGTAGTTGATGGCCGCCTGGATGACCATTCTTCCCAACTGACCCCCGCCAAGTATGCCCAGTTTTTTTTGTTGATAATTGTTTTGCACCGAAAACTTATTTGTTTCGCCAAAAATAAGACAATTATCAGGATAAGGAAAAGGTGAGGGGATATTAAACCCTGATTATGCATTGCCAATTTCATTCCAACCGATAATTGCTAAAATATCAGGCGACCGTTACTGTTTTTGACTTCGCCCTATTGGTGTCAGGAAATGGTGTCTCTATTGTCTGATTTTCTTTCGGTTTCAATATCCAAAGAAAGCCTATTGCATATTTCGGGTTCAACGCTCATTGCGAATCCCAGCACCTCCTTCGGGGGGAAAAAACAAAAAAATAGCCCTTCTATCTGAAAGGGCTTAATTTTTATTTTTATAATAGGGAATGGGTTATACGCCTCTGCCGCCGATCAATCTTAGGAGAACTGCCACAACCGCCAAAACCAAAAGTACGTGGATCAATCCTCCGGCACTGTACACAAAGAATCCGAAGACCCAACCAATAATTAAAATCACTGCGATCAAATACAATAAAGAGTTCATAGTTGTAGGTTTTTTTAGTTAAATATAATATTGAATAAATACCATATAAACAATTACTATGCCAGTGCCTCCCTGCCCCTAAAACCTGATTCCCATCAATTCCATCAGCTTGTGTGCATTGAAGCTTGGGCATGGCCCGGATTTGATTTTGTAATCGAAGCGGATTTCCTGATCGTCGATCTCGCTGTGAAAGCTTTTGTTCACCAAATAATCCAGCGTTTTTTCCAAACTGCTCAGTTCAATGTCGTGTGTGGAGATGATCCCTTTTCCTCCAGCATCTGCAAGCTGTCGGATCAAAGCCTCACTGCCCATGATGCGATCGGTGGTATTGGTGCCTTTGAGTATTTCGTCGAGGAGAAAAAACACCCGGATTCCGGCGGCGGTTTGATCCAAAAGATCCTTGATTCGGGCAAGCTCAGCATAAAACGAGCTGACACTTTCACCCAAGTTATCGGTATTTCGCATGCTGGTAAAAAGCTGGAAATCCCCACATTGAAATTCCTTGGCAAAAGGGGGCAATCCCAAATTTGCCAAAACCATATTGATGCCCAAAGTCCTCATAAAGGTGGTTTTTCCGGACATGTTGGCTCCGGTAAGCAGGACTATTTTTTGGGAAGAAGACAAGTCAAAATCATTTCCGATGGCTTTGGAAGGCAAAATGAGTGGATGCGTGATGTTTTCTACCCTCAATTCGTCATTGTGGGTCCAGGTGATTTTTCCATCCAAGGATTCCTCATTCGAAAAGGCGGACAAAGAAACCAGTACCTGTAAATTTTCAAAGCTTTTTTCCCAGTTATTCAAATGCTCTCCATATTTGGTCTTCCACTTGGCCAAACGCCACCACAGGAAAAAGTCAAGCCAAAAGAGAAGGTTGAAAATCAAATACATGAGATTGAACCTGTTTTGGATCATAAAACTCTTTTGTTCGAGGGACTTCATCGCCATCGATGCTTCAATAGCAGCGCTCTTAAATGGGATTTGAAGTTCTTTGAGCAAGGGACTTTGAAAATCCTCTTTTTCCAGGAGTTCGGCCCACAAGCCAAAGGTTTTCAAATCGCCTTTGTTGGGCATCGCAAAAGAGGCTTGCTGCATTCGCTTGAAAATAAAAGAAAGGAAAAACATCCCCAGAAGAATCCACATGCCAAGCCAGGCCGGGGAAAGATCATTGTAAAGGGTGGCGCCAAGGAGTAACAATCCTCCAATCGGGCCCAAAAGCAAGGGTAGGAAATAAATGTGCTTCCATTTGTCTTTTGCCGCCAGCCATTCGTAAAAATTAGATTTTGATTTTTCGGTTTTGATGAAAGCCCTGCCCACGGCTTCGAAATTTTCAAGGAATTTCTCTTTTGGTCTCAGTTCTTCAATCGCAGCATACCTCGATTGTGCTTCCATGGCATTTATTGGGGCTTTCATCCATTTGACCAGCAATGCCTTTCCGGCAGCGGTGACGGTATGGTTGAGCATCTGAAAAAGGGAATGGGCCCCGAACAGATCCAAATCATTGACGAAGGGATGCGCTTTTTCCAAAAATTCCTCTCCTGCATCAAAGTCCTGCAATTCACGGGCAGCCCTTTTATTCCTGGAGATTTCCATGCTTTTCAATTCGAGGACAAATGCCTCTTTGTCTTTTTCATTGTTGAACCCCAAGATGAGATAGACGAAAAGCGCAATCACAAAAGGAAGGGTCAGCAACAAAAGGGTCCACTCGGACAATCCCACGATGAGGATGGCCATGATCAGAAAAAATACAAAAAGCCTGGAAATCGAGAAGCCGGCGGCTTTTCTTTGGGCGGACTTGAGCGCCTTGTCCAAGTCTTGATCGTCTAAATTTAATAACATGGGCCAAATATAAAGAAATTGGGTCAGGTCACAGAGATTATTAAATGCAATAATGTTGCATTTAATAAAAATTATCATTTATATTTGAGTTCTCAAGTTTGTGGTTTTCTTTTCATTTAATTTGTGGTTGACAGCGGTATCCCGGGGATTTCCCCGGGGTATTCTCTATAAATGGTGCATAAAGATGAAAAAAAAGGTATTTACGTTGATTGCAGGGCTAATCCTCTTGAGTGGCATGGTCAGTCCAGAGCCCGACATGTGGGCGATGTTTTCCAAAACCAAATTTGTGGAAAAGTTAAACAAGGAATGGGGGATGAATTTTCTCTATCCCAAATTTCCCGAGGAGCTGAAGGCTTTTGACGGAAAGAAAGTTACTGTTTCGGGATTTTACATTCCTTTGGATATAAACAACTCGAAGGTTGCAGTGCTTTCAAAATTTCCAATGGCGGAATGCTTTTTCTGTGGAGGTTCCGGCCCGGAAAGCGTCGTGGTGGGTTATTTGAAGAATGCCCCAAAGAGAAAAATCAAAACAGATGAAATCATCAAAGTAAGGGGGATATTGAAATTGAACGAGGAAGACATCGAAGAACTCAATTTCATCCTCCTTGAAGCAGAAATCATATCAGATTAACAATGCAAAGAAAACTACCGGTTACAGTACTCAGCGGATTTTTAGGTGCGGGCAAAACCACACTTTTGAACCATATTTTGCACAACAAAGAAGGTTTGAAAGTGGCCGTGATCGTCAACGACATGAGTGAAGTCAATGTGGATGCGCAGCTGGTCAGAGACGAAAACACCCTGTCCCGCACGGAGGAGAAACTGGTGGAAATGAGCAACGGTTGTATTTGCTGTACACTGAGGGAAGATCTGATGATAGAAGTGGAGCGCTTGGCCAAGGAAAACCGTTTCGATTACTTGCTGATCGAGAGTTCGGGGATTTCCGAACCGCTTCCAGTGGCACAGACGTTCAGTTTTGTCGATGAGGAAAACGGGGTAGACCTATCCCGTTTCAGTCGACTCGACACCATGGTAACCGTAGTGGATGGCTTCAATTTCGGGAAACAATTTGGGAGTTCCGAAACGGTCCATTCCCAACTTTTGAATGAGGATCCCGAAGACCAAAGGTCGATTGTCAACCTCCTTACCGATCAGATAGAGTTTGCAAATGTGATCTTGCTCAACAAGACTGACCTGATCACTGCAGACCAGCGGCAGGAATTAAAGGCAATTCTCAAAAAACTCAATCCCTCTGCCAGAATCATTGCAACAGATCACGGAGTGGTTCCCTTGAAAGAAATTCTAAACACTGGACTTTTTGACTTTGATACAGCATCCAATTCCGCAGGTTGGCAAGCAGAACTTGAAAAGGAGCACAATCCGGAAACGGAAGAATATGGAATTTCTTCCATTGTGTTTAGGGACAAAAGGCCCTTTCATCCCCAGAGATTTTGGACGTATATTTCAGATGCCTGGCCGGCAAATGTGATCAGAAGCAAAGGTTTGTTTTATATCGCCTCCCGAAAAGATACTGCACTTTCATGGTCTCAGGCAGGAGGTTCCGTGAAAGCTGAATCCGCAGGGGTTTGGTGGGCCAGTATGCCATTCAAGGAGCGGAGCCGTTATATTTCCTTCGTGGAAAATCAGAAATTTATAGAAAGCAAATGGGACAAAAACTTCGGCGATCGCATGAATGAATTGGTTCTCATTGGTCAGGACCTCGACAAAATTGAAATTCTTGCCGAATTGGAAACCTGTCTCCTGAATAAGTATGAGCTTGCCGATTTTTTGGTCGGAGAGAAATTTACCGATAATTGGCCTATCTGATTGCTGGAGAAAATTTGAAGTTTCTGTCCGTGTTATGGTTTTTGAACCATTTGCCCCTGTTTTTCTTGGGATTCAGAACATTTTTTTAAAAACAGGGTATAAATGTCTATGAAAAAGGAAAAGAAAATCAATCCCGAAAAATTGGCGGAAGAATGGGATTTTTCAGAAGGTTTTGGCGGAATACCCCAAGATGTCGACCTGACCAAGAATATTGGTTGTGCTTCCTCCGGAAAAAAGGCAGCGGTTACTCCCAATCCCCGAAAAGAAAAATAGAGGATCGGTTGTCAGTGGAAACTTAAAAATTTCGAGACTTATTTAATGGGTATAATTTTTAATTTTTTTTTACCTTCTTTGTATTAAAATCTCTTAAACCCATGAAATATTTTTATTTTAACCCATTCGTATTCAGCTTTTTTATAGCGGCCATGTTCTTGTTGGCTTCCTGCGACAGCGACAAAGATCAGGATCCAACTGACGATACCGCCCTTGTCAAAGAAGAGTCAGAGGTGATTTCCAGCTACAATGATGTCGATAACCTGACGCTTTTTGCGATGCAAAGCAATGGACTTGGCTTGAGGACACTTTTGGATTTTCAGGGTGATATCTGCGCCAATACCGATGTTGATTTCGATGCAGGTGCCAAGCGCATCACGATCGATTTTGGTGCGGGTTGTACCAGTCCAAACGGCATCATCCGCAAAGGAAAAGTCATTCTTCAATATACCGGACTTTTTTATATTCCTGGAACCGTCATCACGGCTACTTTCGAGGGATTTGAAGTGAATGGCAAAAAGTTGGAAGGCGTTAGAAGGACGATCAACAAAGGGGTTGACCTAAATGCACAAACCATCACGCTGGAAACCACCATTGCCGATGGAAAGGTGACTTGGCCCGATGGAAAATTCGCAACAATCACCCTGAACCATACCCGCAAAATATCCCTTCCATCCAGTGGAGAGGGTATCCAGGTCGAGGTAACCGGCAACTCAATCGGAACAAGCAGAGAAGGAAAGAACTATATCGCCAACATTGGCAATGTTTTGAATTATTTGCAAACCTGTACCGACACCGGAAACTGGATCCCGAGTGCCGGAACTTTAAAAATCATCGTGGACAATACCACAGAATACAATATCGATTATGGTGTGGGTGTCTGCGACAAAGAGGCTACTGTGACGGTCAATGGGAAATCATATACCGTTACTTTTGATCGATAAGTGGGTGTTGGGGCAAAACAATCGGAATCAATTGCTTTAAAATGTAATTTTTCAGTTGGTTAATTTTTATAATAGATTTGGTGGGAACAAACCTTGGTTAGACGTTTCAGTAGATATCAAGAATTGGATTAAAAAAAACGAAGTTAAGCCTAGGGAGGTGATTTTTTGTTTTTCTTGTTCTTTCCAATTCTTTACATGAACACCTTTTCAAAAAGGGATTTGAAATGAATTTATATTACATGCTCACCAAGGAGAAATCGTTATGAAGGGGTAAACAGAATATATTTCTATTTTAAACCTTCTGCCTGGGATTGCCAAAGCAAACATAAATCAATGCTTGTTCCTTAGGTGTAAGCAACCCGCTGGATATTACCAAACCCTCTTTTTTCAACCATCTTGTGAATGTTTTTGTTGATATGCCGTACTCATCGGCTACTTCTTGTCTGGACTTTGCACGTGTTTTCATAAAAAAGTAAGGAGTTGTATGCTTTAAAATATAACATTAATGATTACCTAATATATAGGTTATTGAATAAACTACAAATTGATTTGCTTTTTTTTAAAAATCGGGCTAACGATAATATGCCTGATTCTCAGCTCTAAGTATGGAATTTTTTTTACTGCTTACTCTTTTTGTCTTATTTTAATCTATAATGTCCAATTCTGTCCAATTTTAAAAATTTTGTTTTTTGTATTTTTAGAATACAAAAAAATCCTATGGAAAAGAATATTATTCAAAAACCATCTACTCTTTTTAGACATGTATCATTACCGAACGGGAAGAGCTTGGTTCCTTTACTTTTTGGGTTTTGTGTCATTGTATTTTTTCCCACTTTCTTTAATGATTTCCAACTCGCTTGGGATGACACCTGGCAGCTGCTGGAAAACCCTCTGGTACATGACATCTCATTCGACTATATATTTTATCATTTCACTCATTTTTGGCATCAGCAGTATTCTCCTGTCAATTCTATTTTCTACAGCGGAATTGTTTTGTTGTTTGGAATGAAGGCTACAGTATTTCATTCTGCCTGTCTTCTCATTCATGTGTGTAATACCATGTTGGTGTATGGGATCGTGAGAAAACTTGTCTTAAGATTCCTACCGTCCGCTCCCAACTCAAAAATCAATGCTTTTGGATTTTTTACGGCGTTGATCTTTGCCATCCATCCCCTCCAGGTGGAATCAGTAGCCTGGATCAGTGCTTCCAAAATCCTGCTCTACGCATTTTTTACATTAACTGCTCTTTGGTCCTATATCCGCTATATCCGAACCATGCACTTTCCTTGGCTAATCGCAGTCGGATTGGCTTATGCTATTGGCTTTGGTTCCAAGGAGCAGGCCATTATCCTTCCCCTTAATCTGATGCTTTTCGATTATGTGTTTGGACGGTTTAAAGACTTGACTTGGAAGAATACCTTAACCTCCAGAGTCCTATTGGAAAAAACCCCTTTTCTTCTTCTTGCCTTGGCATTTTGGTATTTCTCCTGGATCAACAATAATGTAGGTATAAATCCTGATGTAGGATACCCTTTTTATCAAAGGTTTATATTTGGCATGCACAGTTTTGTGGAATATATCTTCCGGTTTCTGGCACCAGCCAAACTTTATTTCTTCCATCCCTTTCCCATATCACCCGGAGAATCGCTCCCCCTTTATTATTGGGGATACCTTGTATTGGTTGGTATTATCGGGTATTTCGTGTGGGAACATTATCGTAAGGGAAACCAACTGGTGGTTTTTGGATTTCTGTTTTTCCTCATCAACCTCCTTTTGGTACTGCATATCATTCCCCTTCCCCGACCGGTGATTTCTGCGGACCGCTATATGTACCTGAGTATGGTAGGGATAGCTTTGGTGTTGGTTTGGCAACTGGATCAATGGCTGACTTCCCATACAAAAGCAAAAGTACCCCTACTGGCGGTGTGTTGTACTTGGTTTCTCTTTTTAGGCATACAGACCTACTTCAGAACAGCCGATTGGAAGGAGAGCGAAACCACCAAATCAAATGTAAATGAAATTATAGAGAAAAAGCGAAAAGCCCAGGAAGCCGGTAACCCCTTTAACATCATTGAATATGAATAACTTTTTGATTTCGGTTGTGATCCCCTGCTATAATGAAGCCGAAAATATTCCGGTTTTACTGAACCGATTGAAAAGCGCATTGGAGGGTTACTGCTATGAAATAATTTTGGTAAATGATGGAAGTACTGATCCGACACAGCAGGTAATAGAGGCCGAATCCATGGAAAATACGAAGGTTTCATACCTATGTTTTTCCAGAAATTTTGGGCATCAGGCGGCCCTCAAAGCAGGGATTGATCACGTAAAAGGGGACTGCATAATCACCATAGACGCGGATTTGCAAAAACCGCCGGAGGCAATTCCTGAAATGATCGTCCTATGGCTTGAAGGTAACGATATCGTCACTGCAGTAAGCCAAAACGAAGGGCAACCATCAGGATTCAAACGATGGACATCCACCGTATATTACAGGGTTTTATCCTGGCTGGCAGATCATCAAATAGTGCAAAACGGAGCGGACTTTCGGCTAATGGACAGAAAAGTGGCCGATATTATCCGAAAACTCCAATCCCGGAACTTATATTTAAGGGGAATTTTTTCATGGGTCGGATATAAGCAAGCCCTTACCTTTTATAAAGAGGAAAGAAGACATGCAGGAACAACCAAATACAGCTTAATCAATATGCTGGATCTGGCTAGCAACGGCATCACATCCTTAAGCATTAAACCCTTACGTTTTGCCCTAGCGGTAGGATTGTTTTTTGCTTTTTTGGCCTTCAGCTATGGGCTGTATGCAATTGTCATTGTCTTTTTGGGCAGAACTGTTATAGGTTGGGCTTCTGTGGTAGCCAGTATAGTGTTCCTTTCCGGTGTCCAACTGATTGTCCTGGGGGTTATCGGAGAATATATAGGAAAAATATACCGGGAGGTCACACAACGACCAACTTATCTTGTTTCAAAAACCAATATTTCCAACCCGTCCAGAAATCGCAAGGCGAATAAACTTACTTTGGACGTAAAAGAAAGGAGGTCGGCCATGACTTGATCCAATTGATTTTTGGCATTCTTCAGGATGTAGAAAGCCGAAACCTTGGGTGGAAACGGCATACCACAACAATTGAAAATCAATCATTAAATTAAACATGAGAAAAATGAAATCAAAAATAAACAAAATCACAAAAGCAGTCGCAATAGGGATATTCTTTATGGCACTTTTCTTTAATGTAAAGGTGAGCTTGGAGGATCCTTTTATCAAAATAGATAATGCTGTAATGGCTCAAACTAGTAGCGGGAACTGTACATCTCCAAATGCAGATAACTGTCCAGGAGGTGCCTGCAGTTATGAGGGATACTTTGGTGGACAAACTCAAAGCTGCTGTACTGCTTGTTGTCCAGGTCTACTTAGATCTCGGTGCGACTCATCAGGATGTCAATGTGTTTAGTGAAAATAGCTCATCTTTTACTTTGTTGGAAGATGAGCTATTTGTTACAATTAAATTATTAATATAAATGATATATGAAAATAAAAAACGGACTCATTCTAGCAACTTGCATATTGGGATTTTTGGGCTGCGGGAAAGAAAACAATATTTCTGAAAACACTTTGTTTATCAACCCCAATACAGCCCTTCCATCAATAAACCTTTCAACGCTAACGGATACTATATCCTATATCCGACTAGAAACAATCGAAGAAAGTATAATAGGTAAAGCCCATGAAATAGTGATCAAAGAAAAATTCCTCTATGTAAGAGATGTGGACCAACAAGCCATTCTAATTTTTGACCTGAAGGGAAAATTTATTTCAAAACTTCAGAAAAAAGGAGATGGTCCTGATCAATACATGAGAATGGAAAGATTCATGGTTGACGAGCAAGAAAATTATATTGATGTTTTTGACTTTAGAGGAAATAACTCGAGAATAATCAAATATGCTCTTCCTGATTTTGAGATTATCAAGGAAATTCCTTTGTATCTACCACTTGCAAATTCAATGAGAAAGGAAAAAGAGAAAAACATCTACTACTTTTCCTCACAACAGCTGGAGAACCAAATCGGCAATGAATCGGTAAATGCAGATATAATAGCATTCAAAGAAGGTCAACCTCCAGTCGCATTATTCAGTAAAAAAATCATAAGTCATGGATCGTCATTCTCACCAAACACCGAAAGTATGACAACAAATAGAAATGGGGATATATTTGCTTCCTTGATGTACAATACTACATTTTTTCAACTTTCAGGCATGCAGGCTAATCCCGTCCTTACCATAGACTTCGAAGGGTACGGAATAGAGAACTCCATTGGGTTAAAAAATATCGAAGAACAAAAAAACTATCTCAACAATGAAACCGAAGGATTAGCTTCGTTCCCGGTGCTAAATATCTTCGATTCAGACATTATCGCATTTTCATACTATTTCAAAACAGGCATTAGAAATCATCTGCACCATTATATTCATTTTAAAAAAACAGATCAAATTTTCCACACGAGAGATATTGTAAATGATTTAACAACGTATCCGGAGAAAGTATATTTAAGCTCCTACTTCTATGCTGTCAATCATGAAGTATTGCATGGTGACTATCTAGTAGATATTGTTTTACCTTGGCATACAAATGAAGGAAAAATAATTGGAATCCCCGGGGTTGGAACTGTCCAGCCGGAGGATAATCCGGTCATTCTGCTGATGAGGCTCAAAGAGGAATATCGATGAAAAATGATACTAATTCATTTTCCTCCTTACAAATTTTGAAAAACCCATATTATGAGCACTTCCGAATACAAGAATAATAACAGCTTTACTTCGGACCCAATAGAAAGGAGGCCGGTTATGACTTGATCTTTGCCTTAATTTTAGCTTTTCTTAACATAGAAAACCCAAACGTCAGCGGGAACGAAATTTCCACAATTCTTAAAAAAAATTTAAATTAAACTTAATAAAAATGAAAACAAAAGTAAACAAAATCGCAAAAGCAGTAGCAATGGGGATTTTCTTTATGGCTTTGTTCTTAAATGTGAAATTCACATTGGAAAACCCCTTTATCACCATAGATAATGCTGCTTTGGCACAGTCTAGTTCGAGTAGTGGTGGTGGAGAAAGTTGGATTTGTTGTAAATCTAATAGTGAAGGTTGCGGCACATATGATGGTTCTATGTGGTTTGACCGAGATTATAGATTATTTAGTAGCTCAACCTGCCCTTAATTACACTTTTAAACGTCCTAGTTGACCAAATTTAAAAGGTCAACTAGGACCTCAAAAAAATTATTTATAATTGAATTGCTTTTTAAAGATGAAAACCAAAATACAAATTTCTATACTGTTCTTGACTTTTTGTATGTCATGTAATGATGATTTATTATATGAAACTGATATTGTATTAGATGAAAAAAAAATAAAAGTGATTAATATAAATTCTTTGAAATACGATTTCAAGGAATTTATAGATCCTTGGAAAGTGGAGATGATAGGGGAACATCTGATAGTCCTGGAAGATCGAAGAATTTCACCCGAGCTACCTCTAATCCACATAATAGATATTAATAATTGGAGATATTTTAAATCTAAAGGAGTTATTGGATTTGGACCTGGAGAAATCCCAAGCACAACACTTATAGAAAAAGGATTTGATGACAATACTTTTTTTGTTTATAGCTCAATGGATAAAGTCTTATCAAAATTTAATATAAACGATAGTAGTCGATATTCAATAGATCAGTTTAAACAGCCTGGTGATGTAAATTCCATAATTAAAATGTTTCCTCTTACCGACAGCACCTATATTGGAATTTCAACTAATGATTCCAGTAAAATTATTGAGTTTGATAAAGAGGGAAAGCGAATAGCAGAATACGGAGAGTGGCAAAAAATGCAAAAGCATAAAGAATTTAGCAATTTTAACCATTTTGTATTGAATCAAGGTTGGTTTAAGGGAGATAGAGAACTGGGCATTTACGTAAAAGCCTGTATTTTTAGAGATAGGTTGGAAATTTTTGATTATAAATCCAAGGGATTCAAAGTCATTGACGGGCCAGATCTTAATTTACCGGAATTTGAAAATTATGGTCCAAATGTTCCTTTAAATATTCCAATCAGTAACCCTTTCAGATATAGGGATGTGTCGTTTTCAACTCGCCATATTTATGCGCTTTATGGAGGGATTAATGACCAGGCAATTAGAGAAACGGGAGAAATAGCAAGAAAAATTTATGTTTTTTCTCATAGCGGCGAGCCATTGGCAAAGCTTAACTTA
Source organism: Rhodonellum sp. (assembly GCF_030656585.1). Lineage (NCBI taxonomy): Bacteria > Pseudomonadati > Bacteroidota > Cytophagia > Cytophagales > Cytophagaceae > Rhodonellum > Rhodonellum sp. Next base: position 99,613 of record NZ_JAUSPP010000018.1, read on the forward strand.
GATAGGTCGATCCAGGGACTCGTCATAAATGAGAAAAAAAGAGAGATTTATGGCCTGACAAACGATGAAGATCCTGGAATAGCTGTATTTAAAATTCCCCCAGGAGTTTTCTAAATTTGAAAAAAGATGCTTATCATTCGGTTATGGCTATTACCATTGTGTTTCTGGGAAGGAAAGCTCACGGATGGGCATTCATGGTAGCCAGTGTAGTGTTTCTGTCCGGAGTACAATTGATTGTCTAAGGGGTGATCAGGGAATATAAGTGAAATATACCGGAGGTTATCCAACGACCTACTTATCTTGTTTCAAAATCAAATATTTACAACTTGTCCGGAAATCAAAAGGAGAAAAATCTTACAATGGACGTTTGGGTATGCAGTCAGGTCCAAGGTGTGGGCTGTGTCACAAAAGATGGATCCCTTCTTTCCTTGGGATCGCACCTATTATGGTGGATCATACTGTCCATAAATCAATTACGGGATAGGGGGAGGTAAAACCTACCCCTATCATTTAATCCACTTCGTAAAACATATCATCAATGAAACCAAGCCACTTTAAACTACTGCTATATATATCTATATTTATTATTTCTTGCAATCCATCCCCAAAAAATGATACTGAATTTAATCCCGAAAAATTAGTATCCTATTATTTAGTATCCGAAAAATCAGATAATTCCAACATTCTAAATCCAAGGAGACTATTTAGTCAAGGTGGCTTTCTTTTTATCATCGAAGATTATCGAATGCCTCCAGATCTACCCTTAATCCATATTTTTAGAAAAGACCCAATAACTTACTTTAATTCGAAAGGGAAAATAGGATTTGGCCCATTGGAAGCCCAATCAGTTGAAGTCCATAATCCCGGACTTTCTGACAGCACATTCGTCATGTACAGTGGTATGGATAGAAAATATATCGAATACCATATTTATGATAGTTCCAGGCTTGGGATTAGGGAATTTAGAATACCTACTTCTGAAACCCCACTGGGATCAATATACTTTTCACCGGATTCAACTTTCATCGGAATTCCCACTTACGATGAAAACAAATTCGTGGAAATTAATCTTCAAGGAAAAAAGATCAATGGATTTGGAAAGTGGGAACATGTCGAAGGAAAAAAAGGAATGTCTTATTTCCATCATTTTCATCTCAACCAAGGCTGGTTTAAGCCTGATGATGACTTTAAATTGCTTGTAAATGCTTCAATATTCAGAGACCGATTGGAAATTTTTGACCTACAAACAAAAGAAATAAAAACCATTGACGGCCCATCCGCAGAGCTTCCCGAATTTAATTTTTATGAAGCCACTATGCCTCTGGATATTCCCATATCAAATCCTTTTAGATATCGTGATGTCTATATTTCCGATAAAAGGATTTATGCATTGTACGGGGGTTTAAATGAAGCTCATTATAAGGAAACCAGCGAATTAGCTAAGAAAATATTTGTTTTTACCCGACAAGGTGAACCGATTCTCAAGTTTGATCTTGACAGGTCTGTACACTCCATAGTAGTTGACGAAGAGCTAAATAAGATTTACGGATTAACCACTGATGAAGATCCGGGCATTGCTGTATTTAGAATGCCACCTGGAGTTTTCTAATTTTGGAAGAAAGATGTATGGCATTCCGTTACAGTTTTTAAGCTGAATCAATAGTGTTCTTGGAAAAAAAGTCTAGGTATGTGATCCAGTGATAGCCAAGGGTTATTCTCAGGAGTATAATTGGTCGTGTTGGGATTATTATTGCGCAGTTTAAATAATATGGGGAATGAAATATTGAAGTTAATTGAGTAAAGTATGCTTTTTACAGTCTTATTTTTTGTAGATCAATACCAATTCAGATTTATAGAACAAAAAAGGTGCTGAATCGATTTCAGCACCTTTTTTTAGTTTATTCGGGAAGCGTATCTTTTTTCTCAGCTTCCTGATCTGGTTTTTCTTCATGCTTTTCCTTTTGATCTCCCTCAGGTTTTCCCCCCGGTTTTCCTTCGGGATAATAATGATGCACGTCTCTTTGTGGGAAGGGAACTTCGATTTCGTTGGTTTCGAGGGCTTCTTTGATCGCCTCCATGTTGTCCCAAAATACTGGCCATAGGTTGGCTGCATCAACCCAGCAGCGTATTGTGAGGTCCAGGGAACTGTCTCCAAAATTTGTGAAATAAACCACAGGAGCTGGATCTTCAAGGATCCGCTCATCTTTTTTCAAGGTATCCAAGATTACCTTCCTGGTTTTTTTCAAATCCGTGCCATAGGCCACGCCCACAGACATATCCACTCTTCTGGTGGGTTTCTGTGAATAATTGGTCATGGAGTTATTTGCCAAAGCCCCATTTGGGATCGTCACGACCTTGTTGTCAAAATTCCTAACCTTGGTGTAGAGAATGTCTATGCTTTCCACTGACCCGATCGTGCCTTGCGCTTCTATGGTTTCGCCCACCCTGAAGGGTTTGAAAATCAAAATCAAAACCCCACCTGCAAAATTGGCCAATGAACCCTGAAGAGCCAGACCAATTGCCAAACCTGCGGCACCCAGCATGGCGACAAAGGAGGTCATCTCCATGCCCAAAGTCGTGGCTACACTGATGACCAAGAGCACATATAAAATTGCAGTAACCAGGCTTTTCAAGAATGAGGTCAGCGAGGCATCGATATCGTATTTTACAAATACCTTATTCAGGAGATTGGTCAGCAAACGGATTACATACCGACCGATAAAAAATAAAATAAGGGCTTTGAACAAGGCTGGCCCCAGTTGAAAAGCCAAGTCAACGGCCCGCTGTTGGATGATTTCTAAAGTTGTTAAATCTAGTTTCATGTTTTAAATATTGGTGAATGAAATATGAATTGCCAGGCCAATCCTGATCAAATAAAACAAATCACCTGCCATCGAAAAGCCCAATTCCAACGGATTTCAAAATTGGAGAAACCGGAATTGTTCAGAATATGGTGCCATTCGGATCTTTTGAATCCTCTTAAAACAGATAAGGGTCCGTCATGTTTGACCATTGTGGACCGTGAAAAAAGGCGTGTCAAAAACCGGATACTGAAATAAGCGACGGGATGCCGATGCAGGTCATTGATGATTATCCCAAGTTTGGCCTTCCCCTTACAAGAATTTAGGAGTAAAATTAGTTCCTCATCCGTAAAATGATGCGTAAAAAGTGTACAGGTGATCAGGTCGACTTTTTCGTCAGCGAATGCGGGATCAAAAATATTTTGGGTTTTAAAACTGGCCTCTGGAAGATCCCTGAGATTGTTTTGTGCCATTTCAATGGTGTTGGCATTGGCATCAATGCCGATGAAAGCGCAGGAGTTTTTTGTTTTCTTGGCCCAATCGGCCATCACCCTGATCATGTCCCCGCCCCCGCAGCCGATATCCGCAACCACATAATTGGGCTGGGGATTCTGCCCCATGATCTTGGCCAGTCCGTTGGTGGTGACATAATTTCCCCCAAGGAGTTTGTTGATCGTGCGGAGTTCCTTCAGCGTTTGGGACAATACAGGCCCATCGACTTCCAGGTCATCCATGATTTCCTTTTGGTAGCTTCGCTTGCTGAATTTATTGCTCATTTTTCCAACAATAAGGTTTCCAATGTAAGGCCCGGGCCAAAACCCATCGCCAAAATTTCCCCTTTTTTATCTTCCTGATCCAACCATTTCTCCAAAACGAACAGGATCGTGGCGGATGACATATTGCCGAAGGCCGAAAGAATGTCATGTGAGGCTTGGTTTTGAGTGCTTGAAATCCCAAACGCTTCCTCGACCTTTTGTAGGATTTGTTTTCCCCCGGGGTGAATGGCAAAATGGGGGATTTTGGATAAATTGAAGTTGGCCTCCAGGCTCTCCGAAAGTCTTTTGATGCCATTGTTGAGCAAGTCGGGAATATACTTGCTCAATTTCATCTCAAATCCAAAATCACCGATAGACCATGCCATATCTTCTTCCCCTTCCCGCAAGATCTGGCTTTTGTATTTTTTGATTTTCAAGCCCGTCCCTTTTTTGGTGACCAGGGCCGCGGCCGCTCCATCTCCAAAAATGGCATTTGCCAGGAGATTGTTGTCATTGTAGGTTTTTTGAAAATGGAGGGTGCACAATTCCACCGAGATCAACAGTACCTTCGCCTCAGGCTCGCTGTCACAGATTCTGTCCGCCAGTTTGAGCCCGTTAAAGGAAGCGTAGCAACCCATAAAGTGAATGGCATACCGCTCCACATCGGTGCTGAAACCCATTTGATGGATAATGTCCATCTCGACGCCCGGAGCATACATGCCCGTGCAGGAAATCATGATCAAGTGGGTAATTTCCGAAGGGGAAGTTTTGGTCTTTCCCAGGCATTTGTCGATCGCCCGAATGGCCAATCCAGCGGCTTCCTTTCGGAAAACCTCCATGCGGGCATGGGTGGATGGAAAAGGCTCGAGAGATTCGTTTTGTGGGAAAAATTTGAAATCCGATGGGGTCACATGTTTAAAATCCTCCAATACACTGTGTCTGTTTTGAATCCCGGACAGGCGATAAACAAAATTTAATTTTCTGGCTTCCGCATCCTCAAGCCCATGGGCAAGTTTCATAAAGCGGCCAATTTGCATCTGGGGAATGGCTTCTCCCGGGTTGGCCGTACCTATACTCGCTATATGGTTGTTCATTCAATTTAATTTACGCTTAATTTTAATAAATTGTACGGTATATACGAAACAAGCACCAATTGTAAAGGTTAAAAATAAAAATTTAATTATGCTAAAACTATCCAGCTGGAAACACCTCCGCATCCCTTTTTCATTTTACCTGCTTCCGGTCTTCATTTTTGCGCTTGCGTTTACCCCAAACCATAATCCCGAAAGGCTTTTGATTGTTTTCGTGGCCCTCCATCTTTTTCTGTATCCCTCCAGCAATGGCTACAACAGTTATTTCGACAAGGACGAAAAGAGTATTGGAGGACTGAAAAATCCCCCCAAAGTAACAAAAGGTTTGTATTATCTCTCCTTGTTGTTTTTTGTGGTTGCACTTTTTCTCGGTTCCCTGATCAATTGGGCCTTTGTTTCGATGCTGCTGGTGTACAGTCTTGTCTCTATGGCGTACAGCCATCCTTCCATTCGACTGAAAAAATATGCTTACCTCAGTTGGATCACTGCGGGAATTTTCCAAGGCTTTTTCACTTTCGTGATGTGTTATGCTGGATTGAGTGATTTTGGTTGGGAGGTTTTTTCAAAACCCCATGTGGTGATTCCGGGCTTGCTCACCAGCATCATGCTTTTGGGCTCTTATCCACTTACCCAGGTGTATCAGCACGAAGAAGACAGCAAAAGAGGAGATCAGACCCTCAGCCTGAAACTTGGGATAAAAGGGACATTTTTGTTCTCCTCGGTTTGGTTTCTGGTAGCGGGAATCGCCTTTGGCACTTTCTTTTTCAGCCGAAATCAGGATTGGGCTTTTTATGGTTTTTTATTGGCGATGCTTCCCGTGATCCTATATTTTCTGGTCTGGTTCAGGTTTATCCAAAAGGACCAAAAAGAATATGCAAACTACACCTGGGCCATGTGGATGAACCGCATTTCCGCTTTGGCCCTCAACGTTTTCTTCGCCTGGTATTTTCTCGAAAACACCCAGATTCTTCAGGTGTTCTAATTTAATGTAAAACACTTCGAGATATCCATCCTTCATTCCAAGCTCAGCCCTTTGGTTTTAAACCCCAATAACCACATTTCCCAATTTTATTTGGAAAGTGGGTTTCATTCCCGAAATAAAAGCAATATATTTTAGTTCAAATTTAGGATTGGGAAAATATGCGAGGAAGATTTTTGGTGTTTATTGGATTTTTGGCGATTGCTTGTGGAGGATCTGGAGAAGACAAGGAGGATTTTGGCCAGGTTTCTCTGTCTCTGGATACAGTGAAGGTGGATGCCAAAGGAGAAATATTGATGGCAGGAGCCTCCATTTTTTTATCAGATCTTTCACCTGACAAGGATTACCTTTATAATTTTGATACCAAAAATTCCCTGTTGGAAATCATCAATCTCGATGCTTTGGCCTTGGAAGAAAAAATCAAGATTTCAACTGAAGGGCCAAATGGCGTTGGCACCATGGTCAATAGGGTGAGTCTTGCAAAAGATGGAGCGGTAGCCTTCTACAATTCTCTGAGACTCGACATCTTGAATTTGGAAGGCGAAAAGATTTTTGGCTTCGGGTATAGAAATCATGGTTTTGAAGAAGACTTTATTTCTCCCAACCAATATTTGTCCAATCAACTGGTCTTTTTAGATCAGGGCAATGAAGTCGTTGGCGTACTGTATTCCAGCAAAACCATGGACTTCCAATCACTGGTGAGAATTGATTTTGACAAGAAAAAAATTGAAAAAATCGACATCCCAGAGCTGTCCATCGTCAATGATTTTGTTATCAATTTTAATCCCGGAAACCGGTCGATGTATTTCATTCAGCCGATTTATATGGTCAAAGTGGATCGAAAAATCTTAATATCCAATGCTGCCCGTGGAATGGTCCAAAGCTACGATATCGACGACCGGACTGTCCTATCGAAAAAAGTCGACAGCAAAATATTCACCGATGGGATCCAAGGGGAATACAAAAAGCATATCGAATCCCAAGAGGAAATAAATGACGAGACTTGGAGAATGGATCAGGAAATTCAATTCAGTCCCCTGATCTGGGATCCGCAAAGCAAAAGATTTTACAGGTTTTCCCACCAAAAGATTTTGCGTGCCGAAAATGGAAACCCCAGCAAATTCAAGGTTTATTTGACCGTAATGGATCAGGAATTAAATGTAGTGGACGCTGTTGAAGTGCCCTCCTTTTCCAAAAAAACCAATGATCATTTTGTGAAAGACGGAAAGATATGGATTTACGAAAATATGGAGGACGAATTGGGCTTTTTAAGACTGAGTATAAACTAAACAAATCATGATGATGAAAAACACATTGACTGTTTTTTCCCTGCTGTTTTTGATGGCTTGTGGAAATTCCGAAAAGGAATCTGCTACAGATTATAAAACCATGAATTTTTCGATGGACACCGTGATGGTGGATCCGGGTCAGGAAATCATCAACCTAAAAAACAACCTCTGGATTTCAGACATCTCCAAAGACAAGAAATACCTCTTCAACTGGGATCAGGACAATTCGATTCTGGAGAAAATCAACCTTGATGAACTCCGCCTTGAAGAAAAGCTGACTTTCGAAAAGGAAGGGCCAAACGGAATCGGAAGTTATATCAGTTGGATTTCGCTTTTGGGTGAAGACCAGATTCTCTTTGCCAATTTTCAGGACATGGGCCTGTTTGGTTTCAACAAGGAAAAGATAAAAACATATACGCTCAAAGGGCAGGAGTTTGAAGGGGATTCTCTGGAACAGTACGAAAGCTTCAACCGCAGGGCCATCCTCACCAACGAAGGCAATGACATCTACGGAATATTGGGCAACTGGACCTCCAAAACTCATACACTCGCCAAAGTGGATTTCAAAAACAAAACCCTGAAAAAACATGCTTTGCCGGGATTTGAAAAATTGGCAGATTTTTCGGTAATGCTCCAGACTGGACAGATGACAATGATCTCTGCGGCTGATCAAAAAATACAGGAAATAGAGGGGAAACTCATCCTTTCCAACTCCGTTTTCAACAGCCTCTTGATCTACGACTTGGATATGGATTCGCTCTATAAAATAGAATACAACAATACCCTCACCAAGAATTCCAAAACCGGAAAATATCAAAATCAGGTGGAATCCGATGCCGAATTTCAAAGAGTCATGACAGACATCAATGCCGAGATCACCTTTCTGGCGCCGGTTTGGGATACCAAAAACCAAAAATTCTACAGGTTTTCTTATGAAAGTATCCCATCAGACGTTCCACTGGAGGAGGGGGAGCGTGCTAAAAGTAGGGTTTTCCTAACCGTGTTGGACAAGGAATTCAAGATTTTGGGAGAGGCCTTGGTTTCGGGACTTCAAGAAGTACCCAACACCCATTTTGTGAAAGACGGAAAAATCTGGATTGCCAAAAACATTGAAGATGAATTGGGATTTGTCCGCTTGAGTTTTTGATCTTCTGTAAAAATCCTCCCAAAGGAATCCTCAAATCCAGTTTGTACAAATTTTGTTATAAATTTTCAAGATAGCCTGAAAAAACAATCAAAATTCCGTCCTTTTACTGGAATATTTTAGTCCAATCTCGGCAAACTGAGCTTGTATTTGACGGCGATAAGGCGAATACTGATAATGACGGAAATGGAAATCAGCATATTGTAATCCCTTTCCAAGCCAAAATAATTCAGGATCAGGTATAGGGTCGCACCCGCAAGACAGGCAGAAGCATAGATTTCCTTTCTGAAAAGAATCGGAATTTCATTGGTCAGCGTGTCCCTGAAAACGCCGCCCATGACAGCGGAAAACATCCCCATAATGGCTGCAATCTCAGGTCTGACACCGAGACTCAGGGCCTTTTCCACACCCAAAATGGTGAAAAACCCTATCCCCAGTGTGTCAAACAAAAACATGGTTCTCCGCAGTTTGAGCATCATTTTTGGAAAAATAAAGGCGATAAACACCCCCGCAAAAATGGCGTACAGAAAATACACATCCCCAATCCAGACCAAGGGATAGCTCCCCAGCAAAATGTCCCTCAGGCTACCTCCGCCAATGGCCGTGATGAAACCCGTAAAACCAGCACCAAAGATATCATGTTCGAGATCCCTCACCGCCAAAGCACCTGAGATGGCGAAAACAAACGTTCCTACGAGTTCTAAAGGGTATTGTAAATCCATGTGTTGGGAATTGTAAAAATGCGATTGAAATGGGAATTGCTTTTTTGCAAAGACAGATTCTGCCAATCAAAATTGGTTGCGTCGGAATTTTTCTTTTTATTCCTTTATTCTGATTCCTTGAAGATTCAGACGGGATTGGATTTAATTTACAAATCCAATCCTGTATTACAGGAAATCAAGGAAAGGATCAATTGAAGGATTCCCGGAGATATTTGGCCGTAAAATTATCTTTTACTTCCATCAAGGCTTCCGGAGTGCCTTCGAAGGTGACATAACCGCCCCTTTCCCCACCCTCGGGACCCAAGTCGACGACCCAATCCGCGGATTTGATCACTTCGGTATTGTGCTCGATGATGATGACCGAATGTCCTTGCTCGATCAGGGCATTGATCGAATGCAGCAACTTTTTGATGTCATGAAAATGGAGTCCAGTCGTGGGTTCATCAAAGATGAACAAGATATGGTCTCCGGTTTTCGTTCCTCCTTTTCCTAGAAATGAAGCGAGTTTGACCCTTTGTGCTTCGCCACCACTGAGTGTGCTGGAGGATTGTCCCATCCCAATATAGCCCAAACCAACTTCTTGCAGGGGTTGGAGTTTGTTGATGATGGCAGTTTTTCCCTGGAAGAAATCCATGGCCTCGTCAATGGTCATCCCCAGCACATCGGAAATGCTTTTTTCCTTGTACTTGACATCCAGGATCTCGTTTTTGAAACGCTTTCCCTTGCAGGATTCACAGGTCAGGTGAATATCTGCCATAAACTGCATCTCCACAGTCGTGATCCCTTCTCCCTGACAGGCCTCACAGCGTCCGCCATCCACGTTGAAACTGAAAAAAGCGGGTTTGTAATTGCGCTGTTTTGAGACCGGTTGTTCCGAAAAGAGTGTTCTGATGGCGTCATAGGCCTTCACATACGTGACAGGATTGGAACGGGAGGATTTCCCGATGGGGTTTTGGTCCACAAATTCCACCTGAGTGACATTCTTGTAGTCGCCTTCCAGCTTGTCGAATCTTCCCGTTTCATCGATCACGGTTCCAAAAATCTTTCCAAGGGCGGGATAAAGTACTTTTTTGACCAAAGTGGATTTTCCCGAACCACTGACGCCGGTGATGACGGTCAAGGTATTGAGGGGGAATTTGACAGTCAGATTTTTTAGGTTGTTTTCCCTTGCACCTTTGACTAAGATGCTGTCCTTCCATTTTCGGTTGCCCTTTTTGATATTGATTTTTTCCTCTCCCCTGAGATATTGGGCAGTATACGTGTTGGAATGGATCATAAGCTCTTCTAGGTTTCCCTGGAACATCAGATGCCCACCCTTTACGCCAGCTTCGGGTCCGATATCAATGATCTGGTCGGCTGCTTTCATTATCTTTTCCTCATGCTCCACCACGATCACGGTATTCCCGATATCCCTGAGGGATTTTAGGACTTCTATCAGCCTGTCCGAATCCCGTGGATGCAAGCCGATACTGGGCTCATCCAAAATATACATGGACCCGACCAAGGCAGAACCCAGAGAAGTGGCCAGTTTGATCCTTTGAAATTCCCCACCCGAGAGGGATGAAGTTAGCCTGTTGAGATTCAGGTAGCCCAAGCCTACCTGATCGATGTAAGACAATCGGTTTTGGATTTCGATCAGAAGTCGGTTGGCCAATTTTTTTTCAGGCGCACTCAACTGGATGTTTCCGAAGAAATCCAAGGCCTTTTCGATCGGCATCAGGACGATGTCCGTGATGCATTTCCCATCGATGATGACATAGGAAGCGTCTTTTCGCAGCCTTGTTCCCCTACAATCCGGACACGTGGTCTTGCCCCTGAACCTGGACAACATGACGCGGTATTGGATTTTGTGCGATTTGGTTTGTAAGTCTTCGAAGAAATCCGTCAATCCTCTGAAATGCTGGTTTCCTGTCCAGAGAAGTTGTTGCTCTGCTTCGCTCAGATCCTCGTAGGAACGGTGGATCGGGAAATCAAAATAGATCCCTTTTTTCACCAAGGGCTCCAGCCATTTGCCGGAGGTCTCTCCCCGCCAAGGGGCAATCGCTCCCTCAAAAACAGATAAGCTTTTGTCTGGAATGACCAAATCAGGGTCCAATCCCAACACAGAGCCAAATCCTTCACAGGTCTTGCAGGCCCCGTAGGGATTGTTGAAACTAAAAAAATTCACCGACGGCAATTCGAAGCTGATGCCATCGAGTTCAAAACGGTCTGTAAATGTCTTTTTGGGCTGTCCCGGAAAGATGATGGAACAGTCTCCATGTCCCTCAAAGAAGGCGGTCTGCACTGAATCTGCAATTCGGAATTGGTTGTCCTCATCCTCTTTTTTGATGACCGCACGGTCGATCAGGATTTCATAATCTCCCTTGGGCGTCTTTTTTTCATTGACCAAATCTTCCACAAAATGGACCTCTCCGTCAATGAGCACTCTTGTAAAACCTTTCTGCAACAGCAATTCCAATTCCTGGATCTGGTCCCGGCCATTGATCAATTGGAGAGGGCAGGCGATCATCACCTTTTCGCCTTCGGCAAAACCATGGATGAAATCGACCACGTCGGTAACGGTATGGTGCTTCACTTCTTCCCCACTGACCGGCGAATAGGTCCTTCCAATACGGCTAAATAGCAATTTCAGGTAATCATAAATCTCGGTGGTGGTGCCGACAGTCGATCTGGGATTTTTGGTGGAGGCTTTTTGTTGGATAGCGATGGCGGGGGAAACTCCTTTGATGTATTCCACATCTGGTTTTTCCATCCTGCCCAAAAACTGCCTGGCATAGGAACTCAAGCTTTCCACGTACATTCTTTGGCCTTCGGCAAAAAGTGTGTCAAAAGCCAAAGACGATTTACCAGAACCCGAAAGTCCAGTGATAACAATGAGTTTGTTTCTGGGCAAGGCCACGCTCAGGCCTTTGAGATTGTTTACCCGGGCATTCTTGATGATGATAAAAGATCTGGGATCGAGGGAATCGATGTCGATTTCGGAGGCTTTTGTGCTTACGCTCATAATTTGCAAAGATACCCATTCAACCTTTGAATTGATAATTTGTTGGAAAAATTAACCGCATACAGGTAGGTAAAACCCGCTGGATTTAAAAAGTTAGGTGTTTTAGCCTTCTTATATCGCTTGATTTTAATGATTAGGAACCTTGTTCATAACTCCTCGATATTTGCCAAAACAATCCCATAAACATAGAAACGAACAATCCGCAGCAAACTATAAAGAAGGTAAGTCCTTGGAAGCATTCCCCCAGCACCGCAGAGGAGTGCAGTGGCCGAAAAAGGGATTGGACTGACCGCTGCCACAATTATTAAAAAAGCCCCGTATTTTTTGAACAGATAAATCTGCTTCTTGAGGAGCCTATTTTTTATTTGCATGATTTTCCCATTGTTTTTCAATAAGCGGCCCAAAGTGAAATTCAAAAATCCGGCAATATAAGAGAGGATGGACAGCAGGCCAATACTGGTCAGATAGGAACCCATATGTTCCGTTTCTAAGGACCAAAGGATAAATACCTCCGGAGGAATGATCCCAAAAAGTACTTCCGAAACCACATACACGGTGATTACCATGGGCGGATTGTCATAAATACCGCCAAACCAAAGTTCCCGTTGCTCTTCACCGATGGTGTTTTTGATGATCAAAAAAGCAAATATCAATATTGCCAAATATAAAAAGCCCCTGAGAATGTTTTTGACCAAAAATCTACTTTTCTCATTCAAGATTTCCTTTCCCATATACCGTGGATTTAGGATTGAAACTGTGTTAAAAATCATAAGCCTAGGCCTAATTTACCATTTTAATATTTCCGATTCAGGGAACTCATTCTGTGAATTTTCTTTTTCTTTGTGTACAGTATGTCAACAACGAGAAAATGAAAGCAGATAAAAATAAAGTAGTATCGGTGGCCTATGAATTGCACGTGGACGACGGCGAAAATGGCAAGGTTTTTTACGAAAAAGTGACCAAAGAAAAACCCTTTGAGTTTCTGTTCGGTACCGTGGGCTTGTTGCCCAAGTTTGAGGCGGTCCTGATGGGGAAATCGGCAGGGGAAACTTTCGAAGTCTTCATCGATTTTGAAAATGGCTATGGCGATTACGACGAAAGCAAGCGGGTAGTGGTTCCGAAGTCCAATTTCAAGGAAGAGGGGAAGAAAAACAAAGACATAATGAAAGTCGGCAGGGTCATCCCCATGCAGGACGATCAGGGCAACCAACTCCGTGGAGAAATCCTGAAGGTGGATTACAAAGGCATCCACATGGATTTCAATCCGCCGCTAGCAGGTTTTGACCTCTATTTTTCCGGCGAAGTGGTCAGTGTCAGAGAAGCCGACCCCGAAGAACTCGAACATGGTCACGTCCACGGACCCGGTGGACACCAACATTAAAAATATGTCACTCTGTGTGGGCTGCATGAAACAGTTTCGCGCAGCCCACACAGCGGTTTTCTTGTCACTAGAATTCATTTTTTTCTTTGGGCCTTCTACGAAATCCTTGGTGCGCTCTGCAGGAAGTGTTTTTTCACGAAGAGCGCAAAGTTTCAGGCGAAGAGCGCAGAGGTTTTTTGGGGCTTGAATTTCTTTGTTTTTTTCTTTGTGTCCTTTCCGAAATCCTTGGCGCGCTCTGCAGGAAGTATTTTTTCACAAAGAGCGCAAAGTTTCACGCGAAGTTCGCAGAGGTTTTTTCGAGATAACCCCCCCCTTATTTTTTCTTTCCTATCCCATGGCGCCCTCTGTGAGCAATATTGTTACCGATTCCGCTAGATTTTGCTAAACGTCTTGAAACGGGTTTTAATCTCTATTTAAAAGGCAATTTTGCCAGATCAACATTGCCTCCAGAGAGAATAATCCCGACTTTTTGGCCTGCAAAGCGCTCCTTGTTTTTCAATAAGGCAGCCAAAGGGACGGCACAACTGGGTTCGATGATGATTTTCATCCTTTCGTACACCAACCTCATGGCGGCAATGATTTCTTCGTCGGTTACCGTGAGGATATCGTCGACGTATTCCATGATGATGTCAAAATTGATTTTCCCAAGCGAAGTCAATAGTCCATCCGCAATTGTGTTGGGGACTGTCATAGGGATCAGTTTCTTGGCTTGGAAAGAGCGGAAGGCATCGTCGGCGCCTTCTGGTTCTCCCGCGATGATTTTGGTGTCGGGAGAAATGTAATGGGTGGTCAAAGCCGTTCCCGCCAACAATCCCCCGCCGCCCACGGGAGCCATGATGGTGTCAAAAGCAATGGATTCCTCCCACATTTCCAAGGCACAAGTCGCTTGTCCCTCGATCACATCCATCGCATCATAAGGGGGGATAAAAGTGGCTCCGGTTTTTTCGACTACAGCATTTAAAGTTGTTTCACGGGCGATCAAGTTGGGTTCGCATTCGATGATTTCACCCCCATAGGAGCGCACCGCTTTTTTCTTGATTTCCGGTGCGTTGGACGGCATCACGATATAGGATTTGATACCCGCAATGGTGGCGGCACGTGCCAATGCTGCGGCATGGTTGCCGCTGGAATGGGTGGCAACTCCCTTGGCAAGCTGTTCCGGGCTAAGTTTCATCACGGCATTGGCGGCGCCTCGGGCCTTGAAAGCGCCGACTTTTTGAAAATTCTCACATTTGAAAAAAATCTGACATCCCGCCATCGCATCAATGGCCGAAGAAGTCAAAATGGGGGTTTTATGGATAAATGGCTGGATCCTTTGGTGGGCTTCCCGGATATCCTCCAGAGAAGGGGTCTTTGGTGTCGTATTCATGGGAATAAAGATAGAGGAAGGGAATCCAATAGACAAAATTTTTATCTTGCGAAAAATTTACGCGATGTCATCACTTCCCGAGACTCTGGCCCAAACGCCATTTTATCCCATCATGGGTATTAATTTGACCGAATTGAATACCCGAAACCTGGATTTTTCCCCAAATAATCCTGAATTGGAACACCTCGATCTCAGCAATACGGCAGCCTTTGACGGCTATGTGTCCGGTTTGCTGGAGTCGGAAGGAAAAGATTTTGGAATAGGAGGCTATTTTGAGAAAAGAGCGATTTATAGGAGGAGTGCCGTTTTTGCCACCGCTGAGGAAGATTTCCGGGATATCCATCTTGGCATTGACATCTGGGGAGCTGCGGGAAGCCCTGTCTTTGCGCCCTTGGAGGGAAAAGTCCACAGTTTTCAAGACAATGCAGGCTTTGGCAATTATGGTCCGACCATCATCTTGGAGCATGCCTTGAAGGGGTTTTCTTTTTACACGCTGTATGGCCATTTGTCAAGGGCGGACATTAGGGATTTGGAAGTAGGTAAAGTGATTGCTGCTGGCAGTGAATTTTGTAGATTGGGGCCGTACCCGGAAAATGGAGATTGGCCACCCCATCTGCATTTTCAGGTCATGGTGGATCTTTTGGGAATGAAGGGGGATTTTCCAGGGGTTTGTTCCCATAGGGAAATCGAAAAGTACCGCAGGATTTGCCTCGACCCCAACCTGCTGATAGGATTTCCCAAGAACTGATCAGCGAAGAAGGATTTTGGATTGGAATGGGAAAAAAACATCGATCAAAACCAGCATTTTCCCCAAATAGGATTGCCGTTATTTCCAGTTTGCAAGCGTGATCAGGCGGATTCCTTCCAAGGTCAGGTTCCGGTCGACCAGGTCAAATCGGTCTTTCAGCGTGTGGAGGATGGAGGACAAACCTCCCGTTGCGATGATTTTGCTTGGGAAACCCAATTCCCCCTCGATGGCTTGCAGCATTCCCTTGACCAATCCGGTGTAGCCGTAGAGAATTCCGGCCTGGATGGATTCGGTGGTATTTGTTCCCAATGCGGATTTTGGAAACTCGAGTTTTACCAGAGGAAGCTTGGCTGTATTCATGGAAAGTGCCTTGACGGCTGTATGCAATCCCGGGACGATATTGACGCCGAGAATTTCCCCATTGTCCGAAACTGCCGTGAAGGTCAAGGCGGTGCCAAAGTCCACGATGATCACGGATTTTCCGAATTTTTCATAGGCAGCGGTGACATTGCACATCAGGTCTGAACCGATTTCATTGGGATTTTTCGTGCTGACCCTAAGGTTTTTGTAACGCTTGGCATTGACCCTAAACACAGGCTTCCCCAAATAGTGCCGACAAAATTGCTCCACAATCAGGTTCACGTCCGGAACCACCGAACTGAAACCAATGCGTTGGATTTGATCAGGCTTGATTTCATTTTCCAAAAAGAACAAATGCAGTTGTTTTTCGATGTGGAGCAAGGAAAGGTCAGGAGTGGTTTCGATCCGGCATTCATGGACCCAGGATTGCGATTCCTCTTGGTAAAAGCCAAAGACAATATTGGAATTGCCTGCATCAATGGATAGAAACATCAGTTAGTTTTGGTTTGTAGTACAGAAAAGGACCCGCTAAAAATCAAGACAATTCTACCAAATATAAAAATTGATTTTAAGCTTTTTGAAATTTTGCCTAATTTCCGATTATGTACACATTAAGAGCAGGAAAAAAAGAGGATCTTCCACGGGTTTTGGAGCTGGTGAAAGAACTGGCCCTCTACGAAAAGGCCCCGGAGCAGGTGACGAACACAATCGAAATGATGGAAAAAGACGGTTTTGGTCCGCATCCGGTTTTTGGATTTTTCGTTGCCCAAAAGGTGAGCACGGAAGAAATCATCGGGATTGCCATTTATTATTACCGATACAGTACCTGGAAAGGCAAAAGACTTTATCTGGAAGATATCGTGGTGACGGAATCTGAGCGGGGGCATGGTGCTGGCAAATTGCTTTTTGACCGGGTCATGAAAAAATCGTTAGAGGAAAACTGCACGGGAATGATGTGGCAGGTCTTGGATTGGAACAGTCCCGCCATCAATTTTTACAACAAATACGGCGCCGACCTGGAAGGTGGTTGGCTCAATTGTCACCTCCAATCGACGGAAATCCGAGTGCTGCTGGATTAATGCGCACTTTGATCCAGATTTCTGTTTGGAAAACCTATATTTAGAAAGGGATCATCTCTGGTTTTCTTTGGCTTGAAAATCATTTCCATTTTTATTGACAAAGGGCATTCCCAAATTTTAGAAAGAAGACAGAACCGTTTTTAAAACCCATTTATTCAACCATGGAAATTTCCCTAAAAAATCAAAGGATCTTGGTCACCGGCGCCTCCCGAGGGATCGGCCGGGCGATTACCGAGCAGCTTTCCAATTCAGGAGCAGAAGTGCTGATCCATTTCAATGCCAACCTGGAGCAGGCCGAATTGGTCCAAAAATCCTTGTCCGGCCCTTCCCACTTGGTCCCTTGCGACCTGTCCAATTTGGAGTTGGTCAAGGGTTGGATCCCGGAATTGGTCAAGACTTATGGAAAGATCGATGCCGTGGTGAACAATGCCGGCATTGCGGTGAGCATCCCCGACAATGCCAAAACCGAGGACTGGACCGGTGCCTGGCTCAAAACCATGGACGTGAATATCAATGCCCTTGCCATTATTTGCAAAGAGTTTATCGAACATGCCCGGCAAAACAAAAACGGAAGGATCATCAACATCTCCTCCAGAGCGGCATTTCGGGGCGATACACCGGACTACTTCGCCTACGCAGCTTCTAAGGGAGCGATTGTGAGTTATACCCGATCCATTGCCAGGTATTATGGAAAAGAGGGGATCAAGGCCTTTATCATTGCGCCGGGTTTTACCAGGACAGACATGGCCCAGGATTTTATGGACCAGTATGGGGAGGAATATGCTTTGAATGATATTGCTTTGACCGAACTTACCGAACCGAAGGACATATCTCCAATGGTCACCTTGCTCTGTTCCGGCATGGCCGACCATGCCACCGGGACCACCATTGATATCAATGCAGGTTCCTATGTGCATTGATTGGGATTAAAACGAAGAAAAAATCCGCTGTAATGCACCGGATTTCTAGTGTCGGATTTTATTATCCAACAGTAAAATAGATTGAACCCTAAGCCCAAAGTACTTCCCTTACCGATATGACCAAAGAAGAATTTCGAAAAAATGCCCATCTCCTGGTGGATTGGATGGCGGATTATATGGAGGACAAGGAAAAATATCCGGTTACCCCAAATGTCCGGCCAAGGGAAATTTACAATCAATTTCCAAATCATGCGCCTGAGGAAGGAGAGGCTTTTGCCGACATTTTCAAGGATTTTGAAAATATCATCGTTCCGGGGATGACCCACTGGCAGCACCCAAATTTCTTCGGCTATTTCCCGGCCAACAATTCCGAGCCTTCCATTTTGGCAGAAATGCTGGTGGCCACACTTGGTGCCCAGTGCATGTCTTGGATGACCAGTCCAGCCGCCACGGAATTGGAGGAAAGGGTCTTGGATTGGCTTCGGGATGCCAAGGGTATCGACAAAAGCTGGAAAGGTGTGATTCAGGATACCGCATCTACGGCTACTCTTTCTGCGATTCTTACCGCAAGGGAAAAGGCCTCCCAATACCAGATCAACCAAAATGGTTTTCAGGGAAATGAAAAATTTAGGATTTACAGCTCTTCACACGTGCATTCCTCCATTGACAAAGCCGTGAAAATCGCAGGGATCGGTCAAGAGAATCTAGTAACAGTTGCTGTGGATTCGGCATTTGCGATGGTTCCGGAAGCTTTGGAAGCGGCCATCCTGTCGGATCTGGAAAAGGGATTCGTCCCGCTTTGCGTAGTTTCGGCTTTGGGCACGACCAGTTCAACGGCACTTGATCCGGTCGAAGCCATTTCTGACATCTGTGAAAAACATGGAATTTGGCACCATATCGATGCGGCTTATGCCGGGACGGCACTCCTGCTTCCTGAGTTTCAATGGATGATCAAAGGCCATGAAAAAGCGGACAGCTATGTTTTCAATCCCCACAAATGGATGTTTACCAATTTTGACTGTACGGTACTATATGTCAAAGAACCGCAGTATTTGGTCAACACTTTTTCCATGACCCCGGAATACCTCAAAACCCAGCTGGACGCAGAAGTAAACAACTATCGAGATTGGGGAATTCAACTGGGGAGACGATTCAGGGCCTTGAAGCTCTGGTTTGTCATCAGAACCTACGGTATGGAAGGAATAAGGGAAAAAATCAGAAAGCACAACCAATTGGCCCAACTTGCGAAATCATGGATCGAAGAGCACCCAGAAATGGAGATTTTAGCGCCCGTTCCTTTGAATACCATTTGCTTTAGGTATGTGGATTCTTCGAAAACGACCGAAGCCCTCAATCTCACAAATGAAGCATGGATGCAGTCCGTCAACCAAACAGGGAGAGCTTTTTTTACCCACACCAAATTGGATGGAAAATTCGTTATCCGTTGGGTAATCGCACAGACGGATGTCGAGGAAAAACATATCGTGGAATCTTGGGGTTTATTGTTGGAGAAGCTGGATGCAATCCATAGAAGTTAAATCCGGAAGACTGCTTATCCCCTTTCGCTTCTGTAGACATGAACTCAAAAAATGCCAAAGTCGAGCAATGATACCCTTTCTCCTGAAATCATCAAAATCCTGAAAATATTTGGGTTTGGCTCATTGCTATTGGTTTTTTTGCTTTCTTTTTTCAACGAAAGAAGGGCAAACAATACAGGAGAAGGCACGACGGTGATGCGGATGGCAGATCCTGATCGCTTGTATTTCAAAAATGTAAGGGCCGCTTACTACGATCGAGAGGGTAGGGAAGATGCCAAAATGACCATTTACAGATTTGGGAAAAGGGTTCAGGAAGCAGAAACTCCCTTGCTCAATTTGTCGATTTTAGTCAATACACTAAAGGACGAGGCGTATATCTATATTGAGCCAACTCCGGAGGAGTTTCCCATCAAGATCAGATGGACTGCGAAAGATGGGAGCCAATCCGGTGAATTGAATTTTGACAATGGGGATAAATTTGCCCATTTTGCATTTGTGGAGGAATTGTATCCCTTGGTTTTGGCGAATCATGATTTTAAATGGTGGATTGGAGCCGAATGGAAGCCAATTCTTCAGGATGAGAAAGAGAGGGACTCCATTCGGATCACCTGCGTGGATTACTTTAAATTGATCAATAACCCAAAATAAACCCCAAATGGAACTTCGAAGGATCGACAACCTGTGGAAGTTTCTAGGAATCAAAAACAACCTTCCTGTGATCCATTCCCTTGAGGATGGCATCAATTACAGATTTGTGAAGGGAGGCCTGGAACTTGTCCACCACTTTAACCCGAAATTTTTGCACCATTCCTCCCTCAGGTTGGAGGAGCGGGGTTTTCAGGAAAATCTGAGTTGCCACCATTATACGGCCAGCAAACTCCGCTTTGGGTTCAAGCCAAAGATCGCCTCCCCTGCGTCCAAAGTGATTTTCTTCCCAAAAGAACTGTTGTCACTCCATTCCAAGTTTGACTTGGAGATCCACAAGGACCGAAACGGGCATTTCAAGGTAGTCATTTCGCCCTTCAGTCCAAAAAACATCTATGAAATTCTCGATGTAGCCAACCTGATCAGCAGGAATCTTTGGAAGAAGAATTTCTTTGCGGAAGGGATCAGGAATTGAAATTAAAGTTCAGATTTTCTTACTTGCGCTTGTCAGGGTTGGCTTTTGCAATCTTGGACCCCGAAGGCTGGTTGATTTTTTTCCGGTGACTTATCAAGGAAAAAACCCACACAGGTATTTTTATTCTTGAAATCGACAGTAGTGGAGGCTTCACCGATGTTGGTTGCGATTGCTTTGAACTGGATAACAGACAATTTATCCTCCTTGGTAAAGGAACTGTAGAGGATTTTTATCTCTATTCCTGCCAATTTTGCCTCCTCAATTTTGGCAAACATTTCTGACTTGGTGGTTTGGCCGTCAAAGGTCACCTCATATTTGTCATTGGAGCTCAATAACAGAGAATTCAGAATCAAGATCAAGGTGATTAGGGTTTTCATTTGAGTTGATATTTAACGATTACAGGATTTAAATTTTTTTGCACGTGTTGGTATATTTTTTTGACATTAGAATCGGCACCATGCGAAAGAATGATATTTTTATCCATGGCCTCAAAACTGCTCTCCTTAAAAATACCATAGAGATTATTTTTTCTGGACAATTGAGGCCAAGGAATCATGTTTTCACTTTCCAGGACTTTGAGGGGATTGAATAAATATGTTTTACTTTTCATTTTGTCAAACAACAGGCCCATGGGAATATTTTTGTCATAATATACCGCCATAAAATAGGAATCAGTTTCAAGAGGTGTATTTAATCCCCATTTGAATTGATCCATCAGAATAGGTGAAAATGGGGCGATGATGGCTTCAGGAAAGGCTGATTTGTCAAATCTATTCTTGTCAAAATCCACCAGGTATCTGACCTTTTTAGCCGAACCGGTAATTTCATAGATGGTATCGTTGAGAAACTCAGAATACAAAAAACCATTTTCGGAATGCTGGATATTTCCAAACATTGCATGGTGGTGTCTTGCTTTCCCAACAATAATTTCAAAAGGGTCGAATGTGTTGATGATCCGAAAATCCTTGTCCAAAATGAAGGTATTGTAAAAAAGAGAATCACTTTGTTGGTCATAAGCCATTCCATTTGAGTAACACAGGATTTCGTTTGCCTCACTTCTATGGATTTGGGCTGCTTGGAAGGGCAATTTATGATGACTTGAATAGCTAAAGTCCTGGTTCAGTGTAATAAGGTTGCTTTTTTTATCAAGAATAATGAGTTTTTGATTTTCGTCCACAATAAAATCCGAGATGGCACCAGAGAAGTAATTCTCAGCTTCTATTTTAGGGATGTTTTTTATGAAATTTCCCTTGGGATCAAAAACTAGGATGTTTTTCTGGGATCGATTGTCGGAGTTCAATACATAAATGAAATTTGGGGTTACTTCCAATTTAGAAATAATTTGAGTCAAACTTTCTTCACCTCCATACATCAAGGGAATGTATTCGATATCCGTCACAAAATCATAGAGGTTAAAACCATTCTCTTCGGCATCAAATACCTTGACCACGAAGGATGCTGTTTCATTTTCAAGCTTTGGCGTTTGGCAAGCAACTAAAAATGAAAATAGTATTAAGGAAATAATTCTCATCTAAAATAAGGAGGTAAAAGCCTGACTCAAATTATACATAGTTTTTAAAAGTAATTAATTTTCAACACAGCTTGCTGTAGATCCAGATACGGACGAATTGCAGCAAGCGTGGAAACCAGCTCCGCATGAAACACTAGCAGATGTTGAACCGCCTCCCCCAATCGGCCCGACTTGACCCTCACCAGACCAAGATGTCTCACAAGATACAGCTCCAGGACCGCCAGCTTGACATTCAGAAGGTTCCACCGATGCTTGCCCCATTCCAATACTGAATGTAACTAAGAATAGAAATAAGCTTAAATAATATTTTAAAATTTTCGTAACAATTAATTTTAATGTTTCCTACTCTAATTAAGCTTTTCGGATTCCGCTTTAACCTTTGATTAGCGCTATCATTTAGTTTTCCAATTTTAAAAAAAAACTATTTTCAAAACTTTAGTTAAAAAAAACTAAAAATTTATCAAAGAGCCTTATGTAAATTCTATGGGAAGAAATTTCAATCGTAAATCAGAACAACCTTCATAATAAATTAGGCTGTCTTAAGTATTTTCTGTTGACATAAAGAAATCTTCGTCCATAAACAACAAAGCCGTGGGATCATTTCCCACGGCTTTATTATTTCAACCCGTCTTATGCATATTTCAGGTTTAAAAAAGGAATTTTATCCCCGCCAGAAAATTGGTCCCTGCCTGTGGATAATAGAAATTTTCCGTCACCAGTTCCCTGCCACTTTGCCCTTCATTGGGAACAAAATAGCTGAAGGTATAGCCATTGGATTCGTAAAGTCTATTGAAAATATTATTGACCAACAAAGTGACTTCCATGTTTTTCACAAACCGTGGCCTAAGGGCATAATTGAACCTAAGGTCACCTGTCCAATAGGCATCCAGTTTCCTGTTGGCATCCTGGGTATTGTCTAGAAATTGTTCGCTAACGTATTTGTAGAGAAAACTGATTTCCAAATCCTTTATGGGTTTGAAATCGATAATGGCCGCTCCGATCATATTCGGTGAAAAGGCGATGTCCACATCTGAATATTGGATTTCTTCCTGCCTGAAGTCAGCCGCCGCATAATCATCGATGTACTCGGTGAATGCCGCAATTTTGTTTCTGCTGAAGGCAATATTCCCGCCAAGGGTCCACTTTGAATTCAGACGATAAGCGCCATCCAACTCAATTCCTGCCCGATACGAATTGGCGACATTTTCCCGGATATAAGATCCAACATCATTCAACTGGCCTGTCAACACCAATTGGTCCTTATATTTCATGTAATAAAAATTGGCATTGTAGGTAAACCGCTCCTTTTGGGCACGGATACCGATTTCAATGTTCTGAAGATTTTCAGGCCTTGGCGTTTCGGTCAAGGGGCTGTCCGTGAAATCCCTTCTTACCGGTTCCCGATTGGCGACCGCATAGGACGCATACCAAGTTGCACCATTTGAGGCTTCGTAGGAAAACCCGAATTTTGGATTGAAAAACCTAAATTCTTGGACTCCGGTGATGTCCCGCAGGTCATTGTTGATGCCCGTAAAGCGGTAATCGATTCCCCGAAATTGGAGATCGGCAAATAGGAACAGTCTTTCTCGGGCTTCGAAAGTGCCTTTTGCATAAATGTTCCGGTCATCTTTCACAGCAGTGTTGTCGTAGTAGCGGTCCCTGATCTGGGTGGATCCACTGGTGCCCATCCAGATGATTTCCCCGAAGTGGTCACCATCGTAGCGATTGGCACCACCCCCTAGGAGGACATCCCATTTTCCATCATCGGATAAATAGTTAAAGGAGAATACTCCTCCAAAGAAATCATTGTCCAGCCATCTTCTCCTGATGATATCGGTTCTTGCAATGCTGGTTTCGCCGATGACGATCGGTGCCAATCCATATCTAGTCAGGCGATCGTTTTCCCGGAATTGTTCATAATATCCCCTACCATAGGTATAATGGAGTGCGGCATTGGCCTTCCAGTTGTTGCCAAATTTACCTGCGTAGATGAATTGATAGTGGTCTTGCTGGTAATTGTCGGTCTGGTTGTCGTAGGTGTAAAGGTTGAAAGTCCTGTTGGTTTCCAATAGATTTTCAGGAACGCCTTCCCAAGCCTGATAGGTTTTTTCTGCACCGGAAAAAACGTTGAGCTTAAAGACATGGTTTTCGCCATAATACCCTCCTGAAACAAAGTAGGATTTCAGGTCAGATGATGCACGGTCAATATATCCGTCGGAACTGATCCGGGAAAGCCTTGCATCCACTGCCCATTTGTTATTCAATAGTCCCGTTCCGGCCTTAACAGTATGTCTTCTGGTGTTGAAAGAGCCAAAGGAATTGTCCACTTCGGCATAAGCTTCGTCTCGGCGGGTATCAGTTTGAATATTGAGACTTGCCCCGAAGGTGGCCGCACCATTGGTAGAAGTGCCCACTCCCCTTTGGATTTGGATATTGTCCACAGAGGAGGCAAAATCGGGCATGTTTACCCAAAATACCCCGTGTGATTCCGCATCGTTCATCGGGATTCCGTTGACGGTGACATTGATCCGGGATTGATCGGAGCCACGGATCCGAAGTCCGGTATACCCTACTCCTGCTCCTGCATCTGAGAAACTCACCACAGAAGGCGTAAAATTGAGGAGCATCGGGAGATCCTGTCCCAAATTCAA
Organism: Rhodonellum sp.; assembly: GCF_030656585.1. Classification (NCBI taxonomy): domain Bacteria; kingdom Pseudomonadati; phylum Bacteroidota; class Cytophagia; order Cytophagales; family Cytophagaceae; genus Rhodonellum; species Rhodonellum sp. The sequence continues at coordinate 124,095 of NZ_JAUSPP010000018.1, forward strand.
TTTGCTGATGTCCTCCTTGGATACGTTTTTGAAAGTAGTGGGTGTGGTTTCGGAAGCTCTGGTGGCATAGACGATGAATTCCTCCGTGTATAGGTTGGTAGGAACCAAGCCGATTTCCAATGTTTCGGACAATGGCATTTCGATTTTCTGGGAAAAACTCTCAAAACCGATAAAGGATGCTTTTAGGGAATAGGATCCTTCCGGGACGTTTTTGATTTCAAACTTTCCCTCTCGGTCTGAGGTGGTTCCTCTTCCGGTGCCTTCCAGAAATACATTGGCACCGACCAATACTTCTCCAGTGGCGGAATCCTTGATACTTCCGCTCACTTTGGTTTGAGCATATACAGCCACAAACCCCACCAGCCAAATGGCCAATGTCGTTGTCAATTTTTTCATGGTATTGATAAGATATTTACCGCTATTGCGGTGTGGTTAAACTTGGGGAAATCAAGGGGGATTTCCTTTTTATGTTTACCCTTGACCTATACAAAAATCACCGGCACAAAAAATGAAGGCACACGGATCAAGGGGATTTTCCTCCCTTCAATGCTTTCTTCTTCGTGACAATTACTTCTGTATTGGTTACTCATTTCCCTTCGCCGGCATTACCCGGATCAGGTATTATGGGTATGATCTCAGCCCGTATTATTAAGGCACCCCTAATGATCTAAGTTACGAAGGTACTATGTCCTGCCCATTATTGCAAAAAAAAATCTTTTTAATCCATCCTTTTTAATCCTTGATGAATTGAGAGAACGCAAACTTTGGTGGGGAAATAAAAACCTTTTTTAAGGGGCAAAAAAAAGTAAGCCCCATCGGGAGCTTACTTTTTTTTTAATATTGATTTCATCCGTGAATGGATTTTGGCTTGATTTCTATTTATGTCCAAGGGCTTTCAAATGGTGCACATGTGAGGCAAAAGCCCATCTCATTTTTTCATGTTCCAAATAGGGGATGTTGTATTCCCGACAGGTTTCCTTGATGATTTTGCTGATGGCAGGATAATGGATGTGGGATACATTTGGAAACAAATGGTGTTCAATCTGAAAGTTCAAACCACCGATCATCCAAGAAAGGACTTTATTTTTCGTGGCAAAATTTGAAGTTGTCTTCAATTGATGGACTGCCCAGTCGTCCTCAAGCTTATTCGTTACCTTATCAGGAAGTGGAAAAGAGGCTTCTTCCACCGAATGCGCAAGTTGGAATACCGTACTCAGGAAAATGCCTGTGGAAAAACCAAAAATAAGGAAGCCGATCAACCATGGAATGACCCCCACAAAATAGATCGGGATAAAGATGAACAAGATCAAGTGGGTCAATTTAAAGCTCCAGAAGGAAACATGGTCTTTCCAAGTCATTTTTTGGATCGGCATGATCCCCACTTTTTGAGTGACATATTTTTTGTAATCCGTGACAAAAACCCAGTAGAGGTACAATAAAGAATACACAAAAAGGAAATAGTAATGCTGGTATTTGTGGATTTTAAGGTGCTTTTGGTTTGGGCAAAGTCTCAAAAAAGGCCTTGCATTCATGTCGTCATCGACCTCATCGATGTTGGTGAAGGAATGGTGGACGACATTGTGCTTCGTTTTCCACATAAAAACATTCGCACCAAGGAAATTGATGGAAACGCCTGCGAGTTCATTGATCCAGCCCTTTTTGCTAAAGCTTCCATGGGCGCCATCGTGCATGACATTGAAGCCAATTCCAGATGCGAGTCCTCCCAACAGGATACACTCCAATACGGCCAAAGTCCAATGGGGAGTGAAGAAAACCAGGTGCGCATATACCGCAATATAAGCAACGACCAAAATGATCGCTTTCAAATATAAGCCGGAGTCGCCTGTAGGTTTTGTTCCTGATTCAGAGAAATAGTTTTTTATTCGGGTTTTAAGATCTGCATGGAAAGTAGTAGCAGTATTGAATCTTGGGATTGCCATTTGATATTTATGGAATGGTGTAAATTTTTTGGACCAACAGCTGGGTGACTGAGAGCACTTGAACAAATATAAGGAATTTAGGATTTGAATCGTTCAAAATAAATCATTGAAATGGAGGAATAAGTGGAAGATGTGTCATTCTATCAAATTGACATGTAGCAAATTAACATCTTTTAAGACAGAAGGTTTTGTATTTTTTCCAGAGCGAGTGCAAATCTTTTTTCGGGAGGTCCCGATACCACAGCAAATGGGATTTTTGAGGCTTCAATTTTTTGAAAATAGAGATCGAAAAAGTATTGTCTCATTTTCGGTTCGGGATGTTCCCTTTGGGGATCATCCTGCCAAGGGATGTCAATGTCGGTCAGAAGAATAAAATCATATTCCCTTTTTTGGAGAGTTTCGAGAATCCATTGATCGGTTTTCCCGAATTTGTGTTGGCTCCAAACCTCAATCACCAAGAGGTTGGTGTCGCAAAACAGAAAGTTTTCCGCTCTGGATTCCATCTCTTTTTCCAAGGCGATCTGTCCTTTGGCGATTTCCAAGAGGTCGGGATAGTCGTATGGCCTATCCAAGCTTTTCAGATATTCCCTTGCGTATTCCCTTACCCAAGGCGCTGAGAAATGTTCCGCCAAAGATTGGGTCAAGGTGCTTTTGCCCGTGGATTCGGGGCCAAGGATTACGATTTTTTTAAGTGGTTTCTCCATCGGTTTTGGTTGCTTTGATCCAACTCACCAAACCAATGATGGCCAGAACGGTAAAAAACAAAAATTGGAAGGAGGTCAGCAGCAATCCTTTGTAAAGATACAGTGGGACCGAAGCGATGTCCGTAATGATCCAAGCAATCCAGTTTTCCACTTTCTTTTTGGCCATCAGCCACATGCCTACAAAGGCCGTAGAGGTGGTGAAGGAATCCCAATAGGGCACATCACTGTCCGTGAAATTGGCCAAAACCAAATAGAGAACCAAATAGGATCCCAATAACAGCAGCACCGAACGGATGATGCCGCCCTTGTCCAGCCAGGTGACCTTCAGTTCCTCCTTTCCATTCTGCGGTCTGCTCCAGAGATACCATCCATAAATGGACATCCCGAAATAGTAGGCATTGATGCCCATATCCGCATACAGTTTGAATTTTAGGCAAATATAAACATAGATCAAGGTGCTTATCATCCCGGTAGGGAATACAAGGATTTTTTTCTTGATGGAATAAAATACGCTGGAGATTCCAAAAAAAACAGCCACTCCTTCCAACCAGGTCATTTGGGCCAAACCTGATTTCAATTCTTCTATAATCCATTGCCAATCCATGTGGCGAATTAAAGCGATTTTTTTTGAATTATCTTGGTTGTTCTGGAATGAAAAAATAGTTTTTGGGTAATATTTTCAAGAGAAAATTCATTAAAGCTGTTTTTAAAACAAAAATACCCGACACTTTGGCCGGGTATTTTTTTCCAAGTTCAGAATATTGGACTTAGTTTTTATCCTCTATAAACTGTCTTTGAATCTCATCTTCTTCGAGTGATTTTTTATCCGAATTTTCATTTTCCTCTTTGAAAAAACGTCCCTGGAAAATCAGGATGATGGCCACACCGACGAAAATGGAAGCATCCGCAATGTTGAAAATTGGCCAAAGGGCAGTGTAACTTCCACCCCAAATCGGGATCCATTCGGGGATAAAACCCTCCCAAATATCAATGTAAAACATATCGATTACCTGCCCATGAAACCAAGGTGTGGGGGCATTGTAGGGTGCATTGTTCAACCAAACTCCGTAAAAGACACTGTCGATCAGGTTGCCGATGGCACCACCGAGAATCATCGAGATACAAAAGATATATCCGGAATGGACTCTTTTTTTGATCAGATAATACAGATAATATCCGATCCCGAACATGGCAATCAACCTGAATGAGGTCAGAATCATTTTTCCGTATTCAGACCCCAACTGCATCCCGAAGGCCATGCCAGGGTTGGTCGTATAGTGCAATTTGAACCAGTCACCAAAGACCTTGATCTGCCCCGGAGTGCCGAAATCCATCTCATAATGGACCAACATCTTCACCGCTTGGTCAATGATAATGATGAGTAAGGAAATACCAAAATATTTTAAATACCTCATGTGTTGCGCTTGAAGGGTACAGATTTAAGAATTTTTTAAACAATACGCGAATTCTTGACTGAAATATTAATGTCTTACGCCTTTTCGACCTTCACGGACAATTCAAAATCGTCCATATCCAATTGTATGGCATCCGATACTGTGCCGTTTACCTCCAAGGACAAAGCCTGCGTTTCTGTCTTGATGTAAAGCGCAAAGTTATCAAGTGCTGCATTCACCAAATCATCGTGTTTTGCGATTTTGATGGTGATTTTGTCCTGCACTTCAAGCCCCATGTCCTTTCTTAGATTCTGGATTCTGTTGACCAAGTCCCTTGCGATTCCTTCCTGCTTCAATTCATCTGTCAAGGTTACATCCAAAGCCACAGTCAATCCATCACTGGAAGCAACCGACCAGCCTGGGATATCCTGCGAGGAAATCAAGACATCTTCCAAGGTCAAGGAGACTGTTTCTCCCTCCAGAGCCATTTCCAAAACCCCGTTTTTCTCTATTTGCGAAATTTCTTCCTTGCCCCAAGCATTGATGATTGCAGAAACTGCTTTCAATTTTGGTCCAAAGCGTTTTCCCAGCAAAGCAAAATTGGGTTTGACGCTTTTCACGACGATGCCGGAAGTGTCGTCTATGTATTCAATATGCTTGATGTTCACTTCAGACAGGATCAAATCTTCCACCTGTTGGATCTGGGTTTTGATTTTTTCGCTCAATACCGGGATCAGGATTTTTTGCAAAGGCTGTCTCACCTTTAGTTTTTCCTTTTTTCTCAAGGAATGGACCAAAGAAGAAATCTCTTGGGCCATTTGCATGCTCGCTTCGCCATCTGCATTGATCAAGCTTTGGTCCGCGGATTTCCAATCGCTCAAATGGATGGATTCTGCAATGTCCTGACCTGATTTTTTAGCTCCCTGGGTCAGGTTCTTGAACAACCAGTCCGAGTAGAAAGGGGCAAAGGAGGACATGAGCTGCGTCAAAGTCATGAGGCATTCATGAAGGGTTTCGTACGCAGCTTGTTTGTCTGCATTCATTTCCCCTCTCCAAAAACGTTTTCTGGCCAATCGCACATACCAGTTGGACAGATGGTCCACGGTGAAATTCATGATGGTCCGAGTGGCTTTGGTCACATCGTAATTGTCCATTGAGGATTCCACTTCTGAAATCAAAGATTGCAGTTTGGAAATGATCCATTGATCCAGTTCAGGCCGATCGGTCACTGCAGTTTTCTTGTCCTCCTGATAGATGAAATGATCCAAATTGGCATAGAGGGCAAAGAAGTTGTATGTGTTTTGAAGTGTACCGAAGAACCTTCTCTGTACCTCGGTGACACCTTCCTCATTGAATTTCAGGTTGTCCCAAGGGTTGGCATTGCTGAGCATGTACCACCTCAGTGCATCGGGACCGTATTGTTTGAGGGCCTTGAAGGGATCGACGGCATTTCCAAGACGTTTGGACATCTTGTTGCCGTTTTTGTCCAATACCAAACCGTTGGCAATGACATTTTTGAAAGCCACGCGATCAAACAACATCACCGAAATGGTGTGCAAGGTAAAGAACCATCCCCTGGTTTGATCGACGCCTTCGGCAATGAAGTCGGCAGGATAGTTGGCCTTGAAGATTTCCTCGTTTTCGAAAGGATAATGCCATTGCGCATAGGGCATGGCGCCTGAATCGAACCAGACATCAATCAAGTCCAGTTCACGTTTCATTTTTTCTCCCTTGGAAGAGACCATGATCACGTCGTCCACAAAAGGTCTGTGCAGGTCGATTTCTTTTCCCGCATAAGGATTGGCGGCCATAAATCCCTTTTCGACGGAAATGGCGATCTCTGCATTGAGTTCCGCAATGGAACCGATGCATTTTTCCTCCAAACCATCCTCTGTTCTCCAGATGGGCAGTGGTGTTCCCCAAAACCTTGAGCGGCTAAGGTTCCAATCCACCAGATTTTCCAACCAATTTCCAAAACGACCTGTGCCGGTGGCTTCCGGTTTCCAGTTGATTGTTTTGTTAAGTTCCACCAATCGGTCCTTGTAAGCAGTGGTTTTGATAAACCAGCTTTCCATGGGATAGTAAAGGATCGGCTTGTCCGTTCTCCAGCAATGCGGATAACTGTGCTCGTATTTTTCGACCTTAAAGGCCTTGTTTTCATTCTTTAGGATAATCGTGATGATGACGTCGGTGCTTTTGAAGTCCTTCGCCTGCTCATCATCATTGGTGTAGTTTTTCACATAAAAATCATTCACCCCATATTCTTTATGGGCCACGATCTCATGTTCTTTCATTTTATCGGCCAGATATTCACCCACTATAGGGAGAAATTTACCTTGCTTGTCCACCAATGGAACTTCGTTTCCGTTTTCGTCTTTCACAAATAGTCCTGGGACATTTTGCTGGGTCAAGGTCCGAAAGTCATCCGCTCCGAAGGCTTTGGCGAGATGGACGATGCCACTGCCATCTTCAGTGGTCACATAATCCCCTGAAATCACCGTAAATGCAGGGTAAGGCAATGAAAGGCCATCTATCGGAAACAATTGCTCATACTCCAGACCCAAAAGTTGGGCTCCTTTGAATTCTTCCACGATTTCGTAGGGGATCAATTTGTCCCCTGGGGTGTAATCCGAAAAGGTAATTTCCGATGCTTTGGGATTGAAAAATGCAGCTATTCGGGCTTTGGCAAGGATGACCGAAGCAGGAGCAAAGGTGTAGGGATTGAATGTTTTGACTTTTACGTAATCGAGTTTCTCCCCGATCGCCAGGGCTGAGTTGGAGGGTAAAGTCCAAGGTGTGGTGGTCCAGGCAAGTAGATAGGTGTTTTCCTCTCCTTTCACTTTGAACTGGGCAGTAATGGAAGTGTCCTTCACATCCCTGTAGCATCCTGGCTGATTGAGTTCATGCGAACTCAAACCCGTGCCTGCTGCGGGGGAATAGGGCTGTATGGTGTAGCCCTTATAGATCAGTTGTTTTTCGTAGAGTTTTTTGAGCAAGCTCCAAACGCTCTCAATGTATTCGGGCTCGAAGGTGATATAAGGGTCATCCAGATCCACCCAATAACCGATTTTCTCGGTTAGGTCATCCCACTCATCCTTGAAGCGCATGACCGTTTCCCGGCATTTTCTGTTGTATTCTTCTACGGAGATTTTCTTGCCGATGTCTTCCTTTGTGATCCCAAGTTCTTTTTCTACTTGCAATTCCACAGGAAGTCCATGGGTATCCCATCCGCCTTTCCGCTTCACCTGAAAACCCTGGAGCGTCTTGTATCGACAAAACACATCCTTTAAGGTTCGGGCCATCACGTGGTGGATTCCTGGAGTTCCATTTGCAGAGGGGGGGCCCTCAAAAAAAGTGAATGATTCAGCTCCTTGCCTGTTTTCGACGGATTTGGCAAAAATGTTGTTTTCTTTCCAGTATTGAAGAACACTTTCCCCTATTTCGGGGTAATCTACTTGTTTGAACTCCTGGTATTTTTTCACGATTTTCAGTAGGGTTTCATTGATTTGACCACCAATGGCACTTGGGAAATCCCCCAGTGGAGCAAAGCGGCGTGATTTTATTTGACTTGGTCATCTTTCCCATCAATTCATCAGGAAAAGAAGAACCCTTTCAAAAGCAGGCACAAAGTTAAGAGATTTTGGTTGTTTAACCCGTGTTCTGCATTACCAATTCTATTTCAGCCCAAAATTGCCTAGTAATCAGTCAGTTGTTCACAATTTTTGACTTCATCGTGATGGAAATAGGGGGTGTTCTTTGGACAGTCTGATTTTCTTGCAGTTTCAACCCCATTGGGAAAACCAATGCCTATTTCGGGTTTTAGGTGAAATGGGTTGATAAATGATGCGTGGGGTCTCTGCAAGCAAGCGATTGATGCCGACAAATACGCAAAAGAAAGTGGGATTTGGCCCCTTAAAACGATCCTCCGTGTCACAGCCATAGAGTTGTACTCCCGATTGCGCATTTGTGCATTTCCCCTACAATTCCTTTTCGGGGTATTCAGATTTTGACCTTAAGGTTTCAACCAAATATCATTACTTATACGCCCGGCAAGGCGATTCCTTTTACCCTTCTGTAAAAGGAGAGGGCATGCTTATCGGTCATTCCGGAAATGAAATCGACCAAGGCACGCAGCATGGGATAAGGGTTTACGTGTGATTCCCAACCTTCCAAAGGAAAACCTTCCGGAAGCAGTCTCAGGATGCTTTTGTCTTTTCCGGAAAACAGATCCGTTTGGTAAAACTTATGGTTAAGCGCTTTTGAAAACACCTCCAACAGTCCATCCAAGACCTGAAAACCAGCAGCCTCTTTTTCCAAGACGGGAGAGGAGCGGTAGATTTTTTCAATGGAAATCCTGGAGATTTTGGCAAGGGATTCACTGGAGGGAATAATGTCTGTCAAGGCGCGGTCAAATGTGCCAAGAAGCATTTCGGCTTCATTGGATTTGAAGGCTTCCACACATTCCCGGATCAACTGATTGATCGCCATTGCCCGTAGAATGGCGAGTTTTTGGGAATTCGCGGGATAACCTTCCAGTTTTTTTGGATCAAAACGGTCTCCAAGAATCTCGGCCAAAAGCGCAACACTTTCTTCAAGGCTGACCAAACCCAAGGTACAGCCATCTTCCAGATCGATGATGCTGTAGCAAATATCATCCGCAGCCTCTACCAAAAAGGCCAAGGGATGCCTGTGCCAGGTGCCGTTTCCCCAACTTGAAATGCTGAGTTTTTCGGTGAGGTATTTATAATCCTCCATTTGATCCGAGAAAAAACCATATTTCTTTTGGCTTTTTCTTTCTGGGTCTTTTGCCGAAACAAGAGCAGGTCTGGGGTATTTGGTGAATGCCGCCAAGGTGGCAAAGGAAAGTTTCAGTCCGTTGATATTCGACAGCAACATGCGAAACCCTTGGGCATTTCCCTCAAAATTGCAGAGATCAGCCCATTGTTCGGGTTTGAGGTGTTCATTCCATACCTTTCCATAGGGATGGAATTTGAAAAAATCCGAGATCGCGTCTTCTCCCGCATGGCCAAATGGTGGGTTTCCAATATCATGGGTGAGAGCGGCTGCTGCCACAATGGAGCCGATATCAGAGGAGCTGATTTGGTTTTCTCCCAAGACCGGGTATTTCTGGATGAGGTATTCGCCAACGGATTTCCCCAGAGACCTTCCCACACTGGATACCTCTAGGCTGTGGGTGAGCCGTGTATGGACAAAGTCATTTTCGGGAAGGGGGAATACCTGTGTTTTGTCCTGGAGATTTCTAAAAGGGGCCGAAAAAATAATCCGATCATAATCTTTCTCAAATTCACTCCTGAATTGATCATTACCCGGTTTTGAGGGGTATTTTGGATCAAATCTTCCCAAGGCCAATAACTTTTCCCATTGCATCATCGCCAAAAATACTAAAGCTGGGAAATAATGGCAGAATCTTTTGGGAAAAAATAGAGGTTTATTTTTTGTGGCATCAATATTGGCGGTAAAAAGTTCGATCATCCAAATGAAACCAACAATATGAAAAACCTTCTCAAAAATGCAACTTTAGGCATCATGCTCCTTGTTTTGGCGGCATCCTGCGATTCAGAAAATTCAAACACCCCACAGGGGAAAACCCAAGTCAACATTTATATGGTAGATGCTCCTGCCGACTATGATGAAGTATGGGTAGAAGTGCTTGCTGTCAAACTTCTTCTCAAAGGAGAAAAGGAAGAGAATGATGCGGCATGGATCAATATCAATCAACAAAGTGAAAACCAAAAAATCAACCTTCTTTCTTTAGTTGGAAACAATGACGTTTTCCTAGGTGGAGTTGAAGTGCCCTCAGGAGAAATTTCCCAGATTAGATTGGTGTTGGGTTCCGATAATTATATCATTCAAAATGGCAAAAAAATTGAATTGAAAACCCCTAGCGCCCAGCAAAGCGGCTTGAAATTGAAAATCAGCCAAAAATTGCAGCCAGGAGTGGACCATGACCTTGTCTTGGACTTTGATGCTGGAAAATCCATAGTGAAAGCCGGAAACTCCGGCCAGTATATCCTTAAGCCCGTCATTCGGGTGATCGCTGAAGGATCCGCTGGGATTCAGGGAATCGTTTTGCCACTCAATGCCGATCCCATCATTTTGGGAATTGTGGGACAGGATACGGTTTCTACTTTTACGGATGAGAATGGCTACTTCAAATTGAGAGGCCTAAAGGCCGGGAATTACATTGTTGTCATCAACCCGAAAGTCCCTTATGAGCAGTTGGTGATATCACCGGTCCAAACCACTTTGGGAGAGACCAAAACAATTTCCACGGTGAATTTGAGTACCAAATAACAAAATACAGAACCCTCGGATATCTATCCGAGGGTTATTTTTTTCAAGGCTTTTGAAATTTGTGGTCTAATTTGACATTCTTTCATAAATTTGGACTGTGAAAAACAAGCTGCTCTCCATTTTTATCCTCTTTTTTCTTTTCAATTCCTGCACCACAGAAGATGCAGAAAGGTCCAAGGCACTTGTCAACATTTATTTGGTCGACTCCACGGTTTCCTTTGAAGAAATTTGGGTGGAGTTATTGGGAGTCGAAGTCCAGGTCACGGGTACACGAGGCCAAGACAATGCCAATCCGGAATTTCTCCCTTATACGCCTTCCGAAAAAAAGGTCAACCTGAGTGCATTGCTCGCGGGCAATCAACTCTTGGTCGGCAGGGGAGAGTTTATGCTGGGCGCCATCACCAAAATGACCTTAAAGCTGGGAACCGACAATTACATCCTTAGGAAAGGAGTGAGAACCCCATTGGTTTTTAAGGATTCCGAAGGGGCTTCCCCTTCTGTTTCCGGAAACTTTAACCTGTCCCCAGGAATTTCCCATGACTATTATTTGGATCTAAACCTGGATCCAAGTGCGGCAGCTGGGTCAGGAATAAACCGAACCATCAATCCAAAAATCAAGGCTTTTTCAAAACTTGAAACAGGAGAAATCGGTGGGACTTTGGTTCCAAGAGGTCTCAAGGCGATTCTCTTTGCGATCCAAAATTCTGACACGATAAGAACAAGCGTAGATTCCCTTGATGCCGGAAAATTTCTTTTCCGAGGATTGAACGGGAAGTATGTTCTTCTTATTCATCCGACCGACGTTTCCTATAAACAGGTGAAAGTGGACTCCGTCCTAGCCGTTCCGGGAAAATCAACCGCTTTGGGAAACATAACCCTTGAAAAAATAAAACCTTAATTCCCCTCCTTTGAAAATACATGAAATTCATATGCGAAGGGCCATGGAGCTTGCGGAATGGGGTTTGGGAACTGTCAGTCCCAATCCCATGGTCGGCTGTGTCATTGTCCATCGGGAAGAAATCATCGGAGAGGGTTATCATAAATATTATGGAGGCCCTCACGCTGAAGTCGTCGCCATCCAATCGGTCCAAAACCAAGAGCTATTGACGGAATCCACGGTTTACGTAACCTTGGAACCCTGTGCCCACTGGGGAAAAACCCCTCCTTGTGCCCATCTTTTGGTGGAAAAGCAAGTAAAAAAAGTGGTGATCGGTGCCGTAGACACCAATCCATTGGTAGGGGGAAAGGGGATTAAAATATTGAAGGACGCTGGAGTGGAGGTAATTACAGGGGTTTTGGAAGAAGAGCTCCGTTTTCAAAACAGGCGGTTTTTTACTTTTATCGAAAAACAGCGGCCTTATGTGATCCTGAAGTGGGCCCAGTCCCAAGATGGATTTGTGGCCAGAGAAAATTTTGATTCCAAATGGATCAGCAATCCCTACAGCAGACAAATGGTACATCGCTGGAGAGCCGAAGAAGACGCCATCATGGTGGGTACCAACACGGCCAAATATGACAATCCTAAATTGAATGTAAGGGACTGGGACGGTAAAGATCCGTTGAGAATCGTCATTGACAAAAAACTTGAACTGGACAAAAGTTTGGCTCTTTTCGATCAAGGCCAAGCCACTATCTGTTACAATTTCCTAAAGAATGAGACTTTCGACAACCTCGAATATGTGAAGTTGGAGGATGGATTTCAGATTTCGGAGATCTTGGAAGATCTCCGCAGCAGAAATATTCAGAGCTTGATCGTGGAAGGAGGCAGTTATTTGCTGGGCAAATTTATCGAAAGCGAACTTTGGGACGAGGCAAGGGTGTTTACTGGTGTTGCCAGTTTTGGAGGAGGGATTCCTGCACCGGCAATTTTAAAGCATAAACATCTAGAAAGTGAAATTATGGGGGATCGCCTCCGGGTTTTTTACAAAAGTTAACGCATATGTCAGAATCAATATTCATTCCTACCGCTGCCAACAAGGCTGAAAAATATGCGGCCATACTGCCACAAATAGAAGCGCTGATTTCAGACGAAACGGATCTGATCGCCAACCTTGCCAATATTTCCGCCGTCTTGAAAGAGGCTTTCGGTTTTTTTTGGGTAGGTTTTTATTTGGTCAAAGGGGAGCAATTGGTGCTCGGCCCTTTCCAGGGGCCCTTGGCCTGTACCCGGATCGGATTGGGGAAAGGCGTTTGTGGTGCAGCATGGAAAGAGGGAAAAACCCAATTGGTTCCGGATGTGGATGCATTCCCGGGACACATTGCCTGTAGTTCGGCTTCCCGTTCTGAGATTGTTTTGCCGGCTTTCAAGGAGGGGAAAGTATTTTTGGTGATGGACATTGACAGCGATCAGCTCAATGACTTTGATGAAGTGGATGCTGATTGGCTCGAAAAATTGATGAGAATGGTCGAGGCCGTTTTGTAAGACAAACCATTCTCTTGTCGAAAAAAAAATCTGGACTTCCAAAGAGGTCCAGATTCCAACAATCTTTTTTACAATCAATTTTATTTCACTTCCCATTTTTCACTGTGTTTTGGCTCAAAAGCCAACATTCTGTCAAAAATTTCTCCTGGATCAGAGGATACAATCAACAAATCCATTTGGGCTTGGTGCAGAAATCCTTCAGCGGCTGAATGTTCCAAAAAATCGATCAATTTATCGTAATAGCCATTGTAATTGTATAAAGCCAATGGCTTGCTGATATAGGCCAGTTGATTCAATGTCATGATTTCGAAAAGTTCTTCAAATGTGCCTATTCCTCCCGGCATGGCGATGAAGCCATCTCCCTTTTCAGCCATCAGCCATTTTCGGTCGCGCATGGTCTCCACCACGATCAACTCGGTACATCCCCTGTGGGCAACTTCGATGTCGACGAGTTTTTGGGGGATAATGCCAATGACATCCCGGCCGGCCTTCAACATTTCATCTGCGATCACGCCCATCAGTCCTACATTCCCGGCGCCATAAACCAAGGAAAGATTTCTTTTGATCATTTCTTGAGCGAGTTCTTTTGCGCCTTGGGCGTATTCTGGATTTTTCCCCTTATTGGATCCGCAGTAAACCGTGATTTTTTTCATGCCTGTGTTTTGAATTTTTCAAATGTAAAAATTTCCATCCATTTCCATCCATTTTTGCCAGGGAGTCTTTCCAAGAAAAAAAACCCTAATTTTGTTTCATGAAAATCTGCTTTGCGACCAACAACAAGAAAAAAATAGAAGAAGTGAAGGCTGCTTTAGGGGCTACATTCACGATCGTTTCATTGGAAGAAATCGGCTGTCTGGAAGAATTGCCGGAAACCGGAGATACCCTTGACCACAATGCATTTCAAAAAGCCAGGTATGTAAAAGAGCATTATGGGGTGGATTGCTTTGCCGACGATACTGGCTTGGAGGTGGACTTCTTGGCCGGTGCACCTGGGGTTTATTCCGGTAGATTTGCGGGCGAACCCAGAAGTGATGAACGCAACGTCAATTTATTGTTGGAAAAAATGCAGGGGACAGAAAATCGTTCGGCCAGGTTCCGGACCGTTATTGCGCTGATCTTGGAAGGAAAAGAATATTCCTTTGAAGGGATTGCGGAGGGTGAAATCACCGAAATCAGGACAGGTGCAGGAGGTTTTGGCTATGATCCGGTCTTTAAACCACAGGGTTACGAAAAGACATTTGCAGAATTGAGCATGGAGGAAAAAAACATTATCAGCCATAGAGGCATCGCGGTGCAAGCTTTATCAAGGTTTTTAAAATAAATCCTTACTTTTGTGCCCAATGAATAAACCATTTATTGTCGGAATCACGGGAGGGAGTGCCTCTGGAAAAACGCTCTTTTTGGACAAGCTTCTGAATTCCTTTGAACCCAATCAGGTTTGTCTGATTTCGCAGGACAATTATTACAGAGCACGCCATCTGCAACCGGTGGATGATAAAGGGGTCCATAATTTTGACACTCCCCATTCGATCGATTTTGAGCAGTACGCCGATGATATCCGAAAAATACAAGCAGGTGAGTCTGTTTTTCGACAGGAATACACTTTTAACAACCCGAACAAAAAGCCGAAAATACTCGAATTTGCACCCGCACCGGTGGTCGTAGTGGAGGGGATATTTGTCTTGTATTATCCTGAATTGGCAAATTTGTTGGACTTGAAGGTTTTTATTGATGCCAAGGAATACATCAAGCTCAAAAGAAGGATTGTAAGGGACAAGGTCGAAAGGGGATATGACCTGGATGATGTCCTTTATCGCTATGAAAAGCACGTGATGCCCACTTACGAAAAGTACATTGAGCCTTTCAAACATGATGCGGATCTCATTGTCACCAACAACCACAATTTCGACAAAGCCCTAGACGTGATCAAGACCTACCTGAGATCAAAATTGGGTTTGTGATTTAACCAATTGATTATAAGCGGATTGAAATCCCGCCTTTTTGATTTTTCCGGAAAGAGATTTTTTATACTTTTGTCATGTTAAAATATTAAATTTTTCTATATTTGCAGCCCATGAACAAAATTGAGGACCATAAAACCCTTTGGAAACAACGCATCACCCTAATGATGGTGTTGCTGTTTTGTAGCCTGATTTCAGGGGTGGAATACTTTCCTCAGGAAGATGCCACAGCTTCGGCTTCGGTTGAAGTGTCTTCAGATCCGGATGCGAGTTCAGATGCACAAACCTTCCTCAATGTAGCAGTGGATGCGGTGGTGCCATTTGTGACCACACTTTCCCAGCAAATTTTTTATTTGATATACGAAAACATCAGCTTGGCCTCTCAAATTTCTTTTGAGGTTCCAAGCAGTACACCTTTCACCAATCCATTTTTGAAAATTCTCTTCGAGAGAATTATTTCACCCAATGCTCCCTGATTCTTTCCAGTGAGTTTTATTGTTTCTCGGCAATGAGAAAATCGAATGCGTTCAATTAAAAAACCAATCCAAACTTAATTATAATATGCAAAACAAAGGCATTATTGTGTTTTTGACAGTAATCATTACAGCGCTTTGCCTGTATTACCTGTCATTCACATTTGTATCCAGTAGAATCCAGCAAGATGCTGTGGACTACGCTACGGATGAAGTCGGCAACGTTGACTTTTCCAAAAAACAATCGTATCTGGATTCTATCTACAGACAGCCCGTCTATAGTTTCTTGGGTGCAAAATATACTTATCAGGAAATAAAGGAAACGGAATTGGGTCTTGGCCTTGACCTTCAAGGAGGAATGCACGTAACCCTGGAGGTTTCGCCTATTGAAATCGTAAAAGGACTTTCAGGAAACAGCAAAGACCCCGCCTTCAATGCCGCTTTGGAAGAAGCCCAGGAATTTGCCAAAACCAGCAACCAGAAATTTGTGGATATCTTCTACAACTCTTGGAAAAGCAAAGCACCGGGAAAAAACCTGAATACCATTTTCGCAACTGCTGCGAACAGAGGCAGGATTTCCTTGGAATCTTCCGACAGTGAAATCCTTTCCATCATTGATGGGGAAGTTGAAAATGCGATCGAGCGTTCTTTCAACATTTTGAGAACAAGGGTTGATCGTTTCGGTACTTCCCAGCCCAATATTCAAAGAATTCAAGGTTCTGGAAGAATTCAAATTGAACTTCCAGGTGTGGATAACCCAGAAAGGGTAAGGAATCTACTTCAAGGCGTGGCCAAGCTGCAATTTTGGGAAGTGGCAGAAACAGGTGAATATTTGCCTGGATTGGAAGCTGCCAACAGTTTACTGGTGACTGAAGCCATTAGCAAAAAAGCCACATCGACAACCCCAGCAGAAGCTGTGGAATCGGAAAGCAGTGATTCCACTGATTTGGAAAAACAACTTTCCCAGACCGTTCCGGCTGATGATTTTTCTTCGCAGGTTTCCCCTATCTTTTCTTTGACCAAAGCCAATTATGGTTTGGTCTATGACATCAGGGATACGATTGCTATCAATAGGATTTTTGCAAGAGAAGATGTGAAGGCTGTTTTGCCTCGGGATGTAAAATTCCTTTGGGCAGTGAAGCCGCAGAAAGCAGACGGACTTGAATTGTTGGAGCTTTTTGCAATTAAAGTGAGCCGTTCTTCCGACCAAGCACCCCTTGAGGGAGACGTAGTGACGGATGCAAGACAGGTATTGGATCAGACTTCCCGCCCTGCGGTAAGCATGCAGATGAATGCTGAAGGTGCTCGTAAATGGAGAAAATTGACTGCCGACAATACAGGCAGAAGGATTGCCGTAGTCTTGGATGATTATGTGTATACTGCACCAAACGTGCAGGGTGAAATTCCATCCGGGCAATCCGAGATCACTGGTAACTTCACGATGGAAGAAGCAAAAGATCTTGCCAATATCCTGAAGTCCGGTAGCCTTCCAGCACCGACCAAAATCGTAGAAGAGGCCATCATCGGCCCAACTTTGGGTAAAGAAGCACAAAAACAAGGTGTGATTTCCATGGTGGCAGGTTTGGTATTGGTGGTGCTATTTATGGTAGCCTATTATGCCAAAGGCGGTTTTGTTGCAATTGCAGCATTGATATTCAACATTTTCTTTATTCTGGGTATTCTTGCCCAATTGGGTGCTGCGCTGACCTTGCCAGGTATCGCGGGTATTGTCTTGACGATAGGGATGTCCATTGATGCAAACGTCTTGATTTTTGAAAGGATCAAGGAGGAAATCAAAAATGGAGAAGGCCTTATGGCTGCCATCAACCAAGGTTATAGCAAGGCATTCAGTGCTATTCTTGACTCCAACGTAACCACGTTCCTGACAGGATCCATCCTGTACGCTTTAGGTCAAGGGCCTGTAAAAGGCTTTGCGATCGTTTTGATGATCGGTATCGTTTGCTCTTTCTTCTCCTCTGTATTCATTACAAGAGTAATTGTCTATTGGATGACCAAAAAGGGTGATCAAAGCAAGATTTCTTTCACCACTCCATTCTCCAAAAACCTTTTTGGATCCTTGAATATTGATTTCTTGGGCAAAAGGAAGGTTGCTTACCTGATTTCTACCGGAATCATCATTGTCGGTCTTGCGATTGCATTGATCAGTGGATTGAAGTTCGGTGTTGATTTTACGGGTGGTAGATATTATATCGTGGAGTTCTCCGAGCCAGTAGTAGCCTCTGACCTCAAAGTTGGTTTGGACAGTGAATTTGACGGTTCCATTGAAGTCAAAACCTATGGGGGTAACAATATCCTGAAGGTAACCACTTCCTACCTCATCAATGAAGACGATGACGCTGCCAATACCGAAGTGGAAAACAAAATCAAAGAAGGGATTGCTACAGTGACAGGTCTGCAGTATACAGACAATGTCAGCACCATGAAGGACAATCAATTCAGTATCACCGGTTCATCCAAAGTGGGAGCAACGGTGGCAGATGATATCAAGAAATCTTCTGCTGAGGCCATGTTTTTTGCCTTGGTGGCCATCTTCCTATACATCTTGTTGAGGTTCCGTAAGTGGCAATTCTCGCTTGCGGCCATCATCGCCTTGATTCACGATATTCTTTTCGTGGTTGCAGCGTTTGCCATCGCAAGTGCATTTGGCGCGACATTCGAAATTGACCAGGTCTTTATCGCTGCGATGCTGACTGTGGTAGGTTATTCGATCAATGATACCGTGATCGTGTTTGACAGGATCAGGGAAAACATTGAGAACAGGGGTACTACCAAACTTGTGAAGATGTTTAATGATGCCATCAACCAAACCATGGCCAGAACCTTGATCACTTCGGCGACCACCTTGATCGTGGTGATTGTCCTGTTGATCTTCGGTGGTGAAGTATTGAGGGGCTTCTCCTTCGCTTTATTTATCGGTGTCTTGGTAGGAACTTATTCTTCCATCTACATAGCAACTCCTGTGGTTGTGGATTTGATGAAGCGTGAAATGGAAAGCGAAGCCAAAGCCGAACTTTCAAAAAAGGCTGTTTAGACTTTGAAATAATTGGAAAAAAAGAGGGTTTGTTTCTACAAACCCTCTTTTTTTTATGAGATTTTGGCAATAAACGAAAAAAATACCCTGTTCAGGGTATTTTTTTCGTTTTCATAAAAGCCTATCTTTCAATCGTAACAAAAGTACGCTTGATGATTTCAAATCTATATCTTATTTCAATAGGCTTTAGTTTGGTTGCCGCCTTCGTTTTTTATGGCATTCAAACTAAAAATCAGGATAAAACCCAAATAATAATTTTGGGCATTCTTGGATTGGTTTTTTCAATGGAATTCTTAGGGGCCTATACTGCCTCAAAGGGAATCAACAATTCACTGCTGTATAATATTGGGTGGGTTTATCTTGAATCGATGCTGTTGTTGTTTTATTTCTGGAAAATCGAGAGAAATTCAAATTTCAAAAAGATAATCGAGAACATCACTTATGGCATTCTGATTTGGGGTTTGATCAACACTATTTTTTTTCAATCCATTTCCAGCGTTTTTCAATTCTATTCCTTGCTTCCTTTTTCAGCCCTTATCATATTTCTTTGTCTAAGATTCCTGGTGAAGGTTTGGAATTTTGAGATTTTCAGCGACTCACTCCTCATCAGTCTACCCCATTTTTGGATCGTTGTAGGGATGCTTTTCTTTTATCTGGAAGCAACCATTTTCTTCGGGATGTTTCAATTTTTTCCTGAACAAGTAATTGAATCGATCAAGATGTTAGGTTCATTGAATCGGTTTCTGGCAGGAATAATGTACCTGTTTTTCGGACTTTCTTATTTTATCCCGTATTTTACAAGCAAAAAAATCAATTTCAACACATAAAATCATATGTTTCACGTTTTTTAGGCTTGTCTATAATGGATCAATAAAGTATATTCGGAAAAAAAAAGCCATGGACCACAAGGAACTGGAACTTTTCAGGAAAGCCTACGACAAATCTGTCAAAAAATGCATAAAAGGAAAAGGTAAAAATGGAAGAGACATTGAGGAGCAATCGAACTGGGTTTGGTTCGATCGTGCGGTCATTGAAGAACTTTTGGCGATGACGGATCCTCAAACAGGAGGCATTAAAATGTATTTCGGCCAGTATGATGAAAATAATATAGAGATGCTGCCTAAGGACCGGAAAAACCGGGAGGAGTATATAGGCAGAATTTCTCTTGCCCTGGCGGCTTCCAACAAAACAGAGGCGGGTTTTGAAGACATTGCCTTACCGGATTCCAATAAGGAAGAAGGTTTCTCCCCATCGAGATCTGGTGGAGGGATAGAAAACGGAGGAACAATTTGCCCCCCGGATTGTAAACCACAAGATACGTAGGAATGGAGTATCTTACCTGGTATCATTATGGGGTTTTATTGGGAATGTTTTTGAGTTTGCCTGCATTCTTCATCAAGAACCATGCTTATCGGAAACCGCATCTGATCATTTTTTGGGTGCTGGTGATGATAGCTGTATGGGAAATAGTTGGTTTAAATATAGCCAGGAGAGGAATCAATAATTCTGTTTATGCTAATCTCATTTTTGTTTATACGGAAACGCTGTTGTTGCTCTATTTCTTTTCTTTGATTTTTCAAGAAAGAAAAATCAAAGAAATCATTTTAATTTCAGGCCTTTTGTTTGTTGCCTGGGGCTTTATCAACTCGTTTTTTATTGAATCAATTTTATTTTTTCAGACTTATTCCTTTGCCATGGGAAGTTTGGTGTTGATCGGATGGTGTATTTATTTTTTTTACGGAATCCTTTATAAAGATTGGTACGCCGAAAAGAACCTGCTGGGTGTCCCGATGTTTTGGATTGTTTCCATGATTCTGTTTTTTTATTCCTGTTCCTTCCTGTATTTCTCCTCCATGAGGATGATTTTTGAAATGGACCGGGAATTAATGCTTCAGATTCGCAATTTAAACCGAATTATTAGTGTATCAATGTACCTGGTTATGGGGCTTGCTTTTTATGCCCCTTTGATTTTTAAGGAAAAACAAGAGTCTTTACCTCGCTAATGAGATAGGTAAATTTTCTCATATTCGTAATTCTTAGCAGGACTTACAAAAATCAATAAATTAGATTTTTAAGAAGATATGACCTGAAATTTTTCCCTGGTGATATGAATCATGTTCATTTTCAAATAATTGAAAAATGAGTGTTATTTGAAGAACAGCACTTCAAACCGAATCATGCAGTAGGTTTCCTAAGGGGTGTTGAAACTGCAAGAAAATCAGACTAATTGGAGAATAAGGTGTAGTACCGATATGGTGAAGTCAAAAACAATAAACAAAGAATGATTATTAAGTAATTCTTGAATGGAATTGGAAGTGCAAAAAAAAAACGGGTTAAAAGGAATGGCAAAAGGGGAGGAAGTTAATCCTCCCTCCTTTGTTAATATAAATAACTGCTTTTAATAAGCCTAAGAGAATATCAGTTCACCTTCGCTGATTTTCGTTTTTCTAAATCCCGAAACAGGGGAATCCGGCCCGGATTACATTCAGGGGGATACAAAGAACCCCCATTTTAAAAGAAGCCGGAAGGACCAGGTATCTCATTTTTTTAACAGGATGCCAGCACCACGGTTAACCTACCCACTAGGTTTTCTTTCAAACGTGAGAGCTCTTTAGGTATGGTTTTTTTCGTCATACTGGCCCAAAAATTATCCTGATACCGCCTCCTTCCTGATCCGTACTTTCCAGAAGATACGCTACTTTTTTTCTGCTAAACCAAATTGATCTGGTTTCCATGAAAGTCCAATTCAGGATTTCCTTTTCCTACGCTTTTAGCATAGGCGCTTTTCATTTTTTTGAATTTTTTGATTTTCTTGTTGTAAAGGTTTAAAACAATAGTTATGAGGTAAAAATAAATTTTCTGTTTTTAAAATTATATCTTTAGCAATCATTTTTATCTGGTAATTTAAACAACAATTTCACTGGACAAATCATAAAATGGAAAAAGACGGTAAGGACCTGTTTGTAGTCATCCTCTTGGGATTTTTTTTGATGCTCTTTATGGTTTCCTTTATTGTCATCATAGTTGTCATCCATCGGAAGCGACAGGTTCAAAATCAACAGAAGATCCTAAACCTTCAGGCAGAATATGAGAAAACAATACTCAATGTGGAGCTCGAAATCCAGGAAGAAACCTTGGGATACGTTGGAAGAGAACTCCATGACAACATCGGTCAGTTGCTTTCACTTACCAAACTGAACCTGAGCAGTTCCAAACCCGAGAAAATTCAGGAAGGCCGCCATTTGATCGGAATGGTCATCAAGGAAGTAAGGGCACTTTCCAAGACGCTGAATTTAGATTGGGTCGAGGGCATAAGCTTGCGAGAGTACTTTCAAAAAGAACTCAATAAATTGGATCAAATAGGATTTTGCAAAACACAATTCAAGGTGGAAGGGCAGGAAATAAAGTTGATCAAGGAAAAAAAATTGGTTTTGATCCGGGTTTTCCAAGAATGCCTGAACAATGCCGTGAAACATTCTGAAGCGCAACTTATCCTGGTGTCCATGGTGAATACATCAGATTGCCTCGAACTCACGTTCAAAGATGATGGAAATGGTTTTGATCTTTCCGTTCCTTCCTCAGGTTTGGGTTTGTTCAATCTCAGTAAAAGAATGGAGACTATTGGTGGGGAAATGGTCATTCAAACGAAAAGAGGAACCGGCACCGAAATAAAACTAACCTTGCCATTATCGATTGCATAGCCTATCTTTTCCATTCGTTATGACAAAAATGATAAAGATAGTATTAGCAGACGATCATAAATTGTTTGCCAAGGGGATTGCAAGCCTTTTGGAAGAGGAGGAGGATTTTCAGGTAATTGCCACCTTCGAGAATGGATTGGATCTGGTGAGTTTTGTTGAAAACAATCCTTATGATTTGATCCTGACCGACATCAACATGCCGGGATTGGACGGCGTGGGTGTGATTCAAGCAGTCAAAGTAAAAAAGCCCAAGTCCAAAATCATCGTTTTGTCCATGTATGATGATGAACATCTTTTTAAAAAATGCCAAAAATTAGGAGCAAGTGCTTATATCCTAAAGGATGCAGATCCTGATGAATTGATCTATACCATCCGCGAGGTCATGGAAAATACCCATGTAATGAATTTCCAAAAAGTACTTTTTCAAAGTGATGATGTCTATTATGGAGATTCTTTCAAGGAAAAATTCAAATTGACAAAAAGAGAATTGCAGATTCTCAAGATGATCATAGATGGTAAAATCAACAAGGACATCGCCGAAGAACTTCACCTCAGTCCACTGACCGTGGAATCCCATCGAAAAAAAATCCACAAAAAACTCGGAGTAAGCTCTGTCATCGAATTGGTAAGGATGGCAATGGACATGAATCTCTGACAACTAATAATTAAAAAAAACATGAATAAAATCAAAACTGCCTTGGTCGGCTTTGGTTCCGTCGGGGAAAAAATGCACGCTCCCTTGATTTCTGTTTGCAAGGACCTTGAATTGGTCGCCGTGGTGGAAAGAAGCCAAGAAAAGTCAAAGGGGAAATATCCTCAAGTCCAAATTTTCAAAACCTTTGAAGCTCTGCTCGCCTCAGATTCAGTGGATTTGATTGTCATTGTGACGCCCAATGAATTTCATTTTGAGCAAGCAAAAACTGCACTCGAACATGGGAAGCACGTGGTCGTGGACAAACCAGTGACCCTGAATTCAGCACAAGCTATCGAATTGGACAATTTGGCAAAAGAACGGAACCTTGTTCTTTCTGTTTTTCAGAACCGAAGGTGGGATGGGGATTTCAGAACCATCCAAAAATTGCTGAAAGAAAAGACCCTTGGCCAAATCGTCCATTTCGAATCCCATTTTGATCGGTTCAGGCCCAATATCGTGGACAATTGGCGGGAAAAAGATGTTCCAGGAAACGGCATTACGTATGATTTAGGAACACATCTCGTGGATCAGACCATATTGCTTCTCGGAAAGCCCAAATGGGTCTATGCCGAAATTCTCAAACAGAGGAAAGGCGCCATGGCAGATGATTTCTTTGACATCACTCTGATGTATGAGGGGATCAAAGCACGCGTGACCGCCAGTGTGATGATGAACGCCGTGCTGCCAAAATTTTTGGTTTTGGGTGACAAAGGATCCTATTCCAAATATGGCCTGGACGTACAGGAGAAGGCATTCAAGGCTGGACAGTTGCCCGAAGGAGAAGATTGGGGAATGGAACAGCCTGAGGCTTGGGGAACACTTTTCCTCGAAGAAGAAACAGTTCCCATGCCAACAGAAAGAGGGGATTACCGACATTTCTACCAAAACGTGGCAGATGCTATTTCTAAGGGAAGTCCACTTTCCGTAAAAATGGAAGAAGCGATTTTGGTTTTGAAAATATTGGAGGCTGCATTCCTCAGTAACACAGGCGGAAGAAGGGTCTCACAGGAAGAAATGAATTGGTAAATATCGAAAATTTTGATTTTGGCTTGGTCTTTGTCTTTTTTTGGGCTTAATCAAAGCTTATTATTTATGAAAAAGGCAATACTCTTTTCACTGCTGCTCTTTATTGGCGCAGCTTATCACGTAGAGGCACAGGTCAGTGCGGGAGTTTATAGACTAAGTTCTGCTACCTTCGTCGCCATCGGCACCGATCCGGACAACAAAATATTCGGCGAGGCAAGGGTATCCACTGGTAGCAATGTAGGAATCGAGGGTACCTTCGGATACAATTTTATCCAAAAGGATGAGGTCAACTTCTACAGTGGGTTTCATTTGGGGCAAGAAGGCAATCGGGATGGTTTTTATCTTGGCATTCCCTTAGGCGTGTTGGTGAAGCCATTCGCGGCCAAAAACTTCGGTTTTCTGATGGAAGCCAGTCCAATATTCCGGGATGAAAGAAGTAATTATTTCAGAGCTGGCTTGGGTTTAAAATACACTTTTAGATAAAAAAATCCCTCAAATCCGATTCGTCGGATTTGAGGGATTTTTTGATTTAGAAAAAAACGTTAAGTCCTATCCCAAAGTGAGAATTCAAATTGAGGCTCAATTGATTTTCAGCCGCTATTTTTTCATCCCTTATTAAGTCAATGGTATTCTTTGAGGTGTATCGGATCAGATTGGAATACACATCCAACCCAATGTTTTTGGTGATCAGGTATTGAAAACCCAGAATGCCGTTTAGTCTCACCGAATTGGATTTGATGGAATTGAACTTCTCTCCGGCCTCATTTTTCCCGAAGGGCTTCTCCCAATCCCTTCCACCATTTGCTTCCATATAAAAAGAAATTTTGTCATTAAGGGGAACATATTTCCTAACAAACAATCCGATACCGAAGGTATTAGTGATCAATTTGGTGGTTTCTGAGAAGGAATTGGAAAATCTTCCCCGACTTCTTCCATACATTCCCTCAATGCCAAGGGCAAGATTTTCGGAAACAAAATAGCCTACACCCGGTGATATCTCCATAGATGGAACCGATTCGACAATATCGGGTTGGTTTGGGTAATTCGGAAGGGTGCTCATGATGTCTGTATTATTTCTTTCATAATTCAAACCAAATTTTCCGCGAAGCATCCAGGAGCCTTTTTCCATCTGCGCCATCCCGCTATAAGGAATGGCCATCATGATAATGAAGATGAACAAGAGTGATTTTTTCATTTTCGGTTCAAGAAGAAGTTGAAACCCAAGAAAACTGCGGAAGTATTGACGCCCATGTTGAAGAAGGTGCTGTTCCTTTTTTCCTCCACACCGGGAGTATTCTCGGCAGTGTTTCTAGACACCCCAAATCCTATGGGATTGACAGAGGCTTCCACCGAAATCCACTTGGTGGGAAAAAATGACAATCCCGCAAACAAAGTGTTGTTGAAACCCCTGAAGGAATTTGAATTCGTGAGTAGCCCCTGTTGGAACGCTATTGAATTCTCCTCTGTCCTCCAATCGACAGTGGACTGGAATTCGCCAAAAAAGGCCATTTTTTCATGAATCGGAAAGTACCTCCTTGCAAATATGCCCGTACCCCAAGTTTCATTTTTAAAATCTGTGTTTGCTAAGTTTGGGCTGTTATAGCGGACTTCTCTGCTTCCATTGTTGAACTTGAAACTCATCCCAAGCACCCATTTATCGGTGACAAAGTACCCGAGACTAGGATTTGCGGAGAAGTTTCGCGAAGAATTTTGGAAGGAATTGGGGTCTCCTGGTGAACTGGAGGACTCCCAGGTGTTGAAATTTACGGCACCACCCAATTGGAAATTCCCTTTCTGGAGTTGGGCAAAAGTGGTTTGGCTGGAAACAAGGGCCAAGAAAAGCAAGAGTAGGATTTGTTTCATAAATGGATTTTTTGGTTTTAGAAGAGGATTAGGCAATCACATGGTTTTTTGAAACGAATGAATTAAAAATAAGTTCTGTTTTTGCATCCTGAATTGCAGGCTTTTTCTTGGCATCATGTGAAATAGTTTCTTTAATTTTGCGCCCATGGCAAAAAATGACACGACTGCGGAAAATACGCAACTGAAAGATATTATCGCCCATGCCAAAGAGTATGGTTTTGTGTACCCTTCCTCCGAGATTTATGACGGTTTGCAAGCCGTTTATGATTATGGCGCTTATGGGGTAGAATTGAAAAATAACCTCAAGCGTCTGTGGTGGGAATCCATGACCCGCCTCCATGACAATATTGTGGGGATTGATGCAGCGATTTTTATGCATCCCACCACCTGGAAAGCATCTGGTCACGTCGACAGTTTCAATGACCCGATGGTCGACAATAAGGATAGCAAAAAACGCTACCGTGCCGATGTCCTTATTGAGGACAAAGCTGCCGGTTATGAGAAATCCGGGGATCTTGAAAGAGCCCAATCCTTGTTGGCAGCCATGGGGAAACTCTTGGAAGCGGAAGATTTGGCGGGCGTCCATGACCTGATCGTCAATGAGGGGATTGTTTGTCCGATCAGTGGTACGAGCAATTGGACAGAAGTGCGTCAATTCAACCTGATGTTTTCTACACAGGTGGGTTCTGTGGCGGAGGATACCACCACGATTTATCTGAGACCGGAAACGGCGCAGGGGATTTTTGTCAATTTCCTCAATGTACAGAAAACCGCAAGGATGAAAGTCCCTTTTGGCATCGCCCAGATTGGCAAGGCCTTCAGAAATGAAATCGTTGCCCGTCAGTTTATTTTCCGCATGCGGGAATTCGAACAAATGGAGATGCAGTTTTTTGTCCGACCAGGCACCGAAATGGACTGGTACAAAACCTGGGCAGCCACCCGTGTCAAATGGCACTTGGCTCTCGGGATCCCCGAGGATAAAATCAGGAAGCACGATCACGAAAAACTCGCCCATTATGCCAATGCAGCGATGGACCTTGAATATGAATTCCCTTTTGGCTTCAAGGAAGTAGAAGGAATACACTCCAGAACCGATTTTGACCTGAAGCAGCACCAAGAATTTTCAAGGAAGAAACAGCAATATTTTGATCCAGAGATCAACCAAAATTATATCCCTTATGTGATCGAGACTTCCATCGGTGCTGACAGATTGTTTTTGATGACTTTCTGCAATGCTTTTGTGGATGAGGAAGTGGACGGAAAGCAAAGGACTTATCTTAAGTTTCATCCTGCCATTGCTCCTGTAAAAGCGGCCATTTTGCCTTTGGTGAAAAAAGATGGCTTGCCGGAAAAGGCAAAGGAAATCGTGGAAACATTGAAATATGATTTCAATATCATCTATGAAGAAGCCGCTTCAATCGGAAAACGCTACACCCGTCAGGACTTGATCGGTACGCCATTCTGTATTGCAGTCGATCACCAGACATTGGAAGACAATATGGTGACGATTCGACACAGGGATACCACTGCTCAGGAAAGGGTTCCGATTTCGGAATTGCATGCCAGATTGAGCGAGGCGTGTAGTTTTAGGAGGGTTTTTGAGAAGATTGGGTAAGATAAAATCAAAGAAGGCCCGAGTATTAACCTCGGGCCTTCTAAAATATTCATATCCAATTATAAAAGATAGGCTATCAAATTAATCGCCTTCTTAGGAAAATTTATTTACATTTTCCAGTAATTTTAGCATATAGCCCTAAATTATAACTTGATCCGGTTATGTTAGTAAACGTGATGGTTCCACCTGTTTCTGTTTCTCTAATATCATTAAAACTATCTCGATTTAAGCCGGAAATAGTAGTAGCGCTGTAGAAGGCACCCCATTCGTCAAATGAATATTCGGTATCAAGAACTTCAAATTTGACTTCAATCTTATATATTGGATCTGGTCCTGTATTTGTTCTAGACCTTTGATAAGTTGCTTTACCTACTACATTGGTTCCATCCATTAACATGAATAGATCAGATTCGAAATCTTCAGTACCCTCACCATTATTACTTCTTGTAACACTTCTGAACCAAGTATCAGTACAATCAACAGCACAGTCTTGAATGGTATAGGACATAAACATTGCCCAATTCCCTTTACCGTCAGAGTTGAATGCTTGTCCTTCGGCCCATGCTCCTTCTTTTTTATAGGATATCGCTTCAGTTCTATCGGCATTAAACTCAGTTACATTGATAACATCAGCGTGAACAGCAACGTCAAATTCACCCATATCCTTTAATTCATCGCTAATAGTAAGTTTATAAGTGAATTCTTGATCTGCCACATTAAAGTCAATAGGAACAACTTCATTGATTGGAAATTTACCTGGAGCAGGATTAACTATTTTATTTTTGCCTTTTGAAACAAAATCAATAGAGGTCTGGCCTGCGTAAATTTGTATATTTTGAAGGAACCAATCACCATTGTCGAATCCGTCTCCTTTTTCGATACTTACAGTAACGTAAAAATCTGTATCATCATTAAATACAGTCACTTCTCCAATTGGAGTTTTTTGACCTGCCATTAGTCTTGCAGTCAAAGGAGTTCCGCATGCATCATAGCCTGTTCCGACTCTAGCATTGGGATTAAGGCTTTTAAAACTTACTGGAATTCTCGATTGAACTTCGCTCAAATCGGCTGTTTCAAAAGATTCAGTTTGGCTGCAGGAAAATAGCAGGGCTGAGGACATCAAAACGACTAGGGCGTTTCGGAACGGATTAAGGAATTGTTTTTTCATAAAGGATTCTGTTAAAAAGATTTTGAAAATGGAATAATTACCTCTTCAATATAAAAAGGTAATGTGAAAACAAAAAATATGTATTTGAAATGCAGAAAAATAGATTTAAAAACTATATATTATCTTAATGTTTTTCTTCTATTATGTTGGTAAAAAATATTAGAAATTCTAAATAAATAACAAAATACCAGTTTTATGTAAAATATTTTCTCGAAGTAAAATTTTTACATAAATTTTTGTTTTTCTTGACTTCCCAAAGAAATCATTTGATTTTGGTAAAATAATGGATTACAGGTGGTTAGTTCTTCCGCATAAAATGGATTTGCTCGATCGCAGAAAAGGGGTATTGTAAAATCAATTTGTGATGAAAAAGAAGATTTCAACTCAAAATTTTTTCCGATGGCTTTATCAAGTATAAAAATGATAACCCTTTTTGATGGGATATCCAGAAGAATAGATTACAGAAAAAGGGAGACTTCTCAGAAGTCTCCCTTTTTGTACATTATTGGTTGTATGATTGGATTCAGTTTATAGAGCATTCCACAATTCTAGCAGCATCCACGTGAATACCATAGAATTTGGCTTTGGAAACTTCAATCTCATATTTGTCTCCAGCTGCTTGACCCTTGTGTGAAGTGAACAAGCCTGGATTTGGATTTGCTTTAGGTGCTGAAACATATCCTTGGATTTTAATATTTTCTGCCACGTTTTGGAAAGCACCCATCTCATTCAATTGAATCGTGATTTTCACCATTGTTCCTGCATCTACAAAACTTACAGTTCCGATTTTGGTGGATTGACCTGCAAATAAATCAACTGTTTTTCCATCCGCATATTCCGTAAATGTAGCCCAATTGCCTTTGGTTACATATTTAGCACCAAAAGACCAAGCTGTTTCTTCTTTGTAACATGGTTCTTCTATGGTTTTGCATTCTCTCAAATTGAAGCAAACTGTCAAGTTACTCAAATCCGCAGGTCCACCACTGGAATTCATCGGAGAAGCAAGTCCGGAATCTCCATAGATATCTGGGCCATAGGTATAAATGTTAGCAGCATCACCTCCCTTAACAATAAAGGATACGCCATCAACACACATGCCGGCAGGAGCGATGTAAGACCATGACACCAATTTACCGTCAGTCGTAATCGTGAAACCTTCTGGCCAAGCAGTAGCATCACTGAAGGGAGTATTGTTTCTCGAAGAGCTAAATGCATAATTTGTTCCTGTGTCTCCACACTCGGCGTTACCTCCCTGAGGACCTTCCCACAATACAGGAGTGACCATTCCTGTGGAAGTCCGGGCGTTGATCATATTGGTGAAGTTGTTGCCATTGCGGGCTACTTCATCACTTTGATTTTCCATTGTTGGTTCCATAGCTTCAAATTGGCTGCAGCTAACCATAAAAATGATAATTGCTAAAGTCCACAACCCGGTGGTCACTTTAACGAAAGGGCTTTTTGTCATACTTTTGATTTTTTGGTTGTTAAAAAACATCTTCAAATGTAAACACAAAAAGCAATAAGTTGTATACAAAAAGCATTTTAATGATTTTAAAATAAAAAATGGTGGATACATGGTGTAATTCATCAGTGCATTTTCTATTGACTAAAACCCGGCTCTTTAGGTAGTAATTGATATTTAACATGATAAAATATAAATTTTACCTTAGAAAAATACTTTAAAAAAAAATGATATTTCGAGATTTTTTTTCTCGCTCAATGGTTGATTCAAGTAATTTTAACAAAAAATAATTAGATATTGCGCCAGGTTGTTCGAATTTGAACACGTATATATTTACCCCAAAAGGCCATGATGGAAATTATTCTAACGGATATCTTTTTGGTTATTAGGGTTCATAATTAATTCAAAAACTATTCAGCCAAATCCAGTGTTTTCTCAATCAATGAATAAAAAAGCCATCATCATCGGATCCGGGATAGCGGGAATTGCCGCTTCGATCAGATTGTCCCTGAAGGGTTATCGGGTAGAAGTGTATGAAGCCAATACCTATCCGGGCGGGAAATTGTCGGAAATAACCCTCCAAGGATATCGATTCGATGCCGGCCCTTCCCTTTTTACCTTGCCGGAGCAAGTAGATGACCTTTTTAGACTGGCGGGAAAGCAACCGCGGGAACATTTTGATTACATCAGACTTCCAGTGGCCTGCCATTATTTTTGGGAGGATGGAAAACAGGTAAAGGCCTATGCGGACATTGACCGCTTTGGGAAGGAAGTGGAAGCAAAATTGGGAGAACCTGCCGAAAATATCCGGAAGGCCTTAGAAAAGTCCGCCTACATCTATGATCGTCTTTCCCCGCTTTTCATGCAAAGATCCCTGCACAAATTCGGGACCTGGACCAATAAAGACGCCATGAAATCCTACCTGAAAATGGGGAAATTGGGCATCTTCAGCACCATGAACCGGGCCAATGAGAAACAATTTGACCATCCCAAAATGGTGCAGCTTTTCAACAGATATGCTACCTACAATGGATCCAACCCTTATGAAACGCCTGCAACCCTGAATATCATCCCCCATCTGGAATTTAACATCGGGGCATTCTTTCCCAAAAAAGGGATGCACGACATTACCATGAGTCTGTATCGCCTTGCGGAAAGTCTCGGAGTCTCCTTTCACATGAATGCCAGAGTAGAGGAAATTTTGGTACAGGAAAAAAGGGCCGTTGGGGTAATCGTCAATGGAACCAAACATTTTGCGGATTTGCTGGTCAACAATATGGACATGGTCAATGCCTACAAGACTATCCTGAAAAAAGAAAAACAACCCAGACTGCTTTTGAATCAAACCAAATCCAGTTCTGCACTGATTTTTTATTGGGGAATAAAGAAGGTCTTTCCGGAATTGGAATTGCACAATATCCTTTTCAGCGAAGATTACAAAACTGAATTTGAGCACATTTTCACCCACAAAACCATCAGTGAAGATCCCACAGTGTATATCAACATCACTTCGGTGCACAAGGCTGATGATGCGCCCAAGGACAGCATGAATTGGTTCACGATGATCAATGTACCCAACAATCAAGGACAGGATTGGGACGCCGTGATTCGGGAAGCAAGGAAAAACATCGTCAATAAAATAAACCGCGTCCTCAAAACAGATATCGAAAGCCTGATCGAAGTAGAGGAGATCCTAGAGCCCCGGACGATCGAGAGCAAGACATCAAGTGCGAATGGTGCGCTTTACGGCAACAGTTCCAACAATCGGTTTGCGGCATTTATGCGGCACGCCAATTTCTCCTCAGACATCAAGAATCTATATTTCTGTGGGGGAAGTGTGCACCCCGGCGGTGGAATCCCCCTTTGTTTGCTCTCAGCAAAAATCGTTTCAGAGATGATCGAGTGATCATTGGTTTTCCAAGTGCCGGACCATGGCTTCCTGAATCAAATCCGATTCGAAGCCCCTTCCGATCAAATATTGGAAAACCTTGTTCTTTTTTCTAAAAAGATCCTTTTCCGAGATGGAATTCCATTTTTTTTCGACCAGCTGGTCGAGGGTTTCCAGGTATTCATCCTCCTCGATTTCTTTCAAACCGGATTTGATACAATTGGGGCTGATTTGGCGGAATTTCAATTCCTGAAGGATTTTATTTCTTCCCCATTTTTTCATTCTGAATTTTCCCCTAAAAAAAGACTGGGCAAAACGCTCCTCATTCAAAAAACCCTCCGTGATCATTTCCGCGATCAGATCCTCGGCAGGAGTGCCATAGACCCCTTTTTCATGAAGTTTCTCCCGAACCTCCTTTTGACACCTTTCCTGATAGGCACAATAAGAGGCGATTTTTAGCTTCGCCTCTTCGAGAGACCAGTACTTTTTGGGTGCATCGGAGTCATAATCTTTTCTTGGGTAGGACATTTTGTGTAATTTTAGCCCAAAGTAACTTTATCAGTTATTTTAATCAAATCTATTCACCTAACCTTTAGCCATCATGCGTAAAAATATTGTTGCCGGTAACTGGAAAATGAACCTGAATTTTGAAGAAGGCCAAAAGCTCACCTCCGAAATTGTCAATATGATCCGGGATGAAAACATCAAGGATGTTTCCGTTGTCCTCAATCCACCTTATGTTCACCTGCACCCTGTCAAGAAATTGATCGGCAATACAGCAGGATTGTTTTTGGGTGCCCAAAATTGCTCTGACAAAACTTCAGGTGCCTATACCGGAGAAATTTCCGCATCCATGTTGGCTTCTTTCGGATCCACTTTTGTGATCATCGGTCACAGCGAAAGAAGGGAATATTTCAAGGAAGACAGTGCACTACTGACCGGAAAATTAACACAGGCATTGGAAAATGGCCTGACGCCTATTTTTTGCTGTGGTGAATCCTTGGATATCCGAGAGGCAGGAACGCATGAGGAATATGTGAAACAACAATTGACAGAAAGCCTTTTTGGATTGAGCGCAACTGATTTTGCAAAAATCGTGATCGCTTATGAACCCATTTGGGCGATCGGAACTGGTAAAACTGCGAGTTCGGATCAGGCACAGGAAATGCATGCTGCCATCAGAACACACCTTGCCTCCAAATACGGACAAGCAGCAGCCGACGAAATTTCTATCCTTTATGGTGGAAGCTGCAACCCCGGGAATGCCAAAGAGATCTTTTCCAAGCCCGATGTGGATGGCGGATTGATCGGCGGAGCTTCGCTTAAATCCAGGGACTTCTTGGACATCATCAAATCCTTCTAAATGCAATACTTGGAATTTAAAATTTCCTGCTTGGAAGAATATCGGGAAATCCTGATTTCAGAATTGGCGGAAGTTGGCTTCGATTCCTTTCTGGAGACAGACGAAGGGATCGATGCCTATATCGCCGAAGACCTTTTTGATCGGGAGGCTTATCAAGCCGTCATCGACCAATATGTCGAAGCCGCATCCATCCTCGTGAAGGAAGGCATGATGGCCAAAGTCAACTGGAATGAGGAATGGGAAAAGCATTATGATCCCATTTCCATTGGAGACGAAGTGTATGTGAGGGCATCCTTTCATGCGCCCAAAATAGGTGTGAAGCACGAAATCGTCATCAATCCCAAGATGTCTTTTGGTACGGGACACCATGCCACCACTTATCTGATGCTTTCGCATCAATTGAACGTGGATCATCAGGGAAAGCGGGTCATTGATATCGGTTCTGGTACGGGTATTTTGGCCATCATGGCCTTTAAGCTTGGTGCGGAGCAAATCGAGGCTTTTGATATCGATGATTGGTGTGTGGACAACGGGAATGAAAACTTTGAACTGAATGACATGCACTCCGTGAAAATGGGTCTTGGTACCATTCGTGAAGTCAATCCACAAGGCCAATTCGACATCGTATTGGCCAATATCAACAAAAATGTACTCTTGGATGAAATGGAGGTGTACGGGACTTTGGTCAAATCCAAAGGGAAGCTTCTTTTGAGCGGATTTTATGAACATGATATCGTGGACATTGAAAACGCCGCGGCAAAATATGGTTTGGATCTCCAAGCCAAAAAAACAAAAGATACTTGGGCTTCTTTGATATTTGAAAAACGATGACGGAATTAATTGTCTACGCGGTACTTTTTCTCCTCTTGATGGCGCATTCGCTGCTTGCGGGAAACATGTATAGGGCGGTCCATAAGGATGAATCCCTGACGGTCAATGAAAAGAATGAATGGAAGTTGAGGGCTTTGATTTTCCCTGCCTATTATTGGGGGAAATACAAGAAGAACGCGTCCTGATGATTGGAAGCCAATCCATTAAAGGTGAAATTTCTTTGATGATTTGGGTCCAAAAATTTTGCTGAAGATTGGGTCCGGAAAACGGTTTCAACCAAAAAAAGCTCGGTATTCAAGGTTTTAACCGCGAAAACTGAGCTTTTTTGTCTGTAGAGAGCCATTTGTTCGGCTATTTTTAACTTCACCTTATTGATATCGGGATTTATTTTCCCAATAGCCTGATTTACTTTCAGTTTCAATTCCATTTCGAAACCTGATTTATATTTCCGGTTAAAATATGAAGTACCAGGAACTTCTATTTTCGTCCTCTGCTCCTGTGCCATCCATGGAATTGGGATGGGTGTCAATGCGGTCATTTTTCTTTTGGATTCAGAAAATAGATGTTTGGAGCCAAGCACTTTTTTCCTCGCCTAAAAAATCTCTCCGTGTGTTCTCTTCATGATTTGGTGGGCGATAAAGGGGGAACTTTTGATCATGCCCACAGAAAATTCCGATACGATTTTGGAACCGAATAATTGCTGGACTTTTCGACCCAGCCAAAGCCGGTTTTTGAAATGGGAGTTCCAGTCGGTTTCGTATTGGGTTTCGATGGCTTTTCGGTTTTCGTTTCGGAGAATGGCTTCGGCGGCGAGTTTTCCGGTGTGGATGGCGATGGCCATGCCGTTCCCGCACAAGGGGGTGATCAATCCTGCTGCATCCCCGACCATCAGCAGATGGTTTTCTACGGGATTTTTGGGTGAAAAATTCACTTCGTTGATGACCTCGGGTTTTTCGAAAAGAAAGTCACTGTTTTCAAAAATTGACTTGAGGTGCGGATTTTTGAAAAGGATGGCTTTTTCCATCTCCTGGATACTTCCATGTTCCTTGAGCTGGTCTTTGGAACCCAAATAGCAGAGATTGAAAATGCCATTTTCGATTTGATTGATGCCACAATAGCCATTTTCGAAATTGTGGAGGGCCACCATGTCGTGTTCGTGATCGGTTTTGATGTGGTATTTAACACCGATGAAGGGTGACCGCGTTCGTATGAATTCCCGATCGAGCGACTTGTCCATTTTGGATCGTTTTCCAAATGCTCCGATGACATGTTTGCAGACCAAAGTATTTCCATCACTTAGGCTCAAGGTAAATCCATCTTCCGTTTCCGAATAATTGATGTCCTCCACTTGGGTCTGCAATAAGAAATCGGCGCCCATGGCCTTTGCCTTTTTGTAAAGGAAGAGATCCAATTGATACCTGCTGATGCCAAAGCCACCGAGATCCAATTTCATTTCGGCAATGTTGCCCTTGATGGAAGTCAACCTGAATTTATGGATTTCAGATGGGCCAAATTCCGAGGGGAACAAGTTTTCCTTCAACAAAAATTCCCGGACTTCATTGGAAATATATTCTCCGCAAACGCGGTGAAAAGGATAGCCCTTCTTTTCGATCAAGAGTACACGTCTATTGTTTTTGGCGAGTTGGTGCGCAGCGATCAGCCCTCCAAGTCCTCCTCCAATGATGATAATGTCGTATGCCTGCATGAGTTGTATCCGCCTTTTATTTTAGATGAGCACCGTTTATCAAAATTCATCCTTTTGGATTAATAAAACCTCTGAAATCTGGGTTAATTTCAAAGATTAACAAAATGTCAACCAATTTAATTATGAAGAAGTTTACCCAAATAAAACTAAAACAGGGCTTAGTTGGAGTACTGATGCTTGGGAGCATGCTTTTCGCCGAAGATGCATTTGGACAAAGGAAAAAGAAAAAGGATGCCAAAAACGCACCTGCCCAAACTGCAGCTCCAGCTCCAAGGCCAGCCGCTCAGGCCAAGCCAGGACCAAAGCCTTACGGAGAGGTGATTACCAATAAGGCAAAATCACATGATGGACTTTTCAAAGTCCATGAAGTTGAGGGGAAATATTATTATGAAATCCCTGACACGCTTATCGGCAGGGAAATGCTTGTGGTCACCACCATTGCCAAGACCGCAGACGGAATTGGGTATGGAGGAGAAAGAACCAATACACAAATGGTAAGATGGGATCAAAATGGAGACAATATCCTCTTGAAGGTTGTTTCCTACAGCAATACGGCAGCTGATTCCCTTCCAATTTTTGAGGCAGTAAGAAATTCAAATTTGGAACCGATCCTTCAGAAATTTGACGTCAAAGCCAAGGCAAAAGACGGAAATGGAGTGGTCATTGAGGTTACGGATTTGTTTTCCAAAGATGTTCAGGCGCTTGGCTTGCCAAAAAATCGCCGGACAGAATTCAAAGTGACGCGATTGGATACAGACCGATCTTATATAGAAAGAATCAGTCCCTATCCGATCAATATCGAGTCTAGATATGTCATGACTTACATCGCGACTGATCCGCCTTCCAATGGAAGCACAGGATCGATCACTGTCGAAATGAACTCCTCCATGGTGTTGTTGCCGGTGGAGCCGATGATGCAGCGACTGACAGACAGAAGAGTGGGTTGGTTCAGCAGGTCCGTTGTGGACTTTGGCTTGGATGAGCAAAAGGCCACCAAAAGAACCTACTTGGACAGATGGAGACTCGAGGTGAAGGAAGAAGATTACGACAAATTCAAAAGAGGCGAATTGGTTGAACCCAAAAAGCAGATTGTCTATTATATCGATCCGGCAACTCCAGAAAAGTGGAGACCTTACTTGAAGCAAGGCGTAGAAGATTGGAATGCAGCTTTTGAAGAAGCAGGATTCAAAAATGCCATCACGGCCAAGGATGCGCCGACTTTTGAAGAGGATTCCACTTGGAGTGCAGAAGACGCCAGATATTCAGTCATCAGGTATTTTGCCTCAGACATTCAGAATGCTTATGGACCTCACGTATCCGATCCTAGATCTGGGGAGATCCTGGAATCCGACATTGGTTGGTATCACAATGTGATGAATCTGTTGCGAAATTGGTTCTTTATCCAAACTGCAGCCGTTAACCCAGAAGCCAGAGGCGTTAAATTCAAAGACGAGGTAATGGGCCGACTGATCAGGTTTGTCTCTTCCCATGAAGTGGGACATACACTGGGTTTGCCCCACAATTTTGGGTCTTCACATGCCTATCCAGTGGACTCTTTGCGTTCCGCTACCTTCACAAATGAATTTGGGACTGCACCGTCCATCATGGACTATGCAAGATTCAATTACATTGCACAGCCTGATGACAAAGGCGTGAGTCTGATGCCTGATGTAGGCCCTTATGACAAATACTCCATCAGCTGGGGATATCGTCCTATTTTGGATGCCAAGACACCGGAAGAGGAGCAGGCTACTTTGGATCAATGGATTTTGGCCAAAAATGGAGATCCTGTTTACCGATTTGGTCGTCAGGGAAATAACTATGACCCGAGTACCCAAAGTGAAGACTTAGGGGATAATGCCATGAAAGCTTCCACTTATGGAATCGATAACCTGAAAAGGATTCTTCCTAATCTCAATGAGTGGGTATCTGAAGCAGATAAGCCTTACAAGGACTACAGTGATTTGAACGAGATGTATGGACAGGTGATAGGCCAATACAACCGCTATATGGGTCATGTCAGAACCAATGTAGGTGGTGTCTATGAAATCTTCAAATCGTCAGGTCAAAACGAAGCGGTGTATACGCACACCGATAAGGCCACTCAAAAAGAAGCCGTGACATTCTTGAACAAGGAATTGTTCGCGACACCAAAATGGCTGATGGATGAGAAAATCATTTCTCAGATAGGTGATTTTGGCGCTTTGGAAAGAGTAAGAGCAGTGCAGGTGAATAACCTAAACAGTATTTTGGAATGGGGGAGATTGGGCCGAGTCATTGAGAACGA
Organism: Rhodonellum sp.; assembly: GCF_030656585.1. Lineage (NCBI taxonomy): Bacteria > Pseudomonadati > Bacteroidota > Cytophagia > Cytophagales > Cytophagaceae > Rhodonellum > Rhodonellum sp. The sequence continues at coordinate 161,959 of NZ_JAUSPP010000018.1, forward strand.
GGCAATAAGCGGCAAGAATGCTTACACCATGATCGAGCTATTTGATGATCTTAGAGCGGGGATTTGGACGGAATTGGCTGCCGGAAGGACCATTGATGTACACAGGAGAAGCTTGCAAAGAGCGCATTTAGAACGTTTGGAATTGTTGCTGACCGGCAATGAGCCAAATGTGCCCGCCCAGTTTAGAGGTTTTGTAGGTCCACAGATCAATGCTTCCCAGTCTGACATCAGACCGATGGCAAGAGGAGAGTTGAAGACTTTGCAAAGACAAATAACTGCTGCTATCCCAAGAACATCTGACAGGCTTTCCAAGCTACATTTGGAAGATACCCTAGAAAGAATCAAAATGGTCTTGGAACCAAAATAATTCAATTCCATAAAACAAAAAGGGCAGGATGAATTCATCTTGCCCTTTTTTTGTTTGTGAAATCAACGAGAAGTGAAAATTATCCATATTTTTACAGGAATCGAAAAAAAAGTAAACCATGGCTTTAACCCCTTTAAAAATTCTTCAGGACCATCACCTTCGGATCACCAATTGCAGAAAGGAAGTTTTGAACACATTTTTGGAAAAACAATCCGCACTTTCCCATTCTGATCTTGAGGAGGTTTTGAAAAAGGATTTTGATCGGGTGACCCTATATAGAACCTTAAAAACCTTTTTGGAGAATGATTTGATCCATAAGGTAATGGATGACAGTGGCGCCACTAAATATGCGCTTTGTTCCCATACATCTGACGGCGAGCATTCACATGACCACGATCATGTACATTTTAAATGTGAAAAATGTGGAAAAACAATCTGTATCGAAGAAGCCATCCTTCCAAAAATTTCATTGCCAAAGGGCTATATAAACAAGGAGACGAGTCTTTTGATCCAAGGGATTTGTGACAAATGCAATTGACCTTTCAGAAAATTTCCGTTTGTTTTCTCCTTTTCGGGATGTCCGAAGGCCAAATAACGCCAGGCGGAAGGTCTATTTTTGGAGGTGTGAAATCTTCTATTCCGCCATCCCCATCATCGTTTCGATTTCTTCCCCTTTGGATTCTCGCTCTAGTCATGGTAGCGACAAAGTAGATGAGCACGACATACGCGATACCACACAGCACAAGATCAACGATTAGGCTACTCATAGTGAACGATTTTGAAGTAATTTAATACAAATGTATTTATAAGTCAATGTATTAACTGTTTATAACAAATATTGATTTTGAAAAATGAAAAAAAAAGCAACGGATTTGCATTTGGCTTGTTAAATAGGCGATATCATCGGATATTTGCGCACTGAAATTTTAAGATAATGATAGTTAAAACCAAAAGATATAAATTAGAAACCGGCACTTACATCAAGATGGGACTTACCAATGTCCTCAAGGAACAGTGGTGGGTGATTCTTATTGCTGTTGCGATTGCTTGCGGATATTTTTGGATAGCTTCCTGGTGGTGGATAAGCATGGCCATCCTTGCCTATGTGTTGTATCTCCTTTTCTGGGTAATCCAGTTTGCCGGCGTGACCCAAATGGAGCAAAACAAGGTGATGTTCGAAAAATTGGCATATGAAATTGACAGCAGGCAGATTCTGATGAAGCTGAATGTAAAACAGGGAATGCCGATCAATTGGGGAATGATAAAACGTGCCCAAATCACCAAGGATGCCTACATCTTAACGATGTCTAAAGCACAATTTATTCACCTTCCCTTTAAGATTTTCAATTCTGACAATGATAAGAAATTTGTTGAAACCATTCTAAAAAGAAAAGGCTATATCATTTGATTGCTTCAAATGGATGGTTCCCCCTTGGCAATCAATGCCTTTGGAAAAAAATGGAATATCAATAAGCGATGGCCGCGTAATATTCTTTCTGACCAGAATCTATCGGTAGATTGAATTTAGCCTTGTACAAG
>NZ_JAUSPP010000025.1:0-16166 GCF_030656585.1 Rhodonellum sp.
CGTCATCTTCGTCCAAAACCAAGGCAAATAAATGCCCATAATCCCGGAGGCTCCGTCCAACTATGTTTTAACCGCAATTTTGGATTATCGAATAAAATAGTTATTTTTTTGCCTGAATTGCGTTTAAAACACTTTACGTTAGCGGTCATTGTAAAAAGACGAACCCTAACAGAAATATAGAGATAGAAACATGAAAAGCCAACACACAAAACAGCACATTTGTAAGCCCCACCGCTCAAGCCTGAACTTTGGCTTGCAAAAGAGCTGTTTTCATGCCAATGCTCGGACTTCTCAAAAAACAAAAAATGATTAAAGTAACAAGTAACATATCGATACCAAAAATTCAGAATTTGTATTCTGAACTTGATACTTCAAACGAAGCTGTGATTGATGTGCATTTGCCAAAGAAGATTGACAAACTAGATTTCGGTTTGCTCTTTTCTTACTTGCAGTTTTTATCTACTTGGGTAAGAAATAATCGTTCAGGCAAACTACATCTACCAGTTTCCAACACAGAAGAAGCAATTGAATATTTGTATAACAATGAGTTTGTTTATCCATCCATTGTATTGGCTTGGGAGAAAGAAATTGTAAATGCGAATGGAGAAAGCATAAAAGGTGAGTTAAAAAATCCGAGCAAGGAATACTTCAACCGCATGGACTTTTTCGACTTAAAAGGAACTTCTGTTCCTATTTATTGCTTTGACCATGACAAATCAAACAGGGGACTTTCACGACACCTTTACAAAAATTTCAGAGAACTGGTTAATGAAACCACACTTGGCTTTAATCTTTTCAATGCCTTTAAAAAAGTTGGCGATTTCAACAAAGGAGTTTTTAGAACTGGTGTAAAAGGTCATTATGATGACTTTATAGCAATAATACACGAACTTTTTACGAATACACACGAACACGCAAAAACGAATGAACTAGGATACAATCTTTATCCAAATATTCGTGCGTTGCAATTGAAATTCCACAAGAAACCGATTAACAAATTCGTTGAACAGTTTCACGATTATGCAGGTCTTGTTCAATATTTCAATTCAGGATTTAGTGTTAATCAACAAGGTGACTTATATCTATTAGAAATTTCGATTTTGGATAGTGGGCCTGGATTTGTTAAGCGCTTCAAAAATATAAGCGACTACAATTTGAACATATCCGAAGAGGTAGAAATTATTAAACAGTGTTTATACAGACACAACACTTCTGCTGACGGATTCAGAGGTGAAATTAAAGGAATTGGACTTGATAGGGTTTTGCAAACACTAGACGGAAATGGCTTTGTAAGGATAAAAACTGGACGGGCAGATGTTTTTCGGGACATGAAAAACAATCGTTACCATCACCATGAAAATGCTAGTGAAATACAGTTGAATGATTTCCAAAATAACAGCACCAACAATTTTACTGTGTATCCAGCAGCCGAAGGCACTTTACTTTCTATTTTTTATCCCTTAGAATTTAATCAACCATGAGAAACTACTTTATATACCAATATGAAGACGTAGTTTCTTCAACAGGAAAACTGAGAGTTACGGTGTTGTTTGTTCACCAAACCAAAATCAGCTCTCAGAATGAATTGGCTCAAGAACTAAATAACTTTTTTCAGGAACACAGTATTACAGACAAATTGGTGGTTCTTGTTCCGAAATATCTCGATACCTCCTCCTTAGAATATTTCAAAGCAGGCAGAGATATAACATTCCAAAGAGTTCCGGGTAAATCGGCAGACTATTTTGATAAATGCCTAATGATTTATGAGTATGATTCTGACGGCAGTTTTACTTTGATTGAAGGCAAAAAACCAAAACATGAATCTAAGTTCATTTCACAGCTACTAAGAAGCGGCTCAACTGTAATTTTCCAAAACAATGGTGGTTTGGTTGAATCAACTCCCGACCATCATTTTGTTTTCCCAAGCAATAAACATTGTGCAAAGTTTATTCGAACGGGAAATGTTTTGATAAATCAGTCAGAAATATTTTTTCTTGCTGTGCAACTCCTGAAACATACAAAAGACAAAAACATTATTTACTGTGATACTTCATCAATCAATGTGCTGCCATATTCGGTTTTTGAATTGAGAAGAAGATTTAAACAGGAGTTTGATTGCCCTATTGTTCACAGTTTTGAATCATACGATGTTTTTGAAAAAAGCACTGATAGTTTTTCTCCTGAATCGCTAGTATTAATTTCATCCTCTACATCGGGCAATATCATTGACAGGCTATTAAAGGAAAAAAGAGCCGATAAGGAACAGATTCAAGTTGTTTACTTTTTAGGTCCAAATGATAAATTCTTAAACCATAGTGCTAATATCATTTGCAACCTAACAAAAGATTCTGATTTTCAATTAGGAGAGGAAGAATTTGAAACTTACAATAACCCTGAAGATTGTAAACTTTGCAAGAACCATTCACGACCAATAAATATTCGTGGTGACGTATTTCTTACAGTTCAACCGAAAGTTGAAAGACATCTTCTGACAATAAAACCCGAGCATTTCGCAAAGAGTATCTCAACATTTGCTGAACACTACAAAAGCGGATTACCAAATGAAGGAGTAATTAAGGTCTATTACAAAGATAATTTTCCTGATGCGAACTACGAAGTATATTTTGATATTGTTTATCTGCTAAAGAACTTAACCACGTTTAAAAGGTTTGACGAAGCACTAGATAGACATATTGATAAATATATACCTGCAAACACCAAATATCTTTTGCGTCTTCCTGACATTGGTTCAGAAGAACTTGCGAAGCATATTCTTTCTAAAATTCCATCAAGCATAAAGCCCGAGTTAATTAAACTGGATTCAGATTTTACAAGTAAAATCACAGAAGAATCGGGAACTGTTGTTATTGTTGCCTCTTGTATTACCACAGGCAAAAAACTATTACAGATAAGTCGCTTAATGCGAAATATGGAGAAGTTGAATTTGGTTTATTTCGTTGGCATTTATCGACCTGTAAACGACAAGTTCTCAACTGACCTAATTAGTGATTTAAAGAAAGGAAAAGACAAAAGCGATGAAAGACCATTTGTCGCAGTTGAAACAATTTACTGTTCAATACAGCAAACCGAAACTTCTTGGGAACTGGAAAAAATCTTTTTTGAAGACTTTATAGGTTCACTTGATGAAGACAAAGAGCCAGAAGTTTACAGCTATGTAAATGAACGACTTGAAATTCTTCGTGATAACAAAAAACTTCGTGGCTTTAGTAATGATGTTTTTCTGAAAACTGTTGGCAAGCAGGATTTGCGCTTAAGGAAGAATTTTGCGTTCTGGACTTCATTTGAATATAAAGAAAATGAAATAGCTCAATCAGAAGTTTACTTTACTATTTCGACAATCATTTCAAACCTTGAACAAAAGCAAATCAATTCACATCCTTCACTTAAACAGACAAACTATGTGAGAAATATGTTAAGTCCAAGAAATTTTCATCGATTTAATGACGGCATTATTCAAGCATCATTACTTAGAAGTGGTAAGACCGAATATTTCGCCTATGACCTTGACAGCGAACTGAGTTTACAAATGAAAGAATTCCTGTTAAGTATTATTGACAAATACAATTCAGCAGACGGAGAAGCTTTAATGGAATTTTTGCTTGCAATTGGCATCAGACGACTTAAAATGAGAAAGGAAGACCTTAAAGAAGTTTTAAACAAAGCAATTGGTTGTTCAGACAAAATAGTTACGAGATTTTCAGAATACATTTATCAAACAACATTATAGCCCATGCAGCAGTCACACAATTACCGCATTCGCACAAGCCAACGCACAGACCAAAAATGCGGTAAGAGTGTGCCTGCCCCAACGCAAAACCTAAATGACAACCAATTAGACGAAATAAAACACCGAAGCGATAACAGGCATTTGGCTCAATGGCGGGTGACGTGGTTAATTGAACATTCTACCTCGCATCAGCTTTTGTGGTGTATTGACAGTTTTGAGCTCCGTAATCCGCCACTGCGCCAAGTGCCAAACCGTTGGCGGTTAGATTAAAAAGATGAGAAAACAACTTAATACTAAAACAATCAAATGAATACTTTTTGGGTCATACTGATAATTCTTATAAGTTTAATTATTTTAGGTATTCTATTCTTCCTATTTATGGTTTGGGGAATTTCTCAAGGTTTAAGAAATAAATACGGACCTGAATGGATTTCTGGTGAATTAAATATCAGATTCAATCATTTTAATATTAATTCTGAAAACAAAAAAACAATAAGGTACTTATTATCAGAAAATGAGACCTATGAAATAACAACTCAAATAGAAGATTCGATGAATAGTCACATAGAGAATAATTACTTAACAAATTCAGATAAATTTAGCGTTCTAAAATATATTTGGATAAAAAGCAACAACGAAACATATGAGTATCGACAAATAGAAAATGACAAATTAAAAGCAATGTTGTTATTGAATTCCAGAGAGCTGATATATTTTAAGTAAAACTACTCTTATAAATGAACTATAAAATATTTAAAATAATAGCGAAACTTCTTTCATTTATAGCGGACAAGACAAAGCTAACATATAATGAAATCAATATTATAGTATATTATTTGTTAATTCCTTTTTCATGGCTGTGTCTATTAGACATTATATTTAATTTCCATCACTTGAAAATCGCTTTTGTGATTTTCACAATAGGATTCTTTGTGGGTTGCAGGGATTTTAAAACGTATTCGGACTGGTTGTTTGCCAAATCAGTTTCATTTTTGAATTATTTCAATAGATATGGGAGTAATTATTTTGCCTCTTCCGTGTGGATTTGTGTATCGCTGCCCATCCTAGTTTATGGCATTCTCCTCTTCTTGATTTTGAAATAAATCGGCGAAAACCCGTAAAATGCATGATCAGATCAATTCCGTCCTGCAATTGCCTTATAATCATTCTTGGTTGGCCATGGACTTCATCCTTTCAGCACTTTTCTATTTCACCAAACAGGCTGATTTTTTTACAGTTTAAACCCTATTGGGAATTTACAACTAATGCATATTTCGGGTTCTATGTAGGTGGCTACTTGGGAGAATAAGAAAGCCAGGACATGCCGTTTCCTTCTCACGCGCGACCAATTGATCCTAGAAATCAGAATAGGACTTTGGACTATCGCCTCTCCTCCCCTTTTTCTTGTTCATCCCCTGGTGATTCAAAGCCAAGCATTGGACCTTTGCTCCAAACCGTCAACACTCAAATGCTTTACGCATGCAGGCACATGGTGGTATGCGGGAAATCAGGAACGCTCACCGTCCAGGTACTCCCCATGCACAGCACAAAAAAAAATCTCCCTTGATCGCGACCAAGGGAGATTTTTTGTTTCATTATTTCCTAGTTATATCCCTTTAAAAGAGGTTCCCAATGCAAGGAGGACGAAACCTGCCAACAACAGATTAAAACTATTGGCCGTGATAAAATCGATGGACGTGAAATGACCGATGATTCCGGCAATGCCCAAAATAAGACCAATAATCCAAACAAATTTCGATGGTGCTGATGCTTTCATGTTTCCCTTTTTTTTATAGAAATCAAATGTATTCTATTTTAACCCTAAATATGCATTGGGCTTCCAAATAGCGTTGCAACTGAATGCAAATCAGTGAATAATGATATTGAATTGAGTTCGTAAGGCATATAACGGGTTAAACCCGAATTCTAAGACAGCGGAAAAGTAACGTAAAGCTGCTAAATGAATTAAGTTAGACAGAAACATGCATTGGGCTTCCAAATAGCGTTGCAACTGATTGAAAACCAGACTATTTAGGGATAATCCTTCCCTTTGGCGGGGATTTCAGGATTTGAGTGGACCATTTAGTGATTTTGAAAACAGCCATGCCAACGCAATAAAAAAGCTTAGCCTATTGCACATTCAAATGTAGCAAGTCCCCTTCCTCACAAAACATGCGTACTCAGTACCGAACCATCCTTCATGGATTTGAGCTGGGTGGTCACTGTTCCGTCTTCCCCAAGCGTACAGATCCGGTACCCGGGATGGGGAGAGCCCCAACTTCCCCCAAAATGTCCGCTCCATAAATAGGTTTTTTTGTGATGGTACATGATGCCATCCACATCATGGTCATGGCCGTGAAATGTCGCACGTACATTTGGATAACTCCCAATCAAGTCCAAAACTTCTTCACAAGCAATCCCATGTTTGGTCCAATCCCGCTGGGAAATGTGGATGAAAATAAAGACATGGGACAATCCCTTGAATGCCGCCAGACGCTCCTTCAACCAAATTGTGTCCACGCAGAGATATTCCCCCTGTTGATTGGAACTGTTGGCCAGGACAAAACCGAATGCATCACCGTGGACAAAGGCATGGTTCGCGGGGATTCCCCAGATCGACTCCCAATCCTCCTCCGAAATCTGATCATGATTGCCTTTTACCGGGTAATACGGCACATTTAGGGAGTCATAAACCCTCTTGACCTGCGGCATAAAGGCGGGTTCATCGTGTATAAGATCCCCATTAAACACCACGAAATCCACCCCTTCTTCCAGATGGATTGCATCTATCAGCTTTTGATGGCTACTTTCGAAAGCAGTTTCCCGCTGGCCGTAATGCCCATCGGAAGCGACAATGAATTTCAGAATAGGCTCCATGTTGGTTTTGGTTTTGCCGATTAGGGGAAATGGGATTACCGCAGTGGCTGTGGCAATCAAGCTGATATTTTTGAGAAAAGGTCTTCGCTGCATGGTTTTCAAGAATGTTTGTCCATTGATTTAGAAGCCGTCGGAGACATTGAGACTCGATAAAGTCGATGGCTTTGCAAAGTCAAAAACCAAATCAGGATTTTTAGACTTTGCATACGCGTGAGCTTGCCAACCAATTGGTTAACTTTTGCCATTCTAAATTTAGCGGAAAAAATTTTAACCGAAATATGCACTAGGCTTCCCAATGGGCTTGTAATTAAAAAAAAAATCAGACCAATTATGGAATTGCACATATTACCGATTTGGTGAAAGTCATAAATTGGAGACAAAGACTGAATATTAAGTGACGCAATTTTGGGCTGGAATAGAAACAGTAATGCGTAACAGGGATATAATGTGATTGCCCTCCGTTGGGCAAGTGGTATTGATTTTAAACAAATGGGCTGGCCCCGCCTCGGACATCTGGAATTTCGGGACAAAGAGGGGGGAATTCAAATTTCTGAGTTTACGGGTTTCTCAACTGCCCCAGTGGTTTATTGGGAAGGTAGCGGGGACACATTATATTTTGGAAAAATGTACAAGTTGGGAGGAATAAAGAAAGGGGAATGTAAACCCATCGCTTAACGCAACCGAAATTTCGTATTTTCGCACATGAACCAAACCGCAGCCGTTTCAAGCAAAAAAACATTTGGGCTTTTAGTCCTCAACACAATTACATTCTTCGGGATGCTTTTTTTGAATTTTGCCGCAGGCACTGGCAAAATCGGGGGGAATTCCATTGGAGAAGTCAGTGATCAGTACAACACCTTGATCAGCCCTTCGGGGTATGCATTTTCCATTTGGGGCCTGATCTACTTGATGCTCTTTGGATTTGTTGCCTATCAGTGGTACGGTTATTTCAAGCACCGCAACCTCGAATCGCTCGAGAAAGGCAGTATCTGGTTTTCGGTTTCCAACATTGCCAATGGCTCCTGGATCGTGGCTTGGGCCAATATAGAATTGGGACTTTCGGTTATGATCATGGCCGTATTGCTATTTTCATTGATTCAACTCGTACTCAAACTGAAATTGGAAATTTGGGATGCTCCTCTGCGCATTATTTTCTTCGTATGGTGGCCGATTTGTATCTACATCGGTTGGGTGATCCTGGCTTCCGTACTGAATGTGGCCGTTTGGTTAAAAAGCTTGAACGCATTGGATGAGGTTATCTCCCCTGAATTTTGGGCGGTGCTGATGATCTCAATCGCCACGATGGTCTACTTGTTTTTGATCCAGAAGCGAAATATGCGCGAAGCAGCTTTGGTGGGTGTTTGGGGATTGTTGGCCATTTCCCATCAGCAATGGGACGCAAATCAAACTGTGGTGTGGGCGGCTTTGGTTGCGTCCGGGATTTTATTGCTTTCTTCGGGAATCCACGCGGCCAAAAATTACAAAACCTTACCCTTTTTGAACCTGAAAGGAAATTGAATGAGGGAAGCCCCAATTAGTCAAGAGTAATTTCAAAAAGTTTTAAAATAATGGATGGGGCGAACGGTAAGTTCACCCCAGTCCCCGTTCGATAAAGATACCCTGAATTGACAATCTAAAAAAAATTGCCTTCCAAAACTTAGGTTGCTTGATCCGGTGAATGCGTAGAAATTATTTTTTCCCTTGTGCAGTCAAGACAAGACCGATGACAAGCATCACACCGCTTATAATTACCGGCGTCCAATTGGCCGTACTCACGGCAATGTCCATTCCCAAGAAACTGAAACTTTCAGAATCCTGCATGGCCTGTATGCCAAACACAACTGTGCCTATCGCACCTAAAATCAATAAAATCATTCCTACTGTCTTCATAACGCTTAGTTTTTTTAGGTTTGAAATATAGGAAAAATTATCGGATGAAAAAGTCAACCTTTTCATTTAGGTAAATACTGACCAAGAAGATTTTATATTACCAGTATTTTCCCAAAAAAACCCAATAAACACCCTAAGGATTTACCTAAAATTAAGGAATCAAATTTGATCGATTCCAGAAATTTGGATCTTTGATACTGCCGGGACTATATGGGCATTGCTGTCTCGCTTGATCTGGAACAAAAAAGCCGCCAAAATATCATCTTGATTCGATGAAGAAACAAGATGATATCCCAACAAATCAAAGGACGATCGGAAAACAAACGCCATTGACAAAAAATCAAATAACCATCAAAAACTTAACGGGGGTCATTGATAAAATACTGGTTTAGGATATTTTATTGATTGAACCCGAAATATGCAAGAGGTTTCCAAATGAGATCGAAACGGCAAGAAAATCAGACTATTGGGAGAATAATTCCTTACTCCAATAGGGTGAAGTCAAAAACAGTCAACTCCTAACTGATTACTAGTAAATTACAATATTGAATTGAGTTCGCAATGCATAAAACGGGTTTAACTATTATGAAAGACCTAGTAAACACTCAAAAATTTCTTTTGGTTTGAAAATCCATCACCAATACTTCATCATCCATGCTTAATATTTTTACTTAAAATATAGATTTATTACAATTTTTTGGTATGCTTAAATTCGACTTTTAACCCTATAAAAATCAATTTGAAATTTGCTTTGCGGCAACATACTCTCCTTCTAAATAAATAACAAAACAAGAGGAAAGAATTAGAAAAAAGAATCCATTGGTTCCCTAAAGTTGACTTGATCGTAAAGTTAAATACCGATTTTATCTTCCATTTCCCATTTTTGAAAAAAATATTTGCTTTTTGAAAAACGGGAACATTTCTGATATTTCAGTTTGCATACATTTTTTTGCTCCGGATAAATCAAAAAAAGGAGCTTGAAATAGATGGAAATAGTTTAAAAAAATGACTTAAACAGTATTTTTATATTGCATTATTTATTGATGCTTTGTACTTATATTTATCTAGAAATAAATCCAAAACATAGGATTTTATTTCCTCAAAAAAAAAAAGGATTCGCCCTAATTTCACAAAACGTTCCTCAAAGTGAAACTCCAATGGAACATCATATTGCCCCTACTTTTTGTATTCGGTTTTTTACTGAATACAGGCGAAGCGTCTGGACAAAACTGCAGCCAAAATAACGTAAGTGTTCAAAATTTCTTGCTTTTGGATAGCAACGGCAATCCATTTACAAGCGGCAGCAATTATGAATTGGGAGAGGTCGTCAATGGTAAATTATTTGTTACTATAAATGTGAGTAGTTCCGGAAATGCGTATTCCACCAAGATATTTTTTGACTTGATTGTTGGAGGCGTCAATACCGGAAGAAAATCAATCTGTATTTCTGATAAAACACAATTGCCAACCGGTGTTTCCATCTATGTAATCGACCTCAGCTGGAAATGGGGAAATTTGGTGGAGGTTAAAAATTTATACATGAGCTGGTTTACAAGTGCCGGTAAGGCATGTTCAGAATTGGATGAAACCAGTAATTCGCAATGCTATTCTTCCATTCCAGGATTTACGGCAGAACTTCCTGTCCTTCCGGACTTTTCCTATACTGCCTCGGTATGTAACCCTGTGGTCCAATTCAAAGACTTGACCATGGGAGGAAAACCACCTTACACCTACCTTTGGGACTTTGCCGGCAGGGGGACTTCCACGTTAAAAGATCCATCCTTTACATTTCCGGGAACAGGAACCTATGCGGTGTCTTTGACATCCACGGATGTGAACGGCAATTCCAACACCATTATCCAAAACGTCACAATTCCGACACTCACCATCCTGGTGGACGCGACGCCTTCCAAACTGAATGCCAATACCGGATCGATCAAAGTCGATATCAGCGGAGGAAATTCACCCTACACCATCGATTGGCTCAGTGATCCCGAGGGGTTTTCTGGCTCGGCAAACACCGTCGACAACACTTACACCATCTACAATCTTGGCAATGGGACTTATTCCATTACCGTAACCGATGCCATTGGCTGCAAAGAAACCATCAGTGTATTTATAGATTGGGCCCAGATTTTAAGCAATCCCATGAGTGATTTCAAGGTAGAAATAGACAAATCCAAGAGAATGTCCATCCTCAATTGGTCTACCGAATCAGAGCGAACAGCCTGCACCTTTATAGTGGAAAGGGCAATCGCAGACGTTACTCACTTCCAGGAAATTGCGGAGATCAAAAGTACGGGTTTCAGTGAAATGCGAAGTGATTACAGCTTTACCGACGATCACTTGCCAAGCCATGAGGTCCGGGTCTATTACCGGATCAAACAAGTTGACGGAAACATGCAGGCATCCTTCACCCATGTTTCATCGATCATGGTGTCCGGACTGACTGACAAAATAGGTTGGAAGGCATTTCCAAATCCTTCAGTCCATAACAAACTTCAATTGGCCTATTCAGGAAGTTTGGAAGCAAAGGACGAAAAAATCCTAATCAAAATAATATCCCCACAACTTCAAAAAACCTTTGAGACGCAAGCCACTGGCAATTTCATTCAACTGGATGGACCCATCCAATTGTTCCCCGCAGGACTATTGCTTGTTGAAATCCAGTATGGAAACCGGATTGAAATCCTGAAAATCTTCAAACGTTAGGGTAAACTGATCAGCTTCCAACGACCAATCAGCCAAGGGACCAATAATTTTATCAAATTCAAATCTCTGGCAAATCTCGGATCAAAAAAAGAGAGGAAGAATAGGGAGTATGTCCCCTATCCTTCCTCTTTCAATTCTCGAAAAAATGATTGTTCCTTTCCTTGACGATCAAACTCTAATGTCATGGCGCAAACAAAGCCTGTCTTTATTAGAGGATATTTCCGCGTTCATCGGTCTTCACTCTCATCCGACGATTCCCCCTCTCCAATAAAATCTTGAATTCTTTTTTCATCACTCCTCTATTGTCATGATAATTGACGAGATACACATTTTCCGCAATGGTCCATCCCGAATAATTTTTCGTAATGGATTGCGCAACTTCAATCGGAAGTTTCATGTTTTTGTATTTTTCGACGGTCCTTAGAATATTTCCATCTTTATCATAGGCCGCAAGAATTTTACCATCCGGAATAAAGAAAGAGATGAAATATTTTTCATATTCATCCTCATAATACTCCGAGTTTTTTAAGTCAAATTCAGTCGCATAGCGTTGGAGTGCTTCCACCGCCGATCCCACACCAGGCAAATTTACGTCATCGAGGTATTTGTAGTTTCTAGCAAGTACCTCAACCTCAGGCAATGTGATCACCTGAGCAAAAGATTGGATCATAAATCCAAAAACGAACAAAACAAGAATGATTTTTTTCATGACTTTTAGGTGTTTTAGTTTTTAATGAGAAAAATTGGAAACATTAATTTTTAGTCCATTAGAATTCATTATAAATTTAATTGATTATTAAGTAATAAAAAACCATAAACACAGTTTAATTTTATTATTATTTTATTAAAAATCATTATTTATCATTTTATTTATACTATTTGTTTTATTTTAATATTAATTTAAATTTTAATTATTTTAAAACTAAATCCAATGATTTTCTTAAAACACCCGTAAGCATTCCGGAAAAGATTTTAAAATAAATAAAGTTAAAGTGGCTACTTGAAGATTTCTCTGCTCCAAACGGTCCTAATTGAAGATGGAAATTCAAAAAAAGCTTATCCTTCATCAATGCCTTAATGTTCGGCAAAGAGACCAAACGATGCGGCCTTATAATCCCAATCAATTTCGATTTCGCTCAAAACCCTTCCAAAAAATCCAGCAAATTATTGTTTTCGGGTAATTTCTTTAATTGGAGTTTAAAGTATATTTCTAATGCTTTTTTATTTTGAAACCGATTTCAATTTTTATAATTTAGGTTTTTCAAAATAAAATAAATTGAAATCTATAACGCACTCCTATTATGAACCTGAAATTTCTCGGAAACACGGCCCTTCTGGTAATGGCCTCTACCTACATGATTTCCTGCAATTCTCCCCAAAAAACAGCAGTGGAAACAACCACAGAAGAAGTTAGCCCCTATCTCAATTCCCCGCTGATCAGTCACATGTACACTGCCGATCCATCTGCACATGTATTTGAAGGGAAAATTTACATCTATCCTTCGCATGATGTGGAATCGGATGTCAAGGAGGATGATTCCGGGGCGCATTTCAATATGCGGGATTTCCATGTGTTTTCGATGGATTCACCAGGTGCAACGCCACTCGACCATGGTCGTGCCTTGGATGTGGACGATGTCCCCTGGGCAAAAAGACAAATGTGGGCTCCCGATGCAGCAGAAAAAGAGGGGAAATATTATTTCTATTTCCCCGCCAAAGACAAGGATGACATCTTCAGACTTGGTGTGGCCGTAGGGGATCGCCCAGAAGGTCCTTTCAAGGCACAGCCTGAACCCATGAAAGGGAGTTTCAGCATCGATCCGGCAGTATTTCAGGATGGAAATGCGTATTACATCTATTGGGGTGGAATTTGGGGCGGCCAATTGCAGAAATGGAGAACTGGCAAATACCTCTCCACCGGAAATCTACCTTATGATGATGAGCCTGCCGACGATGAGCCTGCCATCAGTCCGGTTGTGGCAAAGTTGAGCGCCGACATGTTGGAATTCGGAGAAAAACCCAGGGAAATAAAAATACTGGACCAGGATGGTTCGCCTATTCTTGCCGGTGACCATGAAAGAAGGTTTTTCGAAGCCGCATGGGTCCACAAATACAATGACAAATACTATTTCTCCTATTCCACCGGAGATACACACAACATTGCCTATGCCACAGGTGACAGTCCTTACGGACCCTTTACCTATCAAGGTGTCATCCTCAAACCTGTCCAGGGCTGGACCAACCACCATTCCATTGTCCAATTTGAAGGCAAATGGTACATCTTCTATCACGACACCGAACTTACGGACAAAACACATCTTAGAAACATCAAGATGACCGAATTGACACACAATCCTGATGGTACCATCCAAACTATTTCTCCTTTGACAGGAAAATAAACAGTCAAATCCAGGACCCTGAAATCCCATCCCTCAATTGGATGGGATTTTTTTTGCCCCAAATTCAAACCTGTTTAACCCGTAATTTTCGGGTTTTAACCCGTGTTATGCATTACCAATTCAATTTCAGGGTATAATTTCTATAGCATCGGTCATTTGTCTATTACTCCTGGCTTCGCCTTAAGGTATTTTACTTCATCAAACGCCTCCATTGGGAATATTTTCCACCCAAGAAACCTTTGTCCCAAAATATTTCCTCAAATTCAAAGCATGAAATTGAACCGTATTGCAGCTGTCCTTTTTCTTTTGTATCCTTTTATGGGCAAAGGTCTTTTTGCCCAAGGGACTCAGGAAATCCTATACATCGGGACTTTTTCAGAAAGAGGAAGTGAAGGAATTTATGTGATTTCATTTGATCGAAGATCAAATGAACTTGAAAAAATCCAATCTTTAACCCAAAAAGACAGTCCCTCCTATTTGGAATTTCATCCCAATGGAAGCTTTCTCTATGCCGCCAACCGCCAAGGAATAAAACGCTCCTCAGATGAAGGGTCAGTCAGTGGCTACAAAATCGATCAGAAATCCGGAAAATTGAAACCGATCCACACGAAGGCTTCCGGCGGAATAAGCCCCTGTCACCTCAGCGTGGATCCTTTTGGTGAATTCCTCTATATTTCACATTATGCCAGTAGCCATGTTTCTATGTTTCCAATCAAAAAAAACGGAAGATTAAGGAAGCAATCGTTTTCCATGCAGCTGCAGGGTTCCAGTATCCATCCACAGCGACAAAGCAGCGCGCATACCCACTCGGTTATCCCAGATCCAAGCGGCCGTTTTGTGTACATCTCCGATTTAGGAACAGATAAAATCCTACAGTTTGAAATGGACAGAAAAAACAAAGGCTTAAAACTATCCACAGCAGTTTCGACCGCAGTATTGCCAGGCTCCGGTCCGAGGCATTTCCAGCTGCATCCTCATGCCCCCTTGGCATTTTCAGTAGAAGAACTGAATTCCACTTTGGCTGTCTATGAAATCGATTCAAGGTCAGGACGCCTCAATTTTCTGGACAGGGAAGCCATGCTCGTTTCGGAAGAAGCATCCGCTTTGGAAAATACAGCCGCAGACCTCGCCATTTCCCCAGATGGGAGATTTGTGTATGCAAGCAACCGTGGTTTGGACAATATCGTCATCTATGCCGTGGATGCCAGCAAAAAACAAATCCAATATGTCGGCCAAATCAAAAGCGCAGGCGAGCACCCACGGGGAATTGCGATGGACAGTTTAGGAGAATTTCTGTTTGTCACCAACAGGGATTCGGACAATTTGGTGATTTTCAAAAGGGATTTGGATACGGGATTGTTAAGTCCAACAACCATGGAAGTGCAGGTTCCCGCAGCAGTAGTGATCAAGCAAATGGTCCTTTATCCATGATTGTTTGGATAATTTGCCTCCCTCTGAATTTATCAATTATAGCATCTTAAACCCGGGAACTGCATTGCCCATTCAATTTCAGCCTGAAAATGCTTGAAAATCCTTCATTTGCTTCGGTATTTTGACTTCACCCTACAGGTACTTCGCCTTATTCACCGAATAGTCTGATTTTCATACAGTTTCAATCCCAGTTTGAAAAGGAATGCATGACTCAGGTGAATTACCGAAAATCCATGTTGGATGGGATTTGTCATGAATCGGATCGCAATCTTCAAAAAATATCACATCCATGCCCCCAGCTATTTCTTTTTTGCTGAAATTGCAATTCGGATCAATTGCAGACCCAAATATGTCCAAAGAACCCCACATCAGTTTCCACCACAACATTCCATTGGAAATCAGGGAAGTCACCCTGAAGGCACTTTCCCACTACCCGAAATTAAAGGAGGTTGGAATTGAATTTTTGTTCAATGAAAATATCCGGAAGTCCGTTATGCAGGCGCAACCAAAATTCACCAGCATGCTCGGGGCCAAGGAAAACAGGACCTATGTAATCAAGGTGAGCAGGAATTTTTCCTTGAAGGGCAAAAGTACCCCGATCCAAGATCTGCCTGAAGCGGTCCTGATCGGATGGATTGGGCACGAATTGGGCCATATCATGGATTATTTGAACAAAAGCAATTTGGCCATGGTCTATTTTGGCATTGGCTATTTGTCTTCCAAACGTTTTGTGATTTCAGCAGAAAGGGATGCGGACACTTATGCTGTCAACCATGGAATGGGCGACTATATTTTGGCCACAAAGGATTTTATCCTGCATCAGGCAGGAATGTCGGATAAATATATCCAAAAAATCAAACGGCTTTATCTTTCTCCGGAAGTCATCATGGAATTGATGGAAAACAAAATATCGGAGGAGGATATCTAAATCAACCAAATCCTCCCCCGGATACCTGTTTTGAACCCATGCGATCCATTCCAAGCGCTACGTGCGACTGAAATTGCCTAATCATCGGTTACTTATTGACTCTTATTGACTTTCGCAGTTGGGTGTCAGGAAGTATTCTCCCAATCGACAGACTTTCTTGGACCCGTTTTATGCATTGCGA
>NZ_JAUSPP010000030.1:0-9510 GCF_030656585.1 Rhodonellum sp.
TCCATTCCCCTGGATCGGTTGCGCCAATACTCCTGCCTGATTCGGAATTCCTGGAGTTTTGAGAAATCCTCAAAATCATAGACATAGCCTGATTCCACATCTGTTGAATCCAACTGATCTTGAATTCTATACTTCAAAACAGAATCCAGCTCAACTTGTATCTTTTGTTCTTTGGCCTCATTGAGATAAAATGGCGAATACCGTTTACTGAAGGGGTTTTGGCTTGGGTATAATGGATTTGTGTTCAGGTTTTGCCACAAAAGAAAAGAGGGGAGCATCCTTCTTTTATTGAGGGAGTCCATTCTTGTGTTTAGCGTATCAATATTTGTTTGTTGGGCCTTGGCTTTCGCTATCGGGAATAATGAAAAATTCAAGAGCAGGAGCGCTATTGTCGGGAAGAAGAAGACTGAACGCTTTTCCAAAAAAAAACAGCTACAGCAAAAGTCCAATTGGTTTTTCTATTAATTAAGAAGTCTTTAAAGATGCTTTAATTAAATCTTCTAAGGAAATTTCGTTCCCTGTTTTTTTCAAAACTGTCGCTATATTTTTCTCGGCGGCTGCTTTTGGAAAACCCAAAGTAATCAATGCTTGCAACGCTTCTTCACGGGTTTTATTACTTTGTTTCATAAAGCCTTGTGGGGCAGTAGCATTGTCCAAAAGGGAATCCTTTCTCACCTTGTCCTTCAATTCCAAGATTATTCTTTGGGCAGTTTTTATTCCAACGCCTTTTACATTTTGGATGGTTTTGTCATCTCCTTGGATAATGGCCTGCTCAAGTTCTTCGGTACTTAGGGAGGATAAAATCATCAAACCAGTGTTCGGACCCACTCCTGAAATGGAGATCAGGTTTAAAAATAATTTTTTCTCAGATTCTTCTTTGAATCCATATAGGGTATGGGCATCCTCTTTGATGTGTAAAAAGGTGAGGAGCATTACCTGCTCCTCATCTTTTATTTTTGAATATGTCTGAAGGGATATTTTGACTTGATAGCCAATCCCACTTATGTCAATGATGACATAAGTGGGGTCTTTAAAGACAAGTTTGCCTTTTAGATATACGATCATAGAGCACTTTGCGTTTGGGCATCGACCACTGCAATCGCTACCATATTGACGATTTCCCGGATGGAACTTCCCAATTGTAGGATGTGCACGGGCTTGTTCATCCCCAAAAGAATCGGGCCGATAGCCTCGGCATTTCCGATTTCTGAAAGGAGTTTGTAAGCGATGTTACCGGAGCTTAGGTCGGGGAAAATCAAAGTGTTGGCTTTTTTTCCAATCAAGGCACTGAATGGATAATTCTCTTTTTGAATTTCCTCATTTAATGCGACATTGGCCTGCATTTCACCCTCAATCACCAAGTTAGGGAATTTGGCTTTTGCAATCTCTGTGGCTTTGGCAGTTTTTGAAGCGACTTCTCCCTTGGCTGAGCCAAAGTTTGAATAGGAAAGGACCGCAATTCTTGGCTCAATATCAAAGAATTTGACTCCACTGGCAGTCAATCCGATGATTTCCGCCAATTCTTCAGCAGTTGGATTGAGATTAACGGTCGTATCGGCAAAGAAATAGGGGCCTTTTGCGGTATTCATGATGTACATTCCCGCAACCCTGTCCACTCCGGGTTTGATCCCGATAACTTGAAGGGAAGGAAGAATTGTTTTGGGATAATCCTTGGTAAGACCCGAAATCAGCGCATCTGCTTCACCCAATTGCACCATCATCGCGCCAAAATAATTTCTGTCCCTCATCAACCTGTAACACTCAGGTGCGGTTAAACCCTTTCTTTTTCTCTTCTCAAAAAGAACGCTGCCAAAGTGGCTTAACTTGTCTTCATTTTCATAAGGATTGATGATGGTGACACCACTCAAATCCAACTTGTTCTCCTCAATTAGGTTCTTGATTTTGTCGGTGTTGCCCAGCAAGATTGGAATGGCAATTTTTTCATCCCGAATGATTTGAGCAGCTTTCAATATTTTGATATTGTCAGCTTCGGCAAACACGACTCTTTTTGGATTCTTTTTCGCTCTGGAGATCACTCTTGACATCAGGCGTTGGTCAATTCCAATACGCTCCTGAAGTTCAAGTTCATAGGCTTCCCAGTCAGTAATGACGGTTTTGGCGACACCGGATTCCATGGCTGCTCTTGCTACTGCAGGTGCAATGGTAGTGATGAGTCTTGGGTCAAGTGGTTTTGGAATCAGATAAAATCTACCGAAAGCCAATTTGCTGTCTCCATAGGCTTTGTTAACTATCTCGGGTACGGCTTCTTTGGCAAGTTTGGCAATCGCTTTGGTGGCTGCCAATTTCATCTCTTCATTGATCGAGGTTGCTCGGACATCCAATGCTCCCCTAAAAATGTATGGGAATCCCAAAACGTTATTCACTTGGTTGGGATAGTCAGATCTGCCTGTAGCCATGATAAGATCTTCGCGGGAAGACATTGCCAATTCATAGGAAATTTCGGGATCTGGATTGGCCAATGCAAAAACAATTGGATTGGGTCCCATTAGCTGGATTTGTTCGGCTGTCACTACATTCCCAGCGGACAAGCCCAAGAATACATCCGCGCCAGTCAAGGCATCGGAAAGGGTATGGATATCCCTATTGGTAGCAAAAGCCCTCTTGATATCATCAAGATCGTGTCTGTCCGCACGTATTACACCTTCTTTGTCACAGATGACAATGTTTTCAGGATTGACACCCAAACTGATGTAAAACCTCGTACAGGAAACTGCAGCAGCTCCAGCTCCCAAAACCACAAGCTTGATATTTTCAAGTTTTTTGTCCACCACTTCCAGCGCATTGATCAATGCCGCTCCAGAAATAATTGCCGTCCCATGCTGGTCATCGTGCATGACAGGGATATTCATCTCTTTTTTCAGCGTGGTTTCAATTAAAAAGCATTCCGGTGCTTTGATATCTTCCAAATTTATTCCGCCAAAAGTGGGCTCAAGCGATTTTATGATTTGGATTAGTTTGAGAGGATCTTTCTCGTCGATTTCTATGTCAAAAACATCGATACCTGCAAATTTCTTGAAAAGGACACCTTTTCCTTCCATAACGGGTTTTGATGCTTCTGGTCCGATGTCACCAAGTCCTAATACTGCTGTGCCATTGGTAATCACTGCGACAAGATTTCCTTTTGCCGTGTATTTGTAGACATTCTCTTTATCAGCAGCTATTTCCTTGCAGGGTTCAGCCACACCGGGTGAGTAGGCCAATGCAAGGTCAATTTGACTTGAGAGGGGTTTGGTCGGAACCACTTCGATTTTACCTGGTTTGCCTTGGGTATGATAATTTAATGCGTCTTCTCTTCTGATTTTAATCGCCATAAAGGTGTATTGTGTGTTTAATTAGCTTTCCTTTTCACCTTTTGGGGCTACTTCTGTCGCTAGCAATAGGGTTTCAATTTCTCTTATAGATTCACGGTGGGATTCATTTGGGTAGTATAGAAAGCCTTCCATATAATACAGTTTTCCTTCCTTGCTATCTACGATCGCATAAGCCAAAAAGGAACCTCCCATACTCAGGTTGTTTGTTTTCCAACCGCCCCTGATTTCGACCGCGTAATTGTTATTGATCATAAAATTTTTAAATACGGGGGCGGGATCCACCGTCTCAATCACCAAGTAAGAATTTCTGTTGTTGGGATCGCCATAAATATGCTTCCGGGTGATTTCAGTTCTCAGTTCAATAATGGATTCCGGCGAGACTTGATCCTCGGAGACATAGTCGGTTTCGTAAAAGAAAAGACTGATATCTGGCCGATTTCCTGTTGGTGTAGGTTGTCTTAACCATAAAAAATCATTCTCTTGTTTGGCGATCTGATAAGAAGCAGGGACATTTATTTTCAACCCTAGGGGTTCTCCTGCCACACTTGCAGAGGAGCTTTTTCTGGCAAGCAGCAATTTGGCCAATCTGTCCCTTTCTCTGACCGCGAATAAGTTTTGAATCTTACCTTTATTGATTTCAAGATTTTGGATAAGTTCCTGCTCACTGTTTCCGAAAAGGTAGATTACTTCTTGGCCAAGTGCAAACTCATCAACCTTTCTCAGTAAATAGAGCGAGGGGTCAGACAGTGCTTTTTCTTTTGATTCTTTCGTAAACTGGGAATTGATGTTTTGACTGCCTGCTTTTCTGTCATCGAAGGTGGTGACATAGACGATGTTGGTGGCCATGCGAAGGATTCGTGACATGGCTCTCGGATCGACTCTCCTGATGGTAAATATGCTTTCATCTCGAATGAGTCCTTGGAGATCCTCTTGGAAGACTTCTCTCAAGGCAACACCGACAGGGCCTTGCCATTTGACAGAATCGATGGCCAAAACTATTTCTCCAATAGCCCCTCTGGCTTTGGGTTTCATGGAGGAAGCCGTCTCCGAATTTTCTTCACAGCTCCAAAGTACCATACTTGCCATAAATAGGGCAAGTACCAATAGGGATTTGTTTTTTATGGACATAACTTTGAATTTTTAATGGATCAAACGCTCACAGTTTATTAAATGGAGGAATAATAAAAAAGTAAATACCAATAATTTAGTTTATCCTATGATTAATTTTTGCCCCGGCTTGATTTGATTTGAATTCAGGTTATTGAGTTTTTTGATTTGATCAATATGAATTCCATTCAATTTTTTTGAAATCAACCAGAGCGAGTCACCCGGCTGGACGATATAGACTTTAGGGTTTTCGATTGACGAAGGGGATCGTTGGGTGTTTTGGGCAATGTTTTGATCTGGGGATTTTTGCGAGGCAAAAATGTAGAGTGTTTGCCCAATCTTAATGGTGTTGGAAGTCAGGTTGTTCCAACTTTTGATGTTGTCCACTGTGGTCCCATGTTTTTGGGCGATTTTCCCCAACGCATCACCTGATTTTACTTTATAAGGGATCCGTTCTTGGTTGGCGGTAGAAACGTTGGTTGTGGCCGCAACTGCGGGTTTGTTGGTGTTGATGCTGTTGGGTTGCCGAAGGGCGACATACCTGTCCGAAGTCAACTTCACGGCATTTGAAAACTCGTTAAGATTTTCTGTTACGTAGTCGGATTTTGATTTTGGGATACGTAGGGCAAGATTTTGATGTGAGGCGGGAATCAATCTATTTTGAATGGAAGGATTGAGCTGTTCCAAATCGGCGATGCAAATGTCCGTCATTTTGGCGAATTTCTCCAAATCCAATTCTTGGTTGAAGAGGATTTTGTCATATGCAATGGGGTAGGAGGGATGTTCCAAGACGAGATTGTGTTCCTCGGCATATCTCAAAACATACATCATTGCCTGAAATTGGGGGACATAGCTTCTGGTTTCTTTCGGAAGATGATCATATATTCCCTCAAAAGTCTTCTTCCCACCGGATTTCCTGATGGCTTTTCTGACGTTTCCAGGGCCACAGTTATAGGCAGCAAGAGCGACTTCCCAATCCCCAAACATTCTGTAAAGGGATTTTAAATACTTTGCTGCGGCATCTGTTGCCATTTCCGGATCCATTCTGTCATCGATATCACTGTTGGCGTGCAGGTTATACATTCTTCCAGTAGCAGGCATAAACTGCCATAGTCCCATTGCGCCTACCCTTGATTTTGCTTTTGGATTCAGTCCGGACTCGATGATGGCCAAAAACTTTATATCATCTGGCATGTCGTGCCTTGCCAATGTTTCTTCAAAAAGAGGAAAGAAAATATCCTTTCTTTCCAAGACCATTCTCGAATATTCCCTATTTCTGACCGCAAAATAATTGATGAAGGAAAAAATCCTTTCATTCAAATTGAAGGACATTTCCGTCTCCATTGCACCCACTCTTGTGGCTACTTGCTGGTAGGTGAAATCAGGGATGTAATCAAATTGATATTTTGGAGAAATCGTCTCCTCCTCAATGGAGACATTGTTGACTAAAAAAAGTTCCTGACCATGAACAAGTGGACCCCCTATCAAACCTAAAATAAGGGATAAAAAGAAAGGCGGGATGAATTTTTTCATGGTCAGGTATTTTGATTTCAATTGCTGTTAAACGCTGACAAATAATTTGCAAAAGCATAAAGTTCTGCTTCCTTGAAAGAGTTGGTAATGATCTGCAATCCGATCGGAAGTCCCAATTTGTCTTTGCCATTTGGGATGGACAATGCGGGAACTCCTGAGACGGAGGCTTGTACGGTGAAGAGGTCTTCAAGGTACATGGCCACGGGATCGTTACTGTGCTCTCCAAACTTAAACGCCGTAGATGGCGTGGTCGGCATGATAATATAGTCAAATTTATTCAATAAATCCTCAGTGGATTCCTTGATCATTCTTCTTACTTTTTGTGCTTTGGTGAAATAAGCATCATAATAGCTGGCGCTAAGGACGAAAGTGCCAAGCATGATTCTTCTCTTTACCTCTTCGCCAAAACCTTCGGATCGCGTAAGCTTGTACATGCTCTCCAGATTATGGGCATTGGGAGTACGGTACCCATATTTAACGCCATCAAATCGTGAAAGATTTGAACTCGCTTCGGCAGTGGTCAAAATATAATAGGTGGGAAGCGTATATTTTAGCAAGGGGAAATCAACTTCCTCAACTTGATGCCCTTCGTTTTTGAGTTTCTCCAATACAGCCAAGGTGTTGGCCTTGATCTCTGGCTGCAATGCCGGGGATTCAATTGTTTCCTTGATATAGGCGATTTTCACACGTTTATCAAAGTGGAGCAGTTCGCTGTATTTTGGGACAGGTTTTCTAGATGCGGTACTGTCAAAATTATCATGGCCAGCCATGATTTCCATCACAAGAGCATTGTCCTTTACCGTTTTTGAAAACACACCAATGGTGTCAAAAGAGGATGCATAGGCAATCAATCCCCATCTTGAAACCCTGGAATAGGTAGGTTTGATACCCACTATACCAGTGAATGCTGCAGGTTGTCTGACTGATCCGCCTGTGTCCGTTCCCAGGGAAACGGTGCAAAGGTTGGCTTGAACAGCTACAGCCGACCCGCCCGAAGAACCACCGGGTACTCGGGTTTCGTCAGCGGCATTTAGGACACGTCCATGAACTGAGTTTTCGTTTGAGCTTCCCATTCCGAATTCGTCACAATTCAATCTTCCGATTACAATTGCATCTTCGTCGATCAATCTTTGTACCGCTGTGCCGGTGAATTGGGACTCAAAACCTTGTAGGATTTTGCTTGAAGCATTGGCTTCATGCGCATCATAACAGAGAACATCCTTAATACCAATGACCATCCCGGCAAGTCTACCCGCTTTGCCACTGGCGATTTTTTCATTGATGAGTTCGGCCTGAGCCAAAGCAGACTGCTCATAAACTTCAACGAAGGCGTTTAGATGCGCCTTCGTTTGAATATTTTGGAGGTAGTATTTAACAATCGCTGAACAATCAGTTTCTCTGTTTTCAAGCGATTTTTTTATTTCATCGAAGGAAATGAATTTTTCCAAGGTTTGATTTTTTTAGTCTTTTTTCTTTTTTTCCTTTAAACCCTCTTCCAAGTCATCTTGAATTTCTTTGGTGGCGTCTTTGAATTCTCTTATTCCTCTACCTAACCCTCTAGCCAATTCGGGAATCCTTTTGGCACCAAAAAGAAGGACAATTACCAAGATGATCAATACTATTGATCCACCTCCCATATTTTGTATGAATCCCAATGTTGTCATGACGTTGTTGTTTAATGATTATGTTTTACAAAGATATAACTGTACCACTCTAACGCAAAGGATTGGATGGTCGTTATCTTTCTTTTTTATAAAGATACACTTTTTTTATTTCTATCTGCCTGTAAGCCAAATGGACGGGTCCATAGGCTGAAGTCCCTTCCAAGATTCGAAATGGACTTCAGCCACGCCTTCCTTATTGGTGAAAACATGACCGAGCAATTGTTTGGCTTTCACAGTTTGTCCGGATTTAACTGAAATTACCTTTAGTTTGCTGTACATGGTGTAATATTCACCGTGCTTGACTACAATGGTGCCACCATATCCGGGAATCGTGAAGATTTTCGTCACCACTCCGTCAAATACGGATCTCACGCCCGCGTCTGGGTTGGTTTGAATGTCTATGCCGTCATTGTCTTCCGAAATCCCTTTCAAAGTAGGATGTGGGTGTGTTCCGAATCTTTTGGAAATAAATCCGCTTTCAACCGGCCAAGGGAGTTTCCCCTTGTTTCCCGCAAAGGAACTTGACAAGGCCGCTGCCTCTGGGGTAAGTGGAATGGAGCTTCCCGATGCGGTAGTGGTTTTTGTGTTTTTCTTTTTGGCTTCTGCTTCCGCACGTCTGATCTCTTCTTCGATAATCTGTTTGATCATTCGGTTGAGACCTTCTTGTTGTTTTTTCGCAGCTGCTATTTGTTTCCGAAGATCTTTTTCCTGCTGGGTCAGGTTATTGACAATTCCCTGTTGTTCCTTTTTGGCGACATCCAGTTGTTGCTTTTGTCGCTGCTCCTGATTGATGACTTGTTGTTTTTCTACCCGCTTGTCTTCCAGTTTTTTTCGCTGGGAGGCAAGGTCGGCTGTTACGAGTTCTATTTGTTCAACCTGTTTTTTTCTGGCGTCAGTATATTGCTTGAGGTATTTCAATCTCATGTAAAATTGCTTGAACGTAGTAGAGCTAAAAACGAATGCAGTCATCGTCAGGCCGCCATTCAGCTTGGACGCAGTATAGATCATTTTGGAATACTCAGCCTTGAGATTTTTCAGGTCATTTTCCAGATTGAGGATCATTTTTTCCGTTCCGGAAATCTCCTTGTCGATCAGGACTACCTCACGGCTGAGTGTGTTGATATAGGTGATTCGGGTTTGGAGCTGTTTGTTGACGACATTGAGCTGCCCGATGGAAGTCTTTTTGGTTTCAGCTGTTTTTTTGAGGATGTTGTCAAACTCCATCAGTCGCTTTTGAATATCCGCTTTTTCGTTTTCCAACTGCTCCCTTGATTTTTTGGTTTGCGCAAACCCTGTGTGCCATGGAAGGGCTCCCAAAACAAAAACCAAGCAAAGCACCATTATTTGTTGCTTCATATTCTAAAATTGAAAGGGAAAAGAGAGTGAATTTTCCTGGGTGTCAATTTTTGTCATTTCCACAAGAATAATGAAATTTTGGATTTCCTCCGGAATTTTAAAGGAAAGTTTGACCAGCATTTTGCTCGGGAAAGGTTGTTTGTTTACGGTTTCAAATGAGGGATAACTGGCCAATAAAGCACCAAGATTGTTGAGTGAATTGCTTGTCAACTCCTCGACTTTCCCATGTGTGGTACTGACCTTTGAATGGTACCTCACGCCATCCCTGACTTGTGTGAGTTCAAAAGACTTTCCGATCCGCAGTAATCTGTCCCTGTAGCTGAATTCATTTGGGATGTTTGCAAACACGAGGTTTTGGAAAGTTTCCAAGGAAAGTTTCAAGCCAAATCTGTCTTCAAATTCGGTAAAGTTCATGTTGATGTCTTCACCGTTCATTCTGTCTTTGATCCTGATTTTGTCCCTTGTCACCATGCCTCGCACCGCTTCAATGCCCAAACCTGGTGTAATGCTGAACCATA
>NZ_JAUSPP010000035.1:0-12452 GCF_030656585.1 Rhodonellum sp.
TCTGACCTATTTGCGGCTTTCAAAGTTGAAATTAGGTCTTCTAATTAATTTCAATGTCGTGATGCTGAAGGATGGCCTCCACAGGTATGCAAACAACCTTTAACCACAACAATTTCTCTGAAAAACGCGGAAAGTGTTTCTACAAAAATTCATTGAAACAACATAAAACCTATGGACAAACATTTCTCGCAAAGCCCGCAGAGGTTTTCGCAGAGAACGCAAAGAAAAAACAAGGATTCCCCCTCATCTTCTGAAAACAAACCAATTTTCAAAACCAAAAAAAACCTTTGCGGCCTTCCCGAGACACTTGGCGCTCTCTGCGTTAAACTTCTATCGCAAAGTCCGCGGAGTTTTTCGCGGAGACCGCAAAGAAAAAAATACATCCTCCCAAATCTTCCGAAAACAAACCGATTTTCAAAGCCACCAAAAAAACCTATGCGACCTTCCCGAGACACTTGGCGCTCTCTGCGTTAAACTTCTATCGCAAAGTCCGCAGAGTTTTTCGCGGAGAACGCAAAGAAAAAAATACATCCTCCCAAATCTTCCGAAAACCAACCGATTTTCAAAACCAAAAAAAACCTTTGAGACCTTCCCGAGATACTTGGCGCTCTCTGCGTTTAAATAATCTCTCGCAAAGCCCGCCGAGTTTTTCGTAGAAAACGCAAAGAAGAAACCTTAAATCCTCTAAAAACCAACCGATTTTTAAAACCAAAAAAAACCTTTGCGGCCTTCATGAGACCCTTCGCGCCCTCTGTGTTAAAATAATCTCTCGCAAAGTCGAATCAATTTGCCTTCAGAACATTGACAAAGTGACTCGGTAGAGCGGCATATTTTAAATCAGCCGATAGGCGGACTTGGGGCTTTCACAGACTGGGCAACTGTAGTCTGCGGGCAATTTGAGAAATGCAGTTCCTGCGGTGATATCCGAAGACGGATCCCCGATACTTTCGTCATAAATCGTCAGACAACTTGAACATTGGTATTTTCTGGTTTGACCGGGGTTGACCTCCTCGGCATTTTCTTTAGGGTCTCCGGTTTTTCGAACATCCAATTGATCATAGTATTTGTAACTCAACTCAATCAACAATGATGGAATGGTTTCCAAAGCAACATTTTTGACGAAATAATAATATTCTGAAAGATTGGGATTGAAATCCTTTGAGTAGAGAATATTGAAGGAATCGGGATCCTTCTCCTTGGCCTGGGTGTTTTTTTCAATCACTATGGATGTAAACAGCACCATGTTCCTGATTTTTATGGAAAAAGAAAGTCCATAGGTACTGATGTCCTGCTTGTCCAGGGCCCTGACTAGGTAATTTTTGATGTCCAGCGCTTCCTCATCCAGCACAGGCAAATGCCAATTGAGTTCCAAAGAACTGTGGCGGATATTGATACCGAATTTGCCCAGCAATTTCTCCCAACTCAAGCGGTCCTTTTCAGCGATTCCCCTTACGATCAAGGATTTCCATGGGGTGATGCTCAACTTTCCAATGTTCGTTTTCAAACACAATTCACACAGGGCTTTCAAAAAATTGATCGTAAACTTGTTGTTCCTCCAATATAGCCCCAGCCAATACTTTCCTCCTGTGATCCTGTTCATCCCTTCATAGTAGGGGGATGTCGCTTCGGGATAAGTCAATTCCTGATCCAGATTTTGGGTATTGATGGTCAAGCCTTCCCTTGCTTTCCGGAAGATCTCCGAATGGGTAAGTTGGCCATTTTGCGGATCAAGCGCTTCAATTTGTTTTGCCAATTTGGCCAAGTCATAGCCAAAAACCAATTCTGGCGCACACCAAGGTTTGGTGTCAATCTGTGAAAAACGCAAATACACGTACCAATAATTTTCATGGGAAGAAGCCACAAAATTGATATTGCCCGTAAAGAGCGGAACCAGGTTTTGGACAGGATCGGTAATGTTGATTTTTAGCTTGGGTTTGTAATCAAATGTATCCAGAATATAATGGTAAATGTGGGAAGCCAACCAATGGGTGGTCGGCATCACATCCAGGGCCGTGTATGAACTGACAATATTCTGAAATTCCTCTCCATCCGTATCATAAGCCGTCTGGATGGAATCAAAGGTTTTCTCCAGGATTTCCAGGTTTTTGTCCTTCAAGGAAAATAGAATGTCCTGCCTGGAGCCCAAGTGGACAAAATTGGCACCCAGCTCATTGGCGGTTTGAATGATTTTCTGGAAATCTCCCGGAGAGATGATTCCTCCTTTCACAAAAACCCTGACCAAATCGGATTTTTTCTCCTTGGTGGATACCGCTTTTGTTCCCATGACGTCAGCCGATTTGAACCTTATACTCATCTTCGTTTTTGGATTATGGAAAGAAACTTATGCAATGACAGGCAATTTACTGAATTGCTTCAATATATTCCTGATCTCGGGTTTACAGCTCCCGCAGCCCAAGCCAGCACCCGTAATCTGGCACAATTGCCTGAAATCAGTTGCCCCGGAACCAATGGCGTTTTCTAAATTCCCTGTGCCCACACCGCCGCAGGAGCAGACTGTTTCACCCAAGAGCGCCTCCTTGTCGGATTTGCCTCGGAGCAGTTCTTGCCTTTTTTCGGACAATTCGATTTTATCCTCGATCAGGATTTTAAATTCGGCGAATTCTGATTTGTCCCCCATCAGGATGGCACCGACCAATTTGTCTTGATAAACGATGCACTTTTTATAGTAGGTTTGGGCAGTATCGATGAGCAGGATTTCTTCGTACCCTTCGGCATTGACCGGGATTTCGGGGATTCCGAGGGAACAAAGATCCAGGTCTGCAAATTTCAGGATGTTCATGGAAACGGTCCCTTTGTAAATACTGAGCAAGTCCCCATTGATAAACCGTGCGGCCACATCCGCTTGCTGCTCTGCCGCTGCCGTGATTCCATTTAGTTTTTGGCGGTGTTCGGCGATTTCCCCCATGGCAAAAATACAGGGGTCACTCGTCTGCAAATAATCGTTGACCCTGACACCCATGCCACAGTTCAAACCCGCTGATTTTGCCAATTCAGCATTCGGCCGGGTTCCGATGGCATATACGACAGCATTGACATCCAATGAAATCCCACTTTTCAAGTGAACTTTCATGCCCTGCTCCCCTGGCTTTTGTTCCAACTGGTTGACCTGGTTATTCAAATAAAGCTGCACTCCCATTTCCTCGATTTTCTCTCTGAGCAGCGCGCTGGCCACGGGATCCAACTGCCTTTCCATCAATCGGGAAGCCAATTGAATCACGGTCACCTCAATGGAAATTTCCCGAAGCGATGCCGCCAATTCCAACCCGAGCAATCCCCCACCGACAATAAGGACATGTCCATTTCCCCCAAGGTAATCGACCAAAGCATCCGCATTTTGTCGGTTTCTCATCGTGAAAACCCCCGGCAGATACATTGGCGCATCGTTTGGCACAAAGGCCCTGCTTCCCGTGGCCATGATCAGCTGGTCATAATGATGCACCCTGCCTTTTTGATCCGTCACGGTTTTGTTGAGCTTGTCGATGGCCTCGATCCCGTTTTCCAAGTACAGGTGCATGTCCATCAACTCCATTTCACCCGCCTTGAATTTTTGGAGATCTTCCCAGGTTTTGTGCTGGTTGACATAGTCCGGCAAAAGTACCCGGTTGTAAAAAGGATATTTTTCCTGGGAAAAAACGTGAATTTCATCCAGGTCATTCAGCTCTCTATAGGTTTGGATAAAGCGGTAAGATGCTGCACCCGCGCCGATCACGATGATTTTTTCTTTGGGTTTACTGAATTTGGCCACCTCCACAACCGAATATTTGAAATCGGGTTGCTTGGAAACCGGGTCAATGGCATTGCCCGTGATGTTGTTGGTTCGGGCAAAATCATTCTCCAGAATTTTACCCCAATGCATGGGCAGAAACACCACTCCCACACGGATTTTGTCAGAGAATTTGGCGTGGATCCTCACTTCTCCCCTTCTCCCCTTGACCACTACTGTATCGCCTTCGGCAATTCCTCTTTGCTTTGCATCATGGGGATGGATTTCCAGAAATGGAGTGTCAATATGTTTCATCAATTTGCTGACCTTGCCCGTTCGGGTCATGGTATGCCATTGGTCCCTGATCCTTCCTGTGGTCAAAATCAGTGGGAAATCCGGATCAGTGGCCTCATGTTGGTTTTGAGCACCTGAAATCCTGATCTGTGCCCGTCCATTGGGAGTGGGGAATTTCTTGTCGGTAAACAGTCTCACGGAAGGCGGCTGATCAGTGGAAACAAATGGCCACTGCACGGATCCCCTTTCTTTCAAAATCCCATAATCCAATGCGGAAATATCGATGTTGGTCCCTTTGGTCAAAGCGGCATGCTCCTTAAATACGGCTGCTGCATCGGGAAAATCGAATCCCGAAAAACCCATTTTATTGGCGAATTTGATCAAAATCTCCGCATCGGGCAATGCTTCTCCAGGAGGGTTCAGGATCTTGCTCAGGTGACTGATTCTCCTTTCGGAATTGGTCATGGTCCCCTCTTTCTCCGCCCATCCTGCCGCAGGCAAAACCAAATCTGCGAAGGGAATTCCTGCCGTTTTAGACGAAATATCCTGCACCACGACAAATCGGGCCTTTTTCATGGCCTCTTCCACTCTTTTGGAATCCGGCAAACTCACCATGGGATTGGTGCAAATGATCCAAATGGCCTTCAACGTCCCCTCCTCCAAAGCGCTTATCATCTGCGTGGCCGTAAGACCCGGCTTATCCGGCAACTCTTCGATTCCCCAGAAATCGGCCACCTCTTTTCGGTGCTCGGGATTGTCCAATTTTCTGTGGGCGGAAAGTAAAGTTGCCATGCCCCCCACTTCCCTGCCTCCCATGGCATTGGGTTGTCCTGTGAGAGAGAGCGGCCCCGATCCCGGCTTCCCGATATGTCCGGTGATCAGGTTCAGGTCAATCAAAGCCAGGTTCTTGTTCACTCCATCGGCACTTTGGTTAAGGCCCATCGCCCATAAAGTTAAAAATCCTTTGGACTCACCTATATAACTGGAAGCCAATTGTATATCCGAAACAGACACACCACAAATCAAAGCCGATTCTTCAAGGCTTTTTTGCATGACGACATTCTGGTAAGCCTCAAATCCATCGGTATGGTTTTGGATAAAGTGCAGGTCAATGTCCCCACTTTCGATCAGGCATCTTCCCATCGCCTGATACAAGACCACATCCGTCCCCGGAAAAATCTGGAGATGCAAATCTGCCAAGTCACAGGTTTGGGTAACTCGTGGATCTACCACAATGATCTTGGTCCCCGGATTTAGTTCTTTGTGTTTTTCTATTCTTCTCCAGATGATCGGATGGCACCAGGCGGGATTGGCGCCGGCCACCAAAAAACAATCTGCAATTTCGATATCTTCATAAGACACGGGCACGGTATCTTCTCCAAGTGTTTGGATATACCCCATGACGGCTGAACTCATGCAGAGCCTGGAATTGGTGTCGATGTTATTGGTTTTGAGGTAACCCTTTGCCAGCTTGTTGACAAGGTAATATTCCTCTGTCAGGCATTGTCCCGACACATAGAAACCGACTGAATCCGGGCCGAATTTTTGGATAATGGATTTGAAAACTGCGGCTGCCCTGGACATCGCGGTATCCCAATCCACCCTCTCCAAGGGATGCCCTTTTCCGCGGCGCATCTGTGGATAGAGCAGGCGATCGGATCTGTCTTCCACCACATAGTGAAGGTTCATTCCCTTGGCACAAAGCAATCCTTTGTTGACCGGATGATCGGGGTCTCCTTTTACTTTGATCTTGCCCTTTTTATCTTGCTGTACAATGATCCCACATCCTACTCCACAATATGAACATGTACTTTTTGATTGTTCCGGTTTCATAACAATTTGTATGCGTGAAAGTCAAGCTTGAATTCCTCCTATTTCTCCATTTCATATACAGGGACCAATTCCAGGGACTTTTCATCCAGGGAATTTTGCAATTCCAGTTCAGCGATTTTCTCATCCTTTTCGGAAAACCTGACCAAAAGCGATAGCCCACTGACCACCGTCACACAAACCCCGAGGATTGCCAATCCTTCTGAATAGGATACATTCTCCATTTTGAAGAGGAAACCCGCCATCACTGCGCCGGCATTTCCACCTGCCCCCACAATTCCGGAAACTATGCCTATGGCTTTTTTATTCACGAAAGGGACCACAGAGTAGGTGGCACCTTCGGCCATTTGGACGAAGAGACTGAAGACGATCATGCTTGCTATGGCAAAGGGCAAAAAGGTCATTTGGGAAAAAAGCATCAGGGCCAATCCTTCAAAAAACAAAATTCCTCCCATCAGATACACCCGACCTTTCAATCCCCATTTGATACCCGCTCTGTCCCCAAAAAATCCACCCATGGATCTTGCGAAAATATTCATCAGGCCAAATAGACCCGCAATCAATCCCGCAGTCTTCAAATCCAGTTTGAAGAAATCATGGTAATAAATGGCGGCGATGTTATTGATGGTCAATTCCACGCCAAAGCAAGCGCCGTAAATCATGAAAAGTGCCCAGACTCTTTTGTCTTTCAGTGCAGCTTTAAAGGCTCCTTTGCTGTCATTTTTCTTTTTCAGGAATGATGGATCCGTTTTGAGTAAGTCTTTTAGATTTCCTTCGGGAAAATCCGTGGTGAGTCGATAGTAGAGAATGCCACAGATGACCATGGCCAAACCAGGTACGACCATCGCATATCTCCAAGCGTCTTTGTCCAAAAAGCCAAGCCCAACAAACATGGCAAAAATCATCGGCATGACCATCTGTGTCACCCCTCCACCCAGGTTTCCCCAGCCTGCGGAAGTCGCATTCGCTGTCCCCACCACATTCGGTGCAAACATCATTGAGGTATGGTATTGGGTGATCACGAATGAAGCACCAATCGCTCCGATCGCCAACCTGAATATCAGAAAGGACTCATAACTATTGCTCAAACCGATCAACATCACCGGAAAAGCGCCGATAATCAACAAATAGGTGTAAGTGATTCGGGGACCAATCCGATCACAAAGCCAACCAATAAACAAACGTGCAATCACGGTAATGGCCACAGAGGAGATGATGATATTCCCGATCTGGGATTTGGTCAGTTCCAATTCTTCACGGACCACCGCCATCAAGGGTGCAATCCCAAACCATCCGAAGAAGCAGAGGAAAAAAGCCAACCAAGATAGATGAAAGGCACGCATTTGAGGAGTTTTGAAATTCAGCAGATTGATGGATGTTGCTTTTTTAATTTGATTTTTCATGACAAAACAGGTTTTGGTAAGAGAAATGAAAAGAGGTGGTTATTTTGGGTCGGGGTTTTGGGTTTGATTGTTTATTTTTTTCCGAGAAAATCAGGCTTCACCGCTATCATCGCCCATGCCCAATATTGGAGTCCGGCAGGTTGACCGCCTCCTTTGAGTGCAGAAAGGGACGAAGTGGCGAACATTTGGGAATAGCCAAGTGTGAAAGCCACCTCCTTGCTGAGCTGTGCATTCCAAACCAAATCAATTTCCTTCCCGAGATGCTGTGATTGTGAAAGCGTCAATTCCGCATCGCCATACACTAGCTCCGGGGAACTGAAATGGTGAAAATGAAGGAGAAGTTTGTTTTTTGGGTTGAGGGGAATATTGGTTTTGAAGAAGAAATCATTCAATCCCGTTGTTCTCCCTCCCTGCCCATGGTTATTGCCTACATAGAAATAATCCATGAGTCCATAAAATTTGTGATTGGTCCCATAGAGGGGATTGAAAGAATTGTTTTGGGTGGTGCCTTGCCCGGTTCCACTTAAGTAATCGTAACCAAAAGTCAGGGGAATGAAACCGGTATTGTAGGTTAGGCTTCCGGAATACAACCATGCAGAGACCTTTTTTCCCACTGGATCCTTTCCACCTTGATGATAAATTTCCATTTCACCGTCTAAGCGGGTCAATAGTTTTTTGCTCCCGATAAACCCATAGGTTTGCCGAAAGTATACGGTGGTTTCCTCGGGATTGACGTTCAATTTTTGCCGGCCATCGTTCAGGAGCAATGCCGAAAATTTGGAGGATTTCATTTTTTTGTGAAACCATAAAAACTGCATGGCCTTGTAATTGTCCAAGTCTTCGTAATGCGTACCCGTGAGTTTTCCCGGCTCAAAAGGCACATTCTGGTTGAAAGCTGCGCCCAGATGTACTTGTGTACCCAGGGAATCCTGAAACTTCAACAAGACCAAATCGTGGCTTCTCCCCTGCTGGGCCCAATCCAGATCTCCGAGGAATCTAGCATTGTCATAATCCAATGCCTGCCGGCCAATTTTTATGGATAGCGGTAAAGAGATCTGATATGCTGCCCAAGCTTCATACAGATTGGTCAATGCCGGATCTGTTTTATAAATCTGAGCCGTATTCCCCCATATTCGGACATCCTGGGCCGAAAGATGAAATGTCAGCGCCTCCATTTTGTAACTAAAATTGATTCGGGATCTTTGCTCGATAAAAAATGCAGGGCTTGCTCCTTCCGATAAAGGCGCTTTGAAGCCATGCCTTAATTCTGCCCTAGGTCTGATTTCCCCACTCAATGAAAACTGCGCAAATGCAAAATTCATACGTAATAGAGAAACCAGTACAATAATCCCGATTTTTGCTTTAGATGAAGTCCTCATAACCGATTCAATAGTTGTAAATAACTGATTTATTGAAGTTTTAATGCTGATCAGGGATACTTTGGGTCGAAATAGGCCGATGCTTATTCCGAATGCAATATATTAATTATTTTAATTAATACGTATTTTTACGTAATTTAAATTAAATAATTACGTATTTTCTAAGTAGTGAAAAAGTTTATTAAACCCGAATTCTAAGACATCGAAAAAGTAACGTAAAGCATCTAACTTGATTAAGTTAGATGGAAATATGCATTCCGTTTCCAAATGAGATCGAAACTGCAGGAAAATCAGACTATTGGGAGACTAATTCCTTACTCCAATAGGGTGAAGTCAAAAATAGTATACAAATATTTGATGATCAGTAAATTAAAATATTAAATGGAGTTCGTAATGCATAAAATGGGTTAAAGGCTTATCCGATTATTGTTGCCATGAAGGAGCTTGGAAAATGGGTTTAAAAAATAGTCCATGAGTCGGGTTTGATTCGTGATGAAATTGGAGAGTTGGCAGCTGATAGTAGAAAAAAAGGAATTTGGTGCTTTTTGGAAAACCGACTTGCCTTGAAAGGTTTTATTCTACACCTTTGCATCCGCTTGCGCACGTGGCGAAATTGGTAGACGCACTGTCTTCAGGAGGCAGCGCCCTCTGGGTGTGGAAGTTCGAGTCTTCTCGTGCGCACAAAAAGCAGACTTTCGGGTCTGCTTTTTCATTTCCAGTATTTTTTCCGGAAAATCCGCCAAAGATTTTCATTCTTTTCCGTCACCACGATATTGTCCCCCATCAAAAAACCGTAGGGCTTGAGGCCATCGATGCGGTCAAAGGTGATTTTCAGGATGCCTGTGATGGGGATAAACAGCACCATTCCCGAAATACCCCAAAGTCCTCCTCCCATCAAAATTGCCAAGATCACCACAAAGGCATTGACATTCACTTTTGACCCTACGACCCATGGGGTGATGAGATTGTTTTCGACGACTTGGATTCCCCAAAGCACAGCCAGGGTAATCAGTGGATAGATAAAAGTATCCGTGGTCAGGAAAACATACAAAATCACCAATGCGGAACTTACGATCACGCCGATGTAGGGGATCAGGTTCATAAAGGCGATCCATGCAGCGAACAGCAGGTAATACTTGACACCCAAAAAATAAAAGAATATTCCTGAAAGGATGGCGACGATGGAAGTCACTTTTACGATCCCAATCAAATAGCCCTGGATCACTTTGCCTGAATCGGCTGACCAGGCCAATATTTGGGAATTGCTTTTGTTGGAAACCTTGAATAAAAACTCAATGAAAAAATCCTTGTAATACAACAACAGGAAAATGTAAAGCGGAATGATCGCGGCTAGGGTGAGCGATTTCCCGGTGGAAAAAAGGGTGCTGTTGAGCATTTCTCCGGAAAACAGATTGGAAATACTCCATTTTTCATCTTCGAACCCAAAATCGATCCCGAAGAGCAACTGGAGATCCGTCAGGTATAGATCTACTTTTTGGGTCAACTTTTCCCCGATCTCAGGAATGTCTGCCAAGAGTGCAAGCATCTGATTGAAAAGCAGGTAGATAATCCCCAATGCAACCACCAAAACGATGAGGATGCCCAGCAGGATCGACAGTGCTCTGGGGATTCTTCTTTCCTCCAGCCAATTGGTGAGGGGGTAGAGCGAAAAGGCAAAAAACATTCCCCAAACCAGCGGCACGATGATAAAGGCACCATTGTAAAGAATGATGATGGAAAAAACGAAGATGACGAGCGCATACGCAATCTTTTGGATACCTTCAAGGGTTTTGTCCATATCGGTTTTTTTTGATAAATCAAGTTACAAAAATAAAACAAACGCATAGGTCCCATTCAGGCCGAAGCCAAATATTATTTTTTGATACCTGCTGAAAATGGTTTGACGGTCCAGATTCTTGGATTGTCTGGGGTTGAAAAATTGAATGCTGAAGGAAAAATCTTTGTCCCATCCCGATGGGATTCCAAAAAAACCAGCCATTTTTCCGGAGATGGATATCCCCGGTTAAGATTTCTATCATCGCTACGCGATTGCCAAAAAAGACTCCAAACTCAGAAAAGCCGTAGGCTTGACCAAATTCTTAACCCACAATTCATTGGGGAATATAGGCGACACGCCCTCGATACAAGCACCATCGGCACAGCATAAACCTTTGCCCAAAAACCTTATGTTGAAAACATAGGGTCAGAATCAGACCTTCAATGCACCCCGAAATGCCCTAGCTGCATAATAGGATTGGGCGCCATTATGGTAGAAGAAGACATGCCCGTAGCGGAAATCGCCAAATAGCGCTCCTCCAAGCGCTCTGATATCGGATGGGGTTTTTACCCAACTTGAGGTTTTCGCGTCGAAGTTCCCCAAAGTCTGAAGCATCCGGTACTCCTCTTCCGACAGCAGTTCAATGCCCATTTCAGTTGCCATATCCAAAGCGCTGTTTTTCGGAGGATGTTCCTTCCTGGACTCCAATCCCTCCCGATCATAACAAACACTCCTTCGGCCCTTTGGACTTTCCGGCGAACAATCAAAAAAAATGAATTCACCCGTATTTTTGTCAACACCGACCACATCGGGCTCCCCACCTGTCTCTTCCATTTCATGGAGCGACCACAGCTTTTGTGCAGAATGCTCGCCCTTCAGTTTTTCCTGTACCATGGCCCAGTCAAGACCTTTGTGCCGGTCCCTATTTTTCTCGAAGCGGCTTTTCAATGTTTGAAGCAAGGCTTTCATTTGTTCTGGTGACAATTCCTTTTTTTCGATTTTCATGGTTTTAATTCTTTTCCTTAGCCAAATATAAGTACTTCATGTTTCCTTACCATTGGGAAAGAATTCAAAATCACCACTCCTGTCAAAACCTGCTTTGGCGAAAAATCTTCGGGAGTCAATCATTTTCGTAGCCAAAGAAGATGGACCACTCTACATCATTTTATCCAAGGGTTGAAACCCATGGATAAAATGATGTCAGGGCGCTGCCCTTTTTCGTGAGGAGCACTTTGATAAAGAATTCCATTTGGGAAGTATTGAAAAAGGCGTAGATAATTGGAAAAGGGTATTGTGAATTACTTGCTGGTCGAGATTTGCAATCTAGTAACCCAGATAATCAGGATTTGCAATTCTCTCCACCAAACATCTTTCGGTCGTGTGTAGGAGGAAATTTGACCGGGCCGGAGCAGGCAAATAGGGGAGTAATGGAGGAAACGATATTCTGAAACCGAACTTCCTCCGGAGGAATGGGCGGCCTATATATCTGCGGTTTTTGGCAGGATTCGGAGAGCGTGAAAAAAATGAGTTAGCTCACGAAGGTTCACCGAGTGAGATCCACTCATTTTTAGCTCTCAGAAGCCAGACAAAAATCAAATTGGAAGAAAATCAATATTGTGAAAAACACCCGCCCCAATTTGAAGAAGAGATATCAGCATTGATTTTTTGGTTCCTTTTTGATCAAGCAAAAAGGGACAAAGGAAGAAAAATTGCGATCAATGTCATCCACCTGCTTTGGCGAAAAACCTTCGGGATTCAATCATTTTCTTTAGCCAAAGACAAACAACCACGACATTCCAATTCCCACGGGTTCCACCCGCGGCTATTCAAGGTTGAAGCCCTTCAGGCTTCGTGGATATTGAACGGCAAGGAGTGGTCTGTGGGGAGAGAGGCCAGGGGTGTGAAATTACCACTAAACTTCCCTCGGACGTGGGGAGGAGGAAATTGGACCGAGCCGGCGTGGGCCAAGGGCGGAGGAGGATTCCAATTTCTTGGCCTTTTGGTTACTTTTGGGCTAAGCCAAAAGTGACAAAGAACCAAAATCA
>NZ_JAUSPP010000040.1:0-4453 GCF_030656585.1 Rhodonellum sp.
AATGGGTCAATATCTCGACTTCCTGAGTGAAATTGGACAAGGAAGCAATGGATTCATAACTGAACTTGAGATAATCTTTTATCTCCGTTTTATTGGACCGGAGATAAAGATTGGCAAATTCCATATAGGTGGGGGCAAGGGTAAAATCTGTTTTTAACTGCTGGAAAAACATTCCCGAGTTTGATTCCTCACCTCTGAGATAGTTTAATTTTATGAAAAATACTCCCGCTTCTGTTTCAAATTCGTCAGCATCCGCAATCAAGTTTCTGAAATTCAATTGATTGAAATCAAAACCCTCCGTGACGGGTGTTGCAGAATAATTGATGATATCCAAAGAGGCATTTTCGAGATAGATATTGCCAATACTGAATTTTACCGATTTCCGATTTGGGTCCCTTTCGCCAGATACAAAAAGGGAATTGATCCGTACCAAAAATTCCGAGATGTTTATCCTACTTTCTTCTGGATGGGTCAATAGCCTGATGCTCCCTCTTTCGAGTTTGATTTGGTCTATGGAAGGATTATTTTTGTCGAAGATTCCGGCAATCGAGAAATCAATGAATACCTCCTCCAGATTTGCCATCAGACTATCCTTCTGGTCATAAATGGTTACATCTTTCAAGCTTACGGCATCCCACCACCTGATTTGGACCTTGGAAATGCTTGTTCTAAAGCCCGTATTGTCGCTGATATAATCCGTAAGCAATTTACTGACTTTGGTTTGGATGGAGGGGATTTGTAATAAACCAGCAATCAAAACAACCCCGAAAATCAATAAAAGAGTGAGCCTTAAAAGTACCTTAAAGGCTTTAAGTAAAATTTCTGTAACTTTCGACTTCTTTTCCAACGGGTAAAAATAATGAAGGTAACGATACTGGCCATTGAGTCATCCTGCGATGAAACTTCGGCGTCTGTAATATCTAATGGCAAAATACTCAATAATATTGTGGCCACGCAATCTGTACACGAAAAATATGGGGGGGTAGTTCCTGAACTGGCATCTAGGGCACATCAGCAACATTTGATTCCGGTCATCCACGAGGCGATGATCTCTTCGGGTATTGACAAAAAAGAGCTGTCCGCCGTGGCATTTACAAAAGGCCCAGGATTGATGGGCTCATTGATGGTGGGCGTTTCCTTTGCCAAATCCTTTGCCTTCATGTTGGATATTCCTTTGATTGAGGTCAACCACATGCAGGCCCATATTTTGTCCCACTTCATTGATGACCCAAAACCCAACTTCCCGTTTATTTGTATGACGGTAAGTGGCGGCCATACGCAATTGGTCTTGGTACGGGACCATTTGGATATGGAAGTAATAGGAGAAACCACCGACGATGCTGTGGGGGAGGCCTTTGACAAGACTGCCAAATTATTGGGTTTGCCATATCCAGGCGGACCTTTTTTGGATAAATATGCCCAAGAGGGAAATCCTTTGGCTTACTCCTTTCCAGTTGCGGACATGCCGGGACTGAAATTCTCCTTCAGTGGAATCAAAACCGCAATCCTTTATTTTTTAAGGGACAATCTTAAGAAAAATCCAGACTTTGTGGAACAAAACCTGGCCGATATTTGTGCTTCTGTGCAGTATACCCTGATCAAGACATTATTGTTGAAACTCAAAAAAGCAGCAAAGGAGCACAATATCAAAGAAATAGCGATTGCCGGTGGAGTTTCGGCAAACTCTGGTTTGAGAAAAGAGCTTGGCTTGACAGCAGAAAAACTGGGATGGAACGTTTATATCCCAAAATTGGAATACTGCACTGACAATGCAGCGATGATAGCGATGGCTGCCCATTATAAATTCCTGAAAGGTGAATTCTGTGGCATGGATGTGGTGCCGGATGCAAGGATGAAGATCTGATTTGGAATACCCTTTGGGAGGTAGGGCGATGGTGTCCATTGCGCATTCTCAGGTAGGGCTGGCTCCTGATGGAGCGGTATATTATTAAATGAATTCAAAGAAAAAAATGGCGAAGATCAATAGATTCGAAAAAAAAATAAACATCAAGAATAAAAAAGCAAGCTTTGAATTTGAGTTTGTGGATACCTACGTCGCCGGGTTGGTATTGCGTGGAACCGAAATCAAATCCATCAGGGAGGGAAAGGTTTCGCTTACTGAGGCATTTTGCTTTTTCAAGAGTGAAGAACTTTTCATCCGACAAATGCACATTGCACCCTATTCCATGGCTGCTAGTTTCAACCATGAAGCGGTTCGCGAGCGAAAGCTGTTGTTAAGTAGAAAAGAACTTGATAAATTGGAGAGTAAATTTGCAGAAAAAGGGCTTTCGATTATACCCATCCGTATATTTATCAATGACCAAGGACTCGCCAAAATGGAGATTGCTTTGGCTCGTGGTAAAAAGACCCATGACAAAAGACAGGATATCAAGGAAAAAGATGCGAAAAGAGAGCTTGGAAAACTAGCCTACTGAAACAATTTTATTATACATTAGGTTTTTGTGGTTGGGTTAAAATTAACTTTATTATGGAAAAAC
This sequence comes from Rhodonellum sp., assembly GCF_030656585.1. Lineage (NCBI taxonomy): Bacteria > Pseudomonadati > Bacteroidota > Cytophagia > Cytophagales > Cytophagaceae > Rhodonellum > Rhodonellum sp. The sequence continues at coordinate 2,499 of NZ_JAUSPP010000040.1, forward strand.
GTGTGTTGGTATTGAATATGGATCACTCCCCTGTAGCTGTTGTGACGGTTCAGAAAGCACTTGTTTTGACTTTTTTGGATAAGGTGATTTGCCTGAGTTATTATGATCATTTTGCGATCAGAACCGTCGATCGGGTTTTCAAGTACCCTGCCGTAATTCGGCTCAATGAGTATAAAAACATCCCCTACAGAGGAGTTCTTTTGAACAGGAACAATCTCTTCAAAAGGGATAAGGGAGAATGTCAATACTGTGGTTCCAAAAAGCACCTTACCATCGACCATGTCGTTCCCCGCTCTAAAGGAGGTGCCACGAATTGGAGTAATTTAATTACAGCTTGCCACAGGTGCAATGTCCAAAAAGGGGACAAAACACCCGAGCAAGTGGGATTGATGCTAAAAAACCACCCTTTCAGGCCTTCCCTTTCTTATTTTTTGACTGAATATGCGGAAAGAAACGCAGAAGAATGGGTGCCTTTTTTGGAAATCAAGACAGTCTAAGGAGTTCATTACAATAGACTTATGTCTATATTTGTTGAAGCATAACCCAGCTTGGAATAATAATTGTGAAGTTGATGGATTGAAGCGAAGAATTTAAAAACCTAAAGCAAGGATTGAAGTGGGAGGAAAAGTAAAAATTGGATTTTTTCTAGCAATATTTTTAGTGATCAGCGTAAGTTTGGTCACCTTTTTCAGTATTCGCAATCTTTTGGAGACGGTTGAAAATCTATCGGAACCCAATGAAAAACTTAGGCAGTTGAATGGATTGATGTCAGATGTCCATTTGCTGGATATTTCCCGTGAAGATAGACTGACCGACAAGGATTCTGTTTTTAAGAAAGCATTGGACCGAATCATTGCTAGGTTGGATTGGCTGAGCCAAAATGCTGAAGAAACAGCAGAAATGGAGAGTTTTGATAAAATAAACCATAATGTCAGGGAATTGCTCGTTGGTTATGCTGGTTTGGAGGAAATCAACAACAATCTCTCCAACAAAAATTCTGGACAAAAAGCACTCAAAAGCATTGAGACCAAAATTCAAAGGCAAAGGCAATCAATTGAGCTTGAGTTTTTGGGTAAAATAAAGGAGCGAGATTTTTTTGCCGAACATGCCCCAAAGTTGGACCAACAAAAACCTAAGAAAGCTATTCAGATCGAGAATCCGGACTTAGGGGAAAAGGAAGCAAAGTTTCAGGGGATCGATGACTTGGAGGCTGTTAAGCAAAATTTGGTGGCCAAAGGAGTCCAGAAATCCCGTGCTGATTCGATATTGATCCCCTTGAAAGACTTTGTTACCAAAATTTATAGGGATGAGCAGCAATTAAAAGGCAACTTCGCCAATCTGCAGGCAAGCCTGTTGGAAAAGAACAAGGAGATTTTTTCGGAAATACAAACCCTGATTACGGGTATTCAACAAAACCTTTTGGTAGATTATAAGGAGAAAAATCAATCCGCTTATAAAATGACTACCAATGTTTCTTTCATTTTGGCATTTTTGGTTTTTTTGGGTGTCATTGGTTCATTGGGGTTTGTTTACAGCATATTGAAGGAAGTTCGACAGGCAAATTCCTACAGAAAAAGGCTTGAGAACGCCAAAAAACACTCCGATCATCTGGCAAAAGCCAAGCAGGACTTTTTGGCGAATATGAGCCATGAGATCAGAAACCCCCTCCATGCAATCCAGGGCTTCCAAAATGCCCTTTTTAAAACGGATCTGAACCCCAACCAGCAGGAGTTTGTGCAAATGATCGGTTTTGCGTCCGAAACCCTGATGGCGATCGTGAATGATATATTGGATTTTTCAAAACTGGAAGCTGGAAAAATCCATATTGAAAAAGAGCCATTTGATCCCAAGAAGCTTTTTTTGACTATTCAGAGCTTTTTTGCCCTGAAAGCAGAGGAAAAAAATCTTGATTTTAATTGGCAAATCGACCTCCAGGAAGACAAATGGATGGTAGG